>JALOPX010000063.1 GCA_025453655.1 Candidatus Krumholzibacteriia bacterium
GAATGAAGATGGAAGACGTCAGAAACAAATCGAAGGAGACAAAATGCGTGCACGGAGGCTTCATGCCCGACGGGACGGGCTCGGTCGTGACGCCGATTTACCAGACATCCACCTTCAGCTTCCGTAACGTCGATCACGGCGCTTCGCTTTTCGCCGGTAAGCAGGACGGATACATCTACACCAGGCTCGGCAACCCTACCGTCAAGGGAGTCGAGCAGGCCGTGGCGGTTCTCGAGGGAGGCTTCGGCGGCATAGGGTGCGCCTCGGGGATGGCGGCCCTCCACCTGGCCTTCGCATCGGTCGTCAGGACGGGCGAACACGTCATCTGCAGCGAGTCGGTCTACGGGCCCGTGGTCGGGCTCCTGAGGGAGCAGATGGGAAATTTCGGGATCGGCGTGTCTTTCGTGGACACCACCGACGGCGCCGCGATAAAAAAGGCGCTCATCCCGAAAACGACACTGATACACATCGAGACGCCGGCCAATCCGACGATGGCGGTGACCGACATTTCCGAGGCGGCGGCGATCGCGCACGCTCACGGGGCGAGGCTCTCCGTCGACAATACCTTCATGAGCCCGGTGCTGCAGAGGCCCCTCGAGCACGGAGCCGACATCGTGATCCATTCGATGACGAAGTTCCTCAACGGGCACGCAGACGTCGTGGCGGGGATGGTCGTCGCGAAGGACGAAAAGGATTACAGGCTTTTCAGGAAGATGTCGAACGCCTTCGGCGGGACGATCGATCCCTTCAACTCCTTCCTCGTGGCGAGGGGGATCAAGACCCTCGCGCTGCGGATGGAGCGGCACGTCGCGAACGGGATGCAGGTGGCGAACTTCCTCGAAGGCCATCCGAAGGTGTCGAAGGTCATGTACCCCGGGCTCGAATCCCATCCGCAGTACGAGACTCACAGGAAGCAGTCGGACGGGCCGGGAGGGCTTATCAGCTTCGAGCTCCGGGGAGGCGTCGAGGCGGGGAAGGTGCTGATGAACTCCGTTCACATGTGCGCCCTGGCCGTGAGCCTCGGAGGGGTCGAAACGCTGATCCAGCACCCCGCCTCCATGACCCACGCCAGCATGGACCCGGCGTTGAGGAAACAGGCGGGCATCACCGACGGGCTCGTCAGGATATCGGTCGGGATCGAGGACGCGCGGGAGATCATCGCCGATCTCGAGCAGGGCCTCGCGAAGGTGAAGTGAAAGATCAGGCGGCGCCCGATCACGGGCTCCGATGGAGGTGCGATGGATTCCTCGAAGGGATTCTTCAAATGGTCCGGCGCCGAAAGGGTCCTTGTGCCCTTCGAGCCGCCTGGCCGTATGCTGGATGAATACAGGGCGCGCAGGAAGGAACGAGACAGGCTTTTCCTCGAGCACGGCATCGACCGCGCCGGGATGATTGAATTCGTCCTCGGCGCGGCCGGGGAGATTGCCGGCCCGGCCCTCGACATAGGCACGGGGAGGGGTCTGACGGCCTTCGCGCTGGCGCGGATGGGGATTCGAACGGCCACGATGGATATCTCCGAGGACGACCTGATGGGGGCGATGGCGGGGGCCGCGGCCGAGGGGGTCGCCGGGTCGATCGAATTCCATCTCGCCGACGCGAACGACCTTCCGTTCCCGGACGGGAGTTTCAGGCTGGTCACGATGGTCAACGTCCTTCACCACATGGAGGCGGGGGAGAACCTTCTCTCCGAGGTGTCCAGGGTCCTCGCCCCGGGGGGAAGGTTCGTCGTCGCCGATTTCGACGAGGAAGGATTCAGGATACTGGACAGGCTCCATTCCGGCGAAGGGGAGGAGCATAAAAGGCTCGCGGCGGAGACGATCGGCGGCATAGCGGGGAAACTGCCGCTGCACGGCCGTGGCGGAAAAGATCGTTTGACGGCGGCGGCCTCAAGGGCCGGCACCCCGTTACAGGGCCCTATCGCCCGAAATCCAGACTGTCGCCGAAATCCCCGGCGACCACGCGCTCCCCGTTCTCAAGCAGGAATACGGCCCTCACTCCCGGGATATTTTCGGCGGCGCGGGGTCCTTCCACCGGGCCGAGCACGAAAAGGCCCGTAGACAGCGCGTCGGCGGCCGTCGCGGTCGGAGCGGTCACGGTGACGCTGAGCTGGCCGTCCACGGTCAGGCCGGAGCGCGGATCGACGATGTGGCCGCGCCGCTTCCCGTCGATCACGACGAAATTCTCGTAATTGCCGGAGGTCGCAACGGCCTCGTCCTTCAGGAGGAGCCTGCCCGCGAGGCCGTCCCCGCCGCGAGGGTCGCGTATTCCGATCGTCCACGCCCCTTTCCCCGGCGGGGCGCCGAGCGCGTACATGTTCCCCCCGAGGTTGACGAGCGCGCTCTCAACGCCGCTCTCCCTGAGAATGGCGACGCACCTGTCGACCCCGTACCCCTTCCCGATCCCGGCGAGGTCGAACTGCATCCCCTCGGGGCGCTCGACGGCGAGATTTTCCGCGTCGAGACGGACCTTGCCGAAGCCGACGAGCCGGAGAGCCGCCGATATCTCTTCCCCCGACGGAAGGACGGCCTCGCCCCCCTGGAATCCCCACATCCGGACGAGCGGTCTCGCAGTGATATCGAAAGCCCCGCCGGTGAGCTCCGACCAGCGGAAAGATTCATCCAGTATGCCGAACAATTCGCGCGAAACGGCGAAGGGGGCGTTGCCGGGCGAGCCGTTGAGGGCCGAGATCTCGCTGTCCGCGTTCCACGTGCTCATCACGGTTTCGATCCGGTGAAGCTCGTGGATGGCCCGGCCGGCCGCCTCGCCGGCGCGCCGGTCGTCCATGCCGTATATTGTGATGACGCATTTCGTGCCCATCACGAATGTTTCCCTGGTAAGCGGAACGGCGGACGGTGCGCAGCCGTTGTGCGGCTGAAGGAGCAGGGCGGCGGCAATGAGGAATCGCGTTTTCATGCTCATGCCCCCGGTTTGCCGAGAAGCCCGAACATCCTCGACTTGTATTCCTCGACGCCCGGCTGGTTGAACGGATTGATTCCCATCATCCTGCCGGTGACGGCGACGGCGATCTCGAAGAATACGAAGAGCGCCCCGATCGAGCCGGGGGTTATCGAAGGCACCTCTATCGTCACGACGGGCAGCCCTCCCGATTCGTGGGCGGCTCTCGTCCCCTCGAACGCCTTCGAATTTATCTCCCCGAGCGAGCGCCCGGACAGGTAGTTGAGGCGGTCGAGGTCCGCTTCGTCGCCCGGCACCGTCAGATCCCTCGACGGACGGGAGGCGACGAGGAAGGTCTCCAGGATATCCCTCGCGCCCTCCTGCAGAAGCTGACCGAGGGAATGAAGGTCGGTCGTCATGACCGTGGAGGCGGGGAAGAGGCCCCTGCCGTCCTTTCCCTCCGACTCTCCCGCGAGCTGTTTCCACCACTCGCAGAAGAGGGCGAGCTCCGGGTGGAAGGTCGAAAGGACCTCGATCTTCGTGCCCCTCTCGTGAAGGATTGTCCTAGCGGCGGCGTAGCGCAGGGCGTCGTTCTCCGCGCTTTTCATCGAAAATGATCCGAGTGCCGCGCGCGCCCCGGCGAGCATCTCCTCGATCGGTATCCCGGCCGCGGCGCACGGGAGGAGGCCGACGGGGGAGAGGATGCTGAAACGCCCCCCGACGTCGGGCGGGATGGAGAAGGTCTTCCATCCTTCCTCGGAGGCCATCCGCCGCAGGGCCCCCTTCGCGGGGTCGGTGACGGCGAAGATCCTGTCGGCGACCGCACGCGGGCCGAGGGTCTCGGCCAGTTTTCTCCGCAACAGGCGGAACGCTATTGCGGGCTCCGTCGTGGTACCCGATTTCGAGATCACGCAGACGGCGAATCTTTTGCCCTCGAGGCCCGAGATAAGCCTGTCGTGATAGACGGGGGAGAGGCTGTTCCCCGCGAAGAGAACGGGGAAACCGGCCTCGAAGGGGAGGGCCTCGATGGCGGCCCGCGCCCCCAGATACGATCCGCCGATGCCGACGACGACGAGGCAGTCGTTTTCGCCGCGGATCCTTTTGCCGGTCTCCGCGATCTCGTCGATTTGCTTTTCGGGCATGAGCGGGAGATCGAGCCAGCCGAGCATCTCCGAACCGGCGCCTTCCCTGCGAAGAAGCGAGGAAAGGGCGTCCATGGCGGCAGTCGCCCTGCCCGCGATATCCTTTTCGCCCGCGTGGGCGAACACCCCGTCGATATCGAGTCTGATCAAGGTCCAAGTCCTTTCGACTGGAAAGCCATCTTCGATTCAAACGGCAGGCCGTCCTGACGGCGCGCCGGCCGGCCGCTTCAGCCGCGGCCGGCTCCATGTCATTTCACGATCGATTTCTCGACGATGCGCATCGTCTCGGCAACGTGCGCGGCGACCTCTCCGCGGATCTTTTCCGCCTCGCCCCGCGCGGCCTCCGCGAAATCACGGTCTTTGATGCCGGCGAGGTTGATGATGACGTTGAGGTAGGCGCCCTCGGCGGCCGTTCTCGCGGCGAGGGCCGCGACCCCCGCGTCGCTCGCCGAGTTGCGGTTCCCCCTCTCGCCGACGATCCGCGCGATTCCCGCCGCCTCCATCGTCCTTCTCAGGACCCCGAGCGGTATCGTCGTCGCTTCCTTCGTCCGTTGCTCTATGGCGGTGTCCCTTGCCTCCTTCTCGGCGTCGGTCTTCTTCTTCATCCTCATCGCTTCCATGACCCTGTTGAATGCCTCGGTGTCGCGGTCAACGTCGGCGAGGAACTCCTCCTTGAGGCGCTGTCCGGCGACGCCGACCCTTTCCATCTCTTCGTAATCCTTCTCGTACCCCTTCTTGCCGTGAGTCAGCGCGCAGACCATCGCGGAGAGGGCGCCGCTCAGAGCGCCGCACAGGGCGGCGACGCTCCCCCCGCCCGGGGCGGGGGAGTCGGTCGAAAGCAGGTCCGCGAATTTCGTCACGCTCATTGCCGCGAGGCTCTCAGGCCGCCTGAACTGGTACTCTATGATCTTCTTGTCCGGTTCGAAGGGGTATAGGTCGCCGAGGCCCATAGAGAGGGCGGCGATGTGGATCAGTTCCGACTCGGGCACCCCGGTCAGCCGTCCCATCTTCCCCAGGTAATGCCTTCCAGCCTGCAGCAGGGCGTCGAGCGGGATAAGCCCCACAAGCTCGCTCCCCGTCACCCGCGCCCCGAGCCCGGTGGCGATGCGGCTGCACTCGTCGAAGACGAGATGCGGGGGGGTCACCTTGAAGTTCGTCAGGTTGATCGACACCTGCGCCCTGCCGAAATCCTCCATGTACCACCCGACCGCCTTGCATTCCCTGAAGATCCCGGGCTCCATCAGCGTCTCTCCATCCGAGCCGCGCATTATCCTGCCGTCCCCGTCCTTCCTCGCCCGTCCCTTCTCGCGTATCGAAAAGGCGATTTCGTTCGCGATCCTCGTATCCCTGGTGTTGAGGTTCACGTTATAGGCGATGAGGAATTCCCTGGCGCTTATCGCCGTCGCGCCGGCGCCCGGGTTGAACTCGGCCGGGCCGCAATCGGGTTTCCACGCCGGGTCCGCGAGCCTTGCGGCCAGCCCCTCGTATTCGCCCGCCCTCACCGAGGCGAGGTTCCTTCTCTCGGGGCGGGACGCCGCGTATTCGTAGAAATAGACCGGGATACCGAGCTCGTCGCCGACCCTTTTGCCGAGCCTGCGGGCCAGCTCGACGCAATCGTCCATCGTGACCCCCCTGACGGGGACGAAGGGGCATACGTCGGTGGCGCCCATCCGCGGGTGCGCCCCCGTGTGGATTCTCATGTCGATCACCTCGGAGGCTTTCCTGATCGCCCTGAAGGCCGCCTCGACGGTCTCGTCGGGGGTCCCTATGAAGGTCACCACGGTCCGGTTGGTGTCCTTCCCGGGGTCCACGTCGAGAAGCCTGACCCCCTCCACGCCCCTTATCTCGTTCGTGATCAGTTCTATCTTGGCCATGTCCCGGCCTTCGCTGAAGTTCGGCACGCATTCAACCAGTTTCATGTCTGCGATCACTCCTTGTCTTATCGGAAGATATCTGGCAATATGTGCAGAGCATAATGACCCGGCCGATGGAGGTCAAGATACTTTGGAAAACACACGGGGCAAAAACGCTTTTTATCTCAGCATCCCCTTCGAAAGGCACGAAGAGGGGATCGATTTCGTCGTCAGGAACGGGTTCCAGCTCGAGATAAGGATGACGAAGGTCGATCACATGATGAGCCTCGGCAGGGAGGACCTCGGACGGATAAGGGAGAAGATCGACGGCTTCGGGCTCTCGGTCTTCACCCACGGGCCCTTTTTCGGGCTCGACGTGGCGAGTCTCGACCGGAACATCTCCGAATATTCGGCGAGGTGCATCTCCCACGGGCTCGACGTCACAAGGGCCCTCGGCGGAAAGGTGATGGTGATCCACACCGGGTACCTCCCGCTCTTCTCGCGCGGCGGGAAGAAGCACTGGCTGCGCAACTGGGCCGAACGGATGCCGGCGATCGCCGGGAAGGCCGGCGAGTGCGGCGTGACCCTCGCCCTCGAGAACACGTGGGACGACGAGCCCGAGGTGCTTCTCCGGCTCGCCGACCTGGCGGGGAGCGATAACATCGGATTCTGCCTGGATGTCGGGCATGTCAACGTCTTCTCGAAACTTCCCCTGGAACGATGGTGGGACGCGCTCTCGCCGCGCGCGGCGGCGCTGCATATTCACGACAACGACGCCGTCTCCGACGATCACATGGTCCCGGGCGATGGGACGTTCGATTTCGCCCGCCTCGGCTTATTGTTGAGGGGGCTCGGCAGGCCGCTTCTACTCGATCTGGAGGTCGACATGGCCTCGGCCGTGGAAAGCAGGGCGCGGCTCGAAGGGTATTTCGCCTGGAACGGGGAATGAACCGGTCGACGAATGGAGGCTGATACATTGAGTTTTCTTCCGATATTGCTCGTGCTGCTCGCCCTGGCGAACGCCGTCATGATCGTCGTCGTTTTCTTCCGCCTGCCGGGCGGCGGGAAGAGCGGGCTTGAAAAGGACGTCAGGGAGGACCTTCGCTCGGCGAGGGAGGAGGCCGCCGAAGCGGCCAAACTTCTCAGGGAGGAGGTCGCGGGGTCGCAGAGATCGGCTTCCGGCACGGTGCTCGGCGCCATCGATGTGATAGGGAAATCCCAGGGCGAGCTTCTCGAGTCCGTCTCGAGGCGCATCGGAGAGCTGACGGAATCGAACGAGAAGAGGATCGAGGGCCTTCGTTCGACGATCGACGAGAAATTGAAGGCGATGCAGGAGGGGAACGAGAAGAAGCTCGACCAGATGAGGGCGACGGTTGAGGAGAAGCTGCAGGATACCCTGGAGAAGAGGCTGGGGGAATCGTTCAGCCTGGTGAGCGAAAGGCTCGAGGCGGTCCAGAGAGGGCTCGGCGAGATGCGCAGCCTCGCGACGGGCGTCGGGGACCTCAAGAAGGTCCTGACGAACGTCAAGACGCGCGGCACATGGGGCGAGATTCAGCTCGGGGCCCTTCTCGAGCAGGTGATGACGGTCGATCAGTACGAGAGAAATGTCCGGACGAAGGAAAGCTCCTCCGACAGAGTGGAGTTCGCGATTAAGCTGCCTGGCGCGGACGACGCTCCCGGATCGTGCGTCTGGCTGCCGATCGATTCGAAATTCCCCCAGGAGGATTACCTGCGACTGGTCGAGGCCTCGGAGGCGGCCGATCCGGAGGCCGTGCAGCAGGCGACGGCGGCCCTCGTACGGGCGGTCCATGCTTCCGCGAAGGATATCAGGGACAAATATCTCGATCCCCCGAAGACCACGGATTTCGGGATCATGTTTCTTCCGACGGAGGGGCTCTACGCCGAGGTGCTTCGTCAGACGGGGGAGGTGGAGAGGCTTCAGCGCGAATTCAGGGTGGTCGTGGCGGGCCCGACGACCCTGGCCGCGATCCTCAGCAGCCTGAGGATGGGATTCAGGACCCTCGCGATCGAAAAGCGCTCGAGCGAGGTCTGGAAGGTTCTGAGCGCGGTGAAAACCGAGTTCGGCAGGTTCGGCGAGATGCTCGGCAAGGTGAAAAGGCAGCTTTCCGCCGCTTCGAACACGATCGATCAGACCGGCGTGCGGACGAGGGCGATGGAAAAGAGGCTGCGCGAGGTGGAAGCGCTTCCGGGCCTCGAATCGTCGAGGATTCTGGGGCTGCCGGAAGGCGGGGAGGGGGGCGGTTTCGGCACGGCGGACATGGACGGGGAGATCGATGAGGGCGCGGCCGGAGAGGGACTCCTTTCCTGCGACGAGGATCCCGAATAGGCGGCCCGTAAGCATGATGGCGTCCCCGTCCGGGCCGCGGGGACGAATCCCGTGGAAACGCCTTTTATTATTCTTCCCAAACGAGCACCTTTTCATGTAGTCTGTCTTCCTGTCATGGAAGGAGCGGTTTTCATCGATAGCCAGGAATTGAAAGGGAGGATGCGACTTGAGAGAATTGGCACAGAAGAAATTGAACGAATCGGCCGGCCTGAGGTGGTTCGTACTGGTTCTTATCAGTACGCTCCTGTTCAGCACATACTGGTTCAATGACGTGCTCGGCCCTCTGAAGGGCCTCATGGAGAGCCAGCTCGGGTTCGACAGCAGCCAGTTCGGCCTGATCGTGGCATCGACGACCTGGGCGAACCTTGCCCTGATGATCATCGTCGGCGGCATAGCCCTCGACAAGTGGGGAATACGCAAGACGGGGACGGCCTTCGGCCTTCTCGCCACGCTCGGCGCCTTCATCGTCGCCCTCGCGAGCAAGGGCGTCTTCGGAAGCGACGAGAAGACGATGATGATATGGATGATCGTAGGCAGGATTCTCTTCGGGACCGGCCTCGAGACGGTCTGCGTGATGGTCTCGAGAACGGTCGTGAAGTGGTTCAAGGGATACGAGCTGGCGCTCGCCATGGCGATCAACGTCGGTTTCGGCCGTCTCGGTTCGGCCGGCACCAACTTCTTCGGCATCGAGATAGCGGGCGGAAAGGTGTCGACGGGCCTTCTCTTCGCGGCGAGCGTCGTAGGCCTTTCGTTCATCGCCTTCCTCGCCTACCTGATATTCGACGCGAAATACGACAAGCAGGCCGCCGCCATGGCGGGTACGTCGCAGGCCTCCGCGGACGAGCAGTTCAAGTTCAAGGATCTTACCGATCTCGTAACCAACCATTCCTTCATATTCATCACTCTTCTCTGCGTGGCCTTTTACGCGGCGGTATTCCCCTTCATCCAGTACGCCCCGGACCTTCTGGTGAACAAGTTCGGATTCACGACCGCCCTTCCCGACATGAGCGGGATGACCTTCTGGCAGAAGGTCGCCGCCTTTTTCCGGACGGCCCCCAAGGTGACGAGCCTGATCCCGCTCGGAACGATCGTTTTCACTCCGATCTTCGGGCGCCTCGTCGACAAGAAGGGCAAGGCCGCGACACTGATGATCGTCGGTTCGCTTCTTCTGATCTTCGCGCACCTCGCGCTGTCGGTTTTCAATAACGTGATCCTCGGCTACCTGGGGCTTTTCTCCCTCGGCATCGCCTTTTCGCTCGTCCCCGCCGCGATGTGGCCGTCGGTGGCGAAGATCGTCGCCGAAAACAGGCTCGGCACGGCCTACGCGACGATGTTCACGATCCAGAACTACGGCCTTTCGGCCTTTTTCTGGGGGATCGGGAAGACGCTGGACGTCGTCAATCCGAAAATCGTGGCGCAGATACAGACGACAAGGGATCAGCTCATCGCCTCGGGGATGAGCCTCGAGGAGATCCCGGGAAAGATAGACGCGCTGAAGGCGGCGGGGGAGATCCCGCCCTATAACTATACGATTCCGATCCTGATGCTCGTCGTGCTGGGCATCATCTCGATATTCCTCGCCTACCAGCTCAAGCGGGCCGACAAGAGGCAGGGGTACGGGCTGGAGATGCCGACCGGGCACAAGATGTAACGGTGTCAGGACGCCGGACGAAATGAAGATGCCGGCCCGGCCGGGACGCGGAGTCCCGATCGGGCCGGTTTTTTCGTGCCGTCCGGCGGGGAGCGGGGCGGGCCCCGCCGGTCTCTTTCCTCTTGAATAAACCGATCCGTTGTCCGAATATGGGCCTGTCTTCGGCATGAAGCCGGGGGAGACCGGGATAAACAAGCCAGGAGGGGTCACCGATGGAAATCAAGGGCATGATCTTTCATTCCAGGAAGGAATTCGTTGTGGATCACTTCGGCGAGGAGGCCTGGAACAGGGTCGTGAACGCCCTGCCCCCGGAAGATCGAGAGCTCCTCGGGGAAATAATCCTCACGGCAAAATGGTATCCCTTCGACGTGGGCAGCAGGCTCGACAAAGCGATTGTCGGCGTCCTGGGCGGGGGGAACGCCTCGATATTCAGGCAGATCGGCGCCGCCTCGGCCCAGACGAGCCTGACAAGGGTCCACAAGACCTTCCTCACGCCCGGCGATCCGCAGGCGTTCATGAAGAAATCGGGGATCATCTACAAGTTTTATTACGACAAGGGACGCCGCGAATACCAGGAAACGGGGCCGAATTCCGGAGTGGTTACGACATACGACGCCGAGACCTTTTCGGAGCCCGACTGCCTTACGGTGATCGGATGGTACGAGGAAGCCCTGAGGATGTGCGGCGCGGAGAACGTCGTCGGCATCGAGGAGGAATGCAGGGCGAAGGGCGGAAAGGTGTGCCGGTACCGTTTCCAGTGGGAGATATGACGGTTTTGACCGCCGCCGGGAGCCCGCCGGTGCCTCCGCGCGCCGCGTGAGCCGGCCGGGCCATAAAACAGTTGAATCGCGAAGGAAGCCGGTCTATAATCCAACCCCTGTATTCGATTCTTTTAAAGGTGCGGTTTAATCAAAGGAGTGGCGGATGAAACATCAATTATTCGTTTCCATTTCCGCGTTGCTGGCCTTGATGGCCTGCTCGCAGACGGTGAAGAACCCCCTTCTGGGCGAATTCAAGACTCCCTTCGAAGTCCCGCCGTTCGACCAGATCAGGGAGGAGCATTACCTCCCGGCGTTCCGCGAAGGGATCCGCGTTCACGACGGGGAGATCGCGAAGATCGCGGGGAACCCGGCGGAGCCGACCTTCGAGAACACCATAGGTGCCATCGAATATTCGGGCCGGCTGCTCGGAAGGACGGCCAACATCTTTTTCAGCCTCAATTCGGCGAACACGAACGACAGCATGCAGGCGATCGCCAGGGAAGTGGCTCCGCTGCTCGCGGAGCACGCCGACAACGTGGCGCTGAACGAAAAGCTGTTCGAGAGGGTCAAGGCCGTGTACGAGAAGAAGGACGGCCTCGACCTGACCGTCGAGCAGAGGATGGTTCTCGATAATTATTACCGGAACTTCGTGCGGGGCGGCGCCAACCTGAGCGCCGGGGACAAGGACAAGCTGAGGGCGATCAACAAGGAGCTCTCCACCCTTTCGCTGCAGTTCGGCGAGAATGTCCTCAAGGAGACGAACAAGTTCGAGCTGTTGATAGAGAACGAGGAGGACCTCGCGGGCCTGCCGGAAGTGGTGAGGGACGGCGCGGCGGAGCTCGCCGCCCAGAAGGGGCATCAGGGGAAGTGGCTTTTCACGATTCAGAAGCCCAGCATGCTCCCCTTCCTTCAGTACTCGGAAAAGCGGGACCTCAGGGAGAAGATCTACAAGGCTTACACCAATATGGGGGACCACAACGACGAGCTGGACAACAAGAAGATCATCTCGAGGATGACCGTCCTGCTGGTCGACAAGGCGAACCTGCTCGGATACGAGACGCACGCGGATTTCGTCCTTGAGGAGGGGATGGCGAAGAAGCCCGGGAACGTTTACGCTTTTCTCGACAAGCTGTGGGCGCCTTCCCTCGCAAAGGCTAAGCTGGAGGCCGCGGCGCTCCAGGCGATGATAGACGCGGAGAACGGCGGGTTCAAGCTTGCAAGCTGGGACTGGTGGTATTACGCCGAGAAGGTGAAGAAGGCACAGTACGATCTCGACGAGGAGATGATAAAGCCCTATTTCGTGCTGGAGAACGTGATCGACGGCGCCTTCGCCGTGGCCGGCAGGCTGTGGGGGCTGAAATTCACGGAGAGAAACGATATCCCGAAGTACCATCCCGACGTCAGAATCTTCGAGGTGACGGAGGCCGACGGAAGCCACGTGGGAATACTTTACACGGACTATTTTCCGAGGGAAAGCAAGAGGGGCGGCGCCTGGAGCGGCTCTTTGCGCGATCAGATGAAGATGGACGGAAAGATGGTCACCCCCGTCATCACCAACGTCGGGAATTTCCAGAAACCGGCCGGGGACCTGCCGGCCCTTCTCACGTGGGACGACGTGCTCACGCTGTTCCATGAGTTCGGCCACGGCCTTCACGGGCTGCTCTCAGAATGCACCTATCCTTCGGTCTGCGGGACCTCGGTCGCGACCGATTTCGTCGAACTGCCGTCGCAGATCATGGAGAACTGGGCGGGAGAGCCCGAAGTGCTCGCGATGTACGCGAAACATTACAAGACGGGCGAGATAATCCCCGAAGAGCTCGTGACGAAGATGAAGAATTCGAGCAAATTCAACCAGGGATTCGAGACGACGGAATACCTCGCCGCTTCTTATCTCGACCTCGACTGGCACACGCTGAAGGAGCCCGTCGAACAGGACGTGACGGCCTTCGAGAACGCGAGCCTCGGCAGGATCGGCCTCATACCCGAGATAGTCTCGAGGTACAGGAGCACATATTTCAGGCATATTTTCTCGGGGGGATATGACGCGGGTTACTTCAGCTACATGTGGGCCGAGGTGCTCGACAAGGACGCCTTCCAGGCGTTCAAGGACTCCGGCGACCTCTTCAACCCCGCCCTGGCGAACTCGTTCAGGGAGAATATACTGTCGAAGGGAGGCTCGGAGGATCCCATGGCCCTTTATGTGAGATTCCGCGGATCGGAGCCCCGTATCGAGCCGCTTCTGATAAAGAGAGGACTCATATAAAAGGATTGATCCGGTGAAATCCCGCCGCCGCATCGGCGGCGGGATCACCGAAAAGAATCGCCCGGGAGGATGCTATTGAGCCTGCTGATCCGCCCGTTCATGGAAAAAGACAGGGAAGGGGTGATCGCGCTCTGGCGCGAGTGCGGGCTGGTGGTGCCGTGGAACGATCCTTCGCGCGATATCGACCGTAAGCTCCTCGTCGATCCGGATCTTTTTCTCGTCGGCCTGTACGGGGATGACTCGCCGGGCGGCGGGATCGTCGCCGCGGTGATGGGGGGGTACGAGGGGCACAGGGGATGGATCAACTACCTCGCCGTGACGCCCGCGCATCGCAGCCGGGGTTACGGCCGGATGATGATGGAGGCCGTCGAAAAAAGGATCGCGGAAAAAGGGTGCCCCAAGATCAACCTGCAGGTGCGCAACTCGAACCTTGCCGTCATTCATTTTTACGAACACCTCGGATATTCCAGCGACAACGTGATCGGGTTCGGGAAGAGGCTCGTCGAAGACGGGAAGGAATAATCATGGACGGATACCGCCTGGCGGCAGGATTCAACCCCCGTGCTTTGACTGCTGCTGCTTTTGTTGCTGCGGTCACCTGTCTTGCGGGGTGTTTCCACATCACTCATCCGTCGAATGTCAGGCCCGGATGGTCGGGCCAGATCGCAGGCGGGATCACGGAGGAAGAGAACGAACCCCCTGCGGACTATATCCGGGACGAAAGCGATGTTTCCCGCGCGCAAGTCTCGGCGGCGCAGTTGAACCTCGGATACGGGAGGGAGTACGCGGGGGGCAGGGCGCTTTATACGGGCCTGATGGTCCCTCTTGCCATTCATGACGCCTCGCCCATAGCCGGACTCGCCGCGACCACCATGGATATATATTTTCAGTTTGCCGGAGGTTCCTTCGACGCCGGCATCGGCGCTCTGGCCGGGTTCCTGACCGGCGGTTTCTATCTGGAAGCGGGGAAGACGGTTTCGCCGGGCGGCGGTTCCGAGCTTCATTTCGACGCCGGGGCGGCGGCCGTCAGCTATGTTCCGCTGCACGCCTGGAACGGTTGGGGAGTCGCGTGGGAGGAACTGGGAGTGAAGATGTTCGCGATGGCGAACCTGCAGGGAAAAACGTGGGAAATCGGAATATGGGCCGACCGTGAGAGCTTCGGCGAACCGCTCAAGAGGGCCGACGATAATTACGACGCGGACGACTGGCTGAAAAGCTCATGGTCTGCCGGAATTATTGTGGGAAGGAAACTCTCCAGGTGAGGACGCCGCGGGAGCCCTAACCCCCGTGCGCCAGGTGGAAGACGACCACCCTCGATCCGTCCCGCAGCGGAAAGGTCCCGTAATCATCCTCGGGCACGAGAACGCCGTCGACCGTGACCGTTATCAGGGCGTAGTCGTATCCCATCTCCTTCATCAGGCCCTCGACGGTAAGACCTTCGCGCCAAACGATCCTGTCCCTGTCGTTGACGGTGATCATTCCTGTCCCTGTCGTTGACGGTGATCATGCCTAGATCTCCATGTCCGTGAGAAGGGCTATGGCGATGTTCGCCTGCGTGTTTGCCACGAGCCCCACGCGCGCCGAACAGAGCCCGATCTCCATGCTCGTCTTCTGGTCGCCGACGATATGAATCATTCCCGATGACCTTACGATTATCTCGGAGCTTTTCCCTATCCCCGAAATGCCGCTCGCGCCGACTACGGGCCGTTTCGGGAACGATTTGCACCACGTCTCAATCAGCCAGCGCTTGCTTTCCGCCCTGTCGAAGGCCTCTATCAGCAGATCCGCCTCGCCGAACAGCTCCGCCGTGTTGGCCGGCGAGATCTCGATCCTGTGAATATCCAGCCTGATCCCCGGGTTGATCGCCCTGATCAGCGAGGCGAGCGCCTCTACCTTCACCTTCCCGACGTCGGAGAGGAAATAGCACTGCCTGTTGAGATTCGATTCCTCGACCAGGTCGCGGTCGGCGAGGATCAGGCGCCCGATGCCGGCGCGCGCGAGGGCGAGCGCCGCGTTCGAGCCGAGCCCCCCGCACCCGGCTATCCCGACGGTCGAGCCCGCCAGCTTCTCCGTCGATCCCGGCACGTTCTTTTCGAATATTCGCGGCGTTTTTTCCATACTCGCCTATTGATCGCCCTTTATTATGTCGACAAGCTCCGGAAGGTCGATGCCGAGCTGTTTGAGCCTCGCGATCGTCGGGACCCCGTCTTTCGTCCACCCGCGCCGCTGGTAGGCGGCGTCGACTGCCTTGTTGTACTGCTTCATCCGGTGGTCCCTGGTGATCTTCATCTTCTCTTCCGTGGACTTCCCGGCGGGGTCGACGCCGATGATCTCCTTCATCTGCCTGTCGTAATACTTCTCGGCGCGCGATTCGTACTCTTCCTTCGTCACGGGGCCGACCGCGCGGTAGGGCGGCATGTCGTCCTTGCGCGTCCCGAAGCCGAGCATCCGCGTCATGATCCTCTGAAGGTTGTGGACCCTCGCCGACTGGGCCAGCATCTTCTCCTCGTCTAGCGGCTCGCCCGTCATCCCCTCGTAGAATTTGAAGAAATCCTCGACGTGCTCGGGGACCTTGGCGGCCACCTGCGGCGGATAGGTCTTGTTGCTGACCGGGACGATGTCGTTCCAGAGAAGCTTGCAAAGACCGTGAAGGCCGAACCAGGTCCTCCACAGGGGATAATAGTAGAGCGCCTCGGCCTTGTCCTCGAATGACGGTATCTGGTTGTTCACCATGTCCATGAAAATGAGCCACGCCTCGTCGTGCTGGGGCCCCTTGACGGCCATCGTGTATCCGGCCTGCTGCGCCAGCGACTCCTTGCACATGTACTCCGAGTACTCGAGCCCCTTGACCTCCATCCCGATGTCCTGGAGGAACTGCGGATCCGCTCCGAGCTCGCGCGCCCATTTCTCCTTGAGCCAGCGTATCCCCTGGGCGACCTCGACGCCGAACCCCTTCCCCTCGGCGCATTCATGGAGGCACTGAAGTACCTCGGCGGCGGCTCCGAACTTGAGAACCTTCCCGCC
>JALOPX010000173.1 GCA_025453655.1 Candidatus Krumholzibacteriia bacterium
GAATGGCGGCGCGTTCTCGTAAAGCTGCTCGCGGACGGCCGGTACCGGGAAGAGACATGCAACACGTTCCAGAGGAGGCTTTTTTTGCACCAGGCCGTGCTGAGCGGCGCTGTCGCGTCAATGGTCGGCGTCGATGGCATGCAGCCGCTGTCGATCAGGACGGGGTATCCGTTCGGCCAGCACGAGAGGCTTTCCGAAACGAAGGCGGCAAGGTCGCTCGGCGATCTCTCCGCCGTCATATTCGATTACGTCTGGGACAGGGATCCCGGCTGGATGGAGAAGATCCCGGCGGGCGAGGGCCTTGGGAAAGGACTAGCCGAAATATACACCGATTATCTCAGGCTCTCCGACAACCTGTACAGGATCGAGGGCTCCTGCAATTCGTACCTCGTGACGACGAAAAAGGGGAGTGTGCTTATCGATCCCGCCGGCGCGGCAGCGGCGCCGCAATACTTCAAATCGATCATCGGCAAACATCCGCTCGAGGCGATACTCCTGACACACGGGCACAGGGACCACTGGGACAACATGGACATATGGACATCGGGAGGCGGCATCCCGATAATCGCGCAGCGCGGCTTCGACGATTTCAACGAGTACCAGCGCCGCCTCCTGCCCTTCTTTGAACGCAGGGCCGCCATCTGGGCTGGAAAACCGCTGCCTGCCTCATCGGAGATTCCGCCCTTCGATCCCGTGGCGCCGACGACCGTTTTCGCCGACGAATACAACTTCAAATCGGGAGGATTCACCTTCAATATGTTCCACACGCCGGGCGAGACTCCGGACCACGCGACGATATGGGTGCCCGAGCTCGGAGCCGTCTTCATCGGGGACAACTACTACGAGTATTTCATCAACAACGCCACGCTTCGCGGGACGCTGACCCGCCCGATCCTCGGATACATCGCGGCGCTCGATCTCGCTCTGTCGCGCGATCCCGAATTCTTCCTCCCCGGGCACGGAGCCCCCGTCGTTTCCCGAAAGATCGTGAAGGAGACCCTCGGCGGCTTCAGGGACGCTCTCGCGCACATACACGACGAGACCGTCAGGGGGATCAACGAGGGGAAGGACGTCCACACCCTGATGCGCGAGGTCAAAGCGCCCGACAGTCAAGCGATCCGGCCCTACTTCGGGAAGGTCGAATGGGCGGTCCGCGGCATTTTCCATGAGTACACGGGCTGGTTCGACGGGAATCCCGCCTCGATGTACGGCGAGCCCGCATCCGGCATATATCCGGACCTCGTCGAGCTCGCCGGAACCGGAGCGATCCTGGACAGGGCGAAGGAACTGGCCGATTCGGGCGAGGCGGTGAAAGCCCTCCACCTGACCGACGTGGTCCTCGGCGCCGATCCCTCGAACGCGAAGGCGAACGAGATACGGCTCGGCGCTCTTCGCGCTCTAAGGTCCGGCACCCGCAATTATATAGAGAGGATCTGGCTGGATTACGGGATAAGAAGCTGCGAGGAAAGGCTCCGCCCGAAGCAGGGCGAATGAATTCGGCGCCGGCAGGGCCGGATCGGCAATACAAGTCCCGGGACGTCTTAACACGCATTTAAACACGACCTGTGGTTGTCGGCGAAATCCGCGCAAGCACGCGCGGCTTTCCTGGAATTTCACTCCGCCTGACTGTGGACCGGATTTTGCTCGGGAAGATCGTGCGGCCGGATCCGGCGGAGTTGCCCGCGGGATTCCCGGAAAGAAAGAGTAACCCGGAGACCACAGGAGAAATCATGAGGAAGTACGCAATATCACTGCTCCCAGCCATCATATCCGTCATGCTGCCGGCGGCGTTCGCAGAAGGCAATGCCGTGGAGGCGTCGCTCGAGCAGGCCGAATACGAACTGATGTCGCTATTTGTCAACGATGAATACGGGAAGGAATTCAGCCTGATACTGATCAGCAGTGAGACCGAATCGTGGTGTCTCGGAGGAGACCTCGGCATCCTCCGGAAGACGTGGCCGGAACTCAGAAACGGGACGATCGACGCTCTTATAGTGAATAACCGCGGCGGAAGGTGCGGGGTCGAAGAGCGTTTCAGCCTCCTCGTGGAATACAGGCTGTTATCCGACCGTGACTACGCGGGCGTTCTCCGGCCGGGCGGGACGATCGAGGCCGGAATCGCCGCCGCGGGCGCTCCGATGCCGCTACACGCCGGCGCCGATGCCGCGCCCGACTGGGATAATTTCGACAGGGTATTCCCCGACGCCCAGGGATATCTGACATTCTCGAGGGCAGGGTTCGACGCCGAAAGGACCCAGGCCCTCGTGATATTCTCCAACGCCTACCGTTGCAGCGGGACCAGCATGATGCCGGACAGCCGGAAGATCGCCTTCTTCAGGAACAGGGGAAGCGGCTGGGAGCTTGTCGGCGTATCGTGCGGTATCGATGTAATGGGACGGTGACATCGCCGGTCTCATCGATCGTTTCCTTTATATCCGGGTGGACAACGGGAGCCTGAAAGGTTACCTTTGTGCCCGGCACTAAAACGATTCCTGCAAGCCGGAGACCGGCGTTCAGGGACAGGGGACGATGATGGAATCCTATTACGGGGAGCTGGCGGCGCTCGCGACTGCCTTTTTCTGGACCGTGACGGCCCTGTCGTTCGAGTTCGCCGGGAAACGCGTCGGCACCCTTTCCCTCAATCTCATCCGGCTCTGCATGGGATTCGTTTTCCTCACCATCTTCCTGACCGTGACAAGGGGCACGCCTCTTCCACCGGACGCCACGGCTCATAACTGGATCTGGCTCTCCCTGTCGGGCGTGATCGGATTCACCCTCGGGGACCTGCTGCTATTCAAGAGCTTCATCCTGATCGGAGCGAGGGTATCGATGCTGATCATGGCCCTGGTGCCGCCGATCACGGCGTTGATCGGCTGGGTAATAATGGGGGAGACGCTCAGCCACGCGAACCTGCTCAGCATGGCGCTGGTCATCGGCGGGATCAGCCTCGTCGTGCTCGAGCGGAGCCCTGACAGCAGCCGCGTCGTCTTCTCCCGGCCCATTCGCGGCGTTCTCGCCGCTTTCGGAGGAGCGGTCGGCCAGGCGGTCGGGCTGGTTCTCAGCAAGTACGGCATGCAGGGCCGGGACGCCTTCGCGGCGACGCAGATACGCATCATGGCGGGTGTCGCGGGGTTCCTGGTCGTGATCACGATCATGGGATTCTGGCGGAGGATCGGCCTCGCCCTCCGTGACGGCATGGCGATGCGCTCGATGACGCTCGGCGCCTTCTTCGGGCCCTTTCTCGGGGTCTCCTTCTCCCTGCTCGCCATAAGGTATACGGCCACCGGGATCGCGGCCACGATCATGGCCATCGTCCCTGTGCTTATCATCGCCCCCTCGGTCATCCTTTTCAGGGAGAAGGTGACGATACGCGAGATCGCGGGCGCCGTGATCGCCGTCGCGGGAGTCGCCGCCCTCTTCCTTTGGAAGTGATCCGGGCCCGGCCGGGTCGGTTGAACGGTGACCGGCAATTCAAAAAGTTTGAAATGAACTTTATCAGACATGACGGCCGGGTTCTTTGGCAAACTCAACTTGCTGGTGGCCGCCTGGTCGGCCGGCACGATCGCCTCGCAGACGATCGCGGTGATCATGGCGGTCAACGCGGCGATCGGCGCGGGGTACTATCTGCGGATCGTGGCCGCCATGTATCTGCAGCCGGCGGGCGCCG
>JALOPX010000064.1 GCA_025453655.1 Candidatus Krumholzibacteriia bacterium
GCAAAAGAACAATCTTTTTTGTCACTATTTCCTTGCCCATCGTTAGACGGCAGAAATATATACCTGAGGCGACTCTGCTTCCATGATCGTTCCTTCCATCCCACAACACAGTAAAGGATCCAGCGCTGTGGTTTTTATCTACAAGCGTCTTGATCCTTCTTCCAGCAACATCATATATTTTAAGGGATACCTTCTCGTTGTCATCTGGAATATCGTACCTGATCGCCGTTGTTCCCGCAACCCCGACAGGATTCGGATAATTCTGACGCATGGAAAACACTTTTGCCATCGATTGTCGCTGCGGCATTAAATATATTACCGGGTCACTCGTCAGCCATGGAGTATGATCGACTAGTCCGCGAAATTTCGCCGGGTTCGGAGTCTCTCCTGGTCCGGTTCCCCACCAGTTGTTCTCAGCCATTATTGTATATGAAGTCGATCCGTAAACGTACCATTGCTGATTATATATCGAATTATCTCCACCCATCCAGTATTGACCAAGTATCGGGCAGGCGCCATTGATGCTTTTTATCCCGACAAAATTCTGCTCTATCTTCGAGTGGCCTATTATTGGATCGCTCTGTGATCCACTGCACAAAACTCCGTTTATATCGTTCCTCCAGATTTTTGAATTTTGAATCTCTCCGGATGATTGCGAATAATATACTCCATTTTGTCCGTTATTTTCAATAAAGCACCATTCGATATCGCATGGATCTGAATTTGAAACCCTTATTCCATCGCATGAATTGTCTATGAGTTCGCACTTTTTCGCTTTTGCGATCTCCGAACTGGAATAGTATATCCCGTAATAATTGTTATTTATATCGCAAGTGTCTATTGCCACACTGTCACAGAACGACGACATGATTCCAGCGGAACCGTTATCGCAGAACGTCGAATTGCTTATTCGAGACCCCGTCGCGCCGCTTCCCATGAGGAACAACCCATGCACTTCACAATCGGCGATGGTGGTTTTATCGACAGTAATCTTCTCTGTCGATTTGATCCCATGATAGGCTTTCGAAATGTAACAGTTCGAAATATCAGCGCCAGCATTGCTCCCGTAAATTCGGATTCCCGTCCAATGCTCAGTCTCTAAAGTCCCCCCGGCAGGTATTATTTGAACCGGATTCATAGACGTGCCGATAATTTCAAGCGTTCCTTCAATATCAATCTCGACTCTGACAGTATCTTCTCCACTTCTTTCTTCATCCTGACGAAGTATCATTAATCTACACCCGGGATTCAGAGTCAGAGTGTTCCCGCTTGTTATTGTTACATCACCTTTTACATAAATATCACCGGACAAAGCTAAATCATAGTCGACTGTTCCGTGGAGCGTGGGTTCTTTAACCAGTCTCAAAGCTTCATAGATATTTAGAATTCCTGTTCCCTTTTTTCTATTATATTCATAGCCCAAGCAACCTTCTTCGGTGAAATAATACCCTAACATGGGATGTTCTTCTTCGACTGGTATAACATCATCGCACCAGGTTGGATAACTGTCATAATCCCAACCTGTAGGATCATTCGGATCGTATGTCGAGGATTTCAGAATATTTTTTATTTCGTGGTGCGTGAGAAAAGGATCAAGAGACCAGAGAAGAGCGGCTGCTCCTGAAACAAGAGCCGTTGATGCGGATGTGCCATATATGGTTTGATAGCATGTGTCACAATCCCCGACATTAAAGCAAATGGTTTCGGGATAAATGCACGTATCGCACTTTGTGCTTAGGGTTATGATTTCGTAACCAGGACAAAAAGTATCACATTCATCCGGATGATTCGGGCAAAATAATCCTCCTGGTGCCGCCAAATCAACGTAGACCTCGCATGTATCGGGACCAAGATAGTTTGTGTAATCTGTTGGATAACACAATGAATCTACAGCTCCAACACAAATGACATTTGAATAATGGGTTTCTTGATCAAGTCGCGAAAATATGGCCGGGTAATATATTCTATATGCCTCAGGTTTATATTTATCGCCAAAAGAAGTATTACCTGCTGCAGCGACAATCAGTACATTGTTGTCGTCTGCATATGCAATGGCATTTTCAAGACAGGCCAATTCCACGCTATCGGGAACAGGGATATTAATGCTTGCGTTGATAATATATCGTTTATCTGGATTAGCAATTGCTGCTTCAGTCACTGTTAAAATACCCCGCTTAAGCCAATCTGCCGTAACCAATCCGCCGAGCTCGTCAGATATACCAACTTTAATGAACCATAGGCGGGGAAACCATGTGGTTCCGGTCATCCCATTTTCGGTTCCTGAGAAAGCGCCTATTATTCCTGCAATGCCCATGGCATGGTTTTTATAATCAGCATAGGGCTCTGCTACATCTCCCTCCACACTAATTATTGTCATATTGTATTGAGGGCCTTGTAGTACTCGCGAGCTGTATCCCGGCATATCCGAATGGCTGCTGTATCCAGAATCAAGGATAGCAACGACAACCGATGAATCTCCATAGGTGTACGACGTCCATGCCTGGGATGCCTTAATTGTTCTTAAGGACCATTGATCTGGATAATACTTATCTGCCGCAATTAATTCGCAAAACGACCCAACATAATTATAGTTGACATATTCTATATTCTCGTCCGATTGCAGTGCTGATTTAATTTGATCAAGATCTGTGCTTTCATCAAACTTTATCAATGCATGACCTTTTGATGAAATTTTATTTAAGTTCGATATCTGCCCGCTATACGATGAGGCAATCCGTTGCACCTTTGCATCGTCGACATTGTCTTTGAACCCTACAAGCAATTCATTCTCGACATATCTGAATGTGCCTTCCTCTGTCACAATCGTACGAATTGGTATTTTTGAAGACGCGAATATATGAGTCGATGTAAAAAGCGATAATATCACCATAAAATACTTGAATTTACTAAACATTAACTTCCCCTCCAGCAAAACGCAGACGAATTAATTTAGCTCCATTAAAGCCGTGACGAACTAATCCCCAGTTGGAAAATATCGAGACTTTTGATTTTAAATATTAATTTGTCCCAAAATTCAATTCTGCGAACATGCTATCATCAATGAACTTATCTGTCAAGATAAATTGCATACAAAGGATATTGAAGGCACTATCGTCAAAAAGCATGCGCTATCTATACACATGATACACATGATATCCGGCGGGAAATATCATCCATGACGCGGTGGGCCGCAACCCGTCACGAGGCGAATCCTTCCACATCATTTACAACCGGGGTGTTTTCCCCGGGACTCCGTCCGCGAGGAGGCGGATCACCGTGAGGCGGCTCTGCCGCCCAGTCGTCGGGCCGGCGGCGAAACTGCCATAAAAAAACGCCACGGGTTCTCACATGCACTGAAAATCCGTGGCGCCTCAGAAATATGGATGAGTCGATGAACGGGCGTCAGGGCTTTCGATTAAACCACCGCCATCCGACGCGGGGTATCCTCTAATTCACTTCCCCGACAGCCCTTCATCATCTATATTCTATCCCCGTTCGCCCCCACTGTCAAGGTGCGCGGCCGGGAAATTCCACGAGCGGATCCCTTCACCTGGCTCTGCCCGCGATCACCATGGCGACGGCCGTTTTGACGAGATCGCCGGCGACAAATGGCGTGAACGCCAGCGGAATCGTCGCGGCAAGCGAAAGGCCCGTAATCAGCGAAAGGTACAGGGTCCCCATCACGAGAATCAGCAGCGACCCCGAAGCGGCTCCGGCCGCGACGGCAAGGATCCTTGCTCCGCGGATTGAACTTATCGCGCCCGCCAGAAGGGCGGCGGCCGGGAAGGCCATCAGGTAGCCGCCCGTCGGGCCGGCAAGGACCGCCGGGCCGAAGCTCAGGCCCGCGAAGACCGGGGCGCCCATCGCTCCTGCAGCGAGGTATGTGACCATCGCGTAGAAACCGTCCCTCGGGCCGAGAACCACCCCCGCCAGTACGACGAAGAGGGTCTGGATGGTTATCGGAACCGGTGTGTACGGCAGAGTCACCGCGAACTGCGCGCTTATCGCGGCGAAAACCGCGAACGCTACGATCCTCGCGACGCGCGCGGCCGCTTCGCCGACGCCCGTCCGCGACGTCTCCCGAACCGTGGTATGAATGCTGGAATTCAAGACGAACTCCTTTCGATGCCGTTATATCATCCCTTGAACCTTCGGGCGGCCGCGCCGCCCGACCAACGCAATGTACATTCTTCAGGAAAATATTTCAAGTGGAAGCTTTATGTGGATCCACCCCGCCTTTTTCCTCCACTACCTCCCCGACGCTTATGTTCCCGAGGAAGTAGTTCGCAGTCATCTCGACGTGATTCATGATGTGCGCCGGCGCCGCCTCGTCGATCCGGTCGATGACGTATTCCTTTCTTATCTCGGCGATGACGTTGAACAGTTCGAACAGGAGCATCCTCAGGGTCATCAGGTAGGAGTAGTTGAATTCCAGTTTCGCGACATATCCGGGGGCGTCTTCCTTCTTCAGAAGGGCAAGCTCCCCGAGGATTCCCTCCACTCCGCCGGCGAGGATCTCGGCGTGCTTCGCTCCCTTAACCGATTCCTTCACCCTCTTCTCAAGCGCTTCGAGCGGGGGGCCCGCTCCGTCCTCGAGCGCGCACTCCCCTTCATTCATCGTTTCGAGAACCTCGTCGAGAAAAACCTCCCCCTCCATGATCAGCTCCTGTAGAAAAACGACGTTCCGCTCCAGGGAATCGACGTACGATTCCGGGCTCAGCCGTCCCTTCTTCGCCTCGAGCAGGGCGCCGAGGTTCTCCCTGAAAAGCCCGTTCTCCGGGTAGTTCTCCTTTATAAAGGAGGAAAAGGTCGCCAGCAGGTCGTCTATGTCGGCTCGTTTCTTTTCCATGCAGGGCCTCGCTCCCGGGTCACCTGTCATTCCGGGGTTTCTTTTCCTTCAATTTCCTCCAGCCCGGTTCGCTCATCGTGACCGGGACGCGCGTCGTTCCGGCGCCATCTTCGAGCGCCAGCGGCGGGGCGCCTTCCAGCGGACCGTGGTAAGGCGTTCCGTCCGCCGAAACGGCCGTGATTCCGCTTCCGTCGCCCGAAAGCCCGATCATATCGAAGGGCAGCCACGCCGATTGATGGATACGGGGCGTTCCGTCATCCCCCAGCCGGATGTCGAGAATGGTCCCCTCCTCTACGGCCGCGAGAATCCTCTCGCCGCGGGCCGAGACAAACGGGGCCCTTCCCCTCAGGCCGATCCTCGAAATCTCCGACATCGAGCCCGGATCGAATACGACGAGCGTGTCGCCGAAATCGTTCCTCCCCGGTATTTTCATGACAAGCTTCTCCCCGAGGATCCCCGCCGAAACAGGATCGCCCGGCAGAGGCGCCGGCTCCCCTTTCATCGACCACCTGTCGTTTTCCCCGAGACCGACAATATACCCTTCCGGGCCGTCGAGGACGAAAAGATCCCCGCCCGGCAGGAGAACGGCGTCGCGAACGTCGCTTCCGAGCTTTCGGTAATCGCCCGCCTTCCCCTCATCGAACGGAACGAATCTGCAGAAACTGTCCGAGGTCAGGGCGAAAAAACCTTCCCGCGTGGCGAAGACTTTTCTTACGCTGCGGGGAAGCTCGATCTCGCGCTCCAGGGTCATGCCGCCGCCGATCTCCGCGCCCCGGCCGCCTCCCGGGCCCGCAATCGCGGCCGCGCCTCCGGCTACGAGGAAGACCTTCGATTTTCTTTTGAAATTGACCGCGCAGACGATCCGCCCATCCCCGGCCGCCGCGGCGTCGGCGATCGAGGCGCTCTCTCCTGAAAACTTCCTTATCCTGACCGGATCCCCTTCGACCGATCCTCCGTTCATTCTTCCGAGAACCAGCGATTCCGAACCGCCGTCCCTGAAGATCGCGAGAAAATTCCCGCCCGGCGAATCGATTCCCGCCCCGCCCGATCCCGTTTCGCGCAGGAAAAAGATTTCGCTCGCCGGCATTTTCGCCGCCGCGGAGAGGCTGCCGTATGAGCCCGCTGGCCCCGCCGCGGCCCGGGCCGGTCTCGCGACCAGTTCCTGGTCCGGCGTGAATCCTTCCTTCAACCTGTGCGAAAAAACCGTCTCTTCCTTCTGCTCCCTCTCCACGATCTCACCGATCGATTCGTAGGGGGAATCCTCGTCGTCCAGGTTGAAATAGAGGTAGCCGCTCCTCTCCTCGCCGGGCTGGAGGGTGAGGGGCTCGAAGAGCCCGTTGTAGAGGGCGGGAAAAAGCGAAGCCGCGACGAGCGGCTTGAATTCCCTGTACTCCCTGATCCCCTTCCACGCGTAATAGATCCCCGCCGGCGGCATGATCGCCCCGGCAAATATATCCGTCCTCGAACCTTTCCTGTACGCGCGCTTCCTGCCCTCATTCCTCGCGATCGCCACGACGTCGAGGGGATGCAGGGGCTCGAGCGTCGAATCGCCCGCGCTAAGGGAAAATCCGCCGAAATCTTCCCGAAGCCCGAGTGAATTCTTACTGAAAAGGGTGACGAGCTCCGAGCCGTCGTTCCTTACGGCGACGAGAACAGGGACGACCCCGTGCTCCGGGAGGAAGCTCCTGAAAAGATGCTCTATCTCGGCTGTGTCGTAGAGAAAGGCCGCGCTGACGGTGAGCCCCGGCGCGGATACGCCCTTCTCCTCTGGAAGCGGGATCGATGTGATGGGAACCTTGTTGCAGGAGGAAAGGGCGAGGGCAAGGGCCAGGACGGCCGGAACCATCGCCGCGCGTCCGGTATCTTTCATGGTCGGCATCATTTATCCTTTTCGTTATTTCGCCTTCAGTCCCTCGAGGGGCACGGCCCTTCCAAGGGGCTTTATATCACAATATCCCGCGAAGGTCTTCAGGAAACAGCCGTTCTCGCAGAAGCCGCCCGAAAGATGGAGCGTCTCCGGTCTTCCCGCGAAATCGTAAACGTTTCTCACGATCCCGTGAAGGAACATCGCGATGCTCTCCTCCGCCGGTGTGCCGGTCGAGACCTGTTCGAGGACCTTTTCCATGCCGAAGACGCCGCAGGTCACGTTTATCCAGTCCGCAGAGGGGGGCAGAGTCCTGAAATCGATCTCGTAGTAGTTGCCGAGAAGCTCCATCGTCGCCCCGGTCGATGAACCGCAGGAAAGGTTCCAGTCCAGCTTGTCGACGCGCCGATCCCTGAACCTGACGAACTTCACGTCCCTCCCCCCGACGTCCACGACCGAGAAATCGGGGTCGGGAACGAGCGCGAGGGCCCCTTCGGCGAGGGCGATCAGCTCGTTGCGAAAGACCGCGCACCTTCCCTTCGCGCTGTGGCCGGTGGCGACGTCGAAATGAAGATCACGCCGTTTGACCATGTCCCGCGTCTTGATTATCTCGAGCTTCCCCGAGCCGGTGTCGAGTATCTTCGTCCATGTGCTGCCGCAATCCGCTATCAGCACGCTTCCTCCAGGCGGCGCCGGGCGCCGCCGCGTTTACGAGAGTTTTATGAAAGCCTCGACCTTTGCCATTATCGAATCGTTTATCTCCCTGTGACAGTCGACCTCGAGCCCTCCGTGTCTCTCCGCCAGGTAATGCGCGAGGTTCTGCTTGGCGCAGAAACTCTGAGTGAAAAAGACGGTCGGCACGCCGGGATCGACGAAGGTTTCGAGATCGAGATCGTCCGGCCTGCCGGCCTCCACGCACCGCGTCCATCCGTAGATGTGCGTCGTAGGGGGAAAGAGGCCGAGAATACTGAAATCGTTCGGAGGCACCCCCCAGAAGCCGTGCGTCGGCTCGCAGCGCGGCGGCGCGGCGATGGCGCCTGTTTCCCGCCGTGGCGCCCCGGATGTCCCCGGGCCCTGCGCGGCTGCCCCTCGCGGCTCGGGCTCGACGACCGTTTCCATTATCCTGTCGATCCTCTCCGCGAGCGGGCCAGCCGACGTCGACCATACGAGCGGCCTTCCCGCGCCCCCGCCGGTGAAGCGGGATTCGACGACGTTGAAACCCATCCCCTTGAGAAGCCAGGCGATATTCCTGCCGCCATCGCACTTGTCCTCGCCGACCGCCGCCACGACGACGGCGAGCCTGCCCGACAGCCAGACGGCGTTGTTCATTATATTGGTGATTATACTGCAGGTCGCTTTCGGAAGGAGCCCGGCGTCTGGGGCGCCGTAATCGATGTCGAGGTCGACGAGGGGCAGCTCCGCGCCGAACGCGGCGCGCGCGCCGGCTAGCAGGGACCTTCGCGGATACCCGTAATAACCGATTATCCTGCCGTCACCTTCGGGTATCATCCGAGCAACCCCGGGGAAAGAGCCGCCGCCGGCGGCCAGGAGGAATGAGAAGACGCGAAGGGAAAAAGGCGCTCAATCCTCGCCTTCCTCCACTTTTCTTATGACCTCTATGACTTCCGCGGGCGTAGAAGCCTTGAGAAGCTTTTTCCTGAATCCGTCGACCTTGATCAGCTTGACGATCTTCGCGATGGCCTGCACGTGGGGGCCCGATTCGTTCCTCGGGGCGAGCATCATGAAGAAAAGGTTGGACGGCTTGCCGTCCTGCGACGCGAAATCGACGCCCTCCTTCGAAACGCCCACGACGATGCTGAGCCGGTCTATCGCGTCGCACTTCGCGTGCGGTATCGCTACGCCCATCTCCAGCCCGGTGCTCCCGTCGTGTTCCCTCTTCATGACCGCCTCGAGGATCGTGTCGGCGTCGCAACCGCAACGGGCGTCGGAAAGAACCTCGACCAGCTCCTCAATCACTTCGGCCTTGTTTCTGCCTTCAAGTTTTATCTTGATGCAGTCTGGCCTTATATGATCGCTAAGCATCATCTTCATTGCCTCCCGCTAGCGCATCCAGAGGATGCAATTATCGTTCGAGAATAATAATGAACCGTCATGCCATGCGCAAGGGCTGGCTGGCCCCGGCCGGGCAACCCGCTGCAGCCATTACAGCTGCTCGAATATTTTCTCTATCTTTTTCGCGTCCCTTGCCACCATCACGCTGCATTTCACCTTCCTCAGGATCCTCTCCCCCTCCTCGTAGTGGGAATCCCTGAGGCTCAGCACCTCGCCGAGCTCGCCCTGGATGAGCAGATCGGCGCCGTACTCATCCACCTCGCGGGCCACCTCTTCATGCACGATGCCCTTGCGAAGGACCGTTTCGATATTCACTGACTTGCCGGCGGCCAGCTTCACTATATAGTTGAGGTACCGCTTCCCGTCCTCTTCGAGGTCCCTTTCGTAATCCATCTTCTCCACCTCGACGAATATCTTCGCCTTGAGAAGCTCGGTGAGGAGGTTCTCGTTCACGACATAAATGACCTTAAGCTGCCTTCCGTGGGCCTTCGTCATCGCGATCGCCATCTGCGCCGCGGTGATGGAGGATTCGCTTCCGTCGACATAGAGGAGGATTTTTTTTATCGGATTGTTCAAAGGGCTTCACCTCTTCTCTGCGCGAGCCGGTCCTTCACGAGTTTGAGGACGAAAAAGGCCTCTCTCTCGGATTCCTCGAGCGCCGTTTGAATGTACTTCAATGTCTCTTCCTGATCGGGAATAAATATCTTCTCCAGGGCGTTCACGCGCCTTATCGTCTTGGCCACCTCCCGCGCGAGCCTCATCAGCGATATGCGCGCCTCGGCGAGGGTCCCGAGAAGGGCCAGGACCTCGCGGAACTTCTTTATCGTCTCATCCAGCCAGATGCTGCTCTCCGCGGACGCGAAGTAGGGCGACCTGTCGTCGAACTCCACCTTGACGCGCGGAAGGGACACACCCATCACCCTCTTCTCGGAAAACATTACGTTCGACTCCATGTTCATTCCGAGCGCTATCAGGTTGACCTCTCTTCGGCCCATCCTCAGTGTCGCCTGATCGAGGGCGCCGTACGCCTCCCCGAGCCCGGTCTCCACCCGCTCCTGCGCCTCCACCGCCCGGTCGATCAGCCCCATAAGCTCCACCACCAGGATCTTTCGCTTCTGATCGAGCAGTTCCCACCCCTCAAGGGCGAACCCCAGGTCCCTTTTGACCTTCATCATGTTCGTCTTTGTAGGTGCCAGCTCGAACTGCGCCATCGCCGTTCCTTCTCCCGCGCCACGGCGGGTTACTTGCCGTAATATTTGTTCAGTTCTTCCTCGGATATCCTGTAAAGCTCGTCCTTCGGAAGATGCGATATAACCCTCCACCCGATATCGAGCGTCTCCGTGATGCTCCTGTCCTCGTATTCCCCCTGGCTGAGGAATTCGCGCTCGAACTTTTCGCCGAATTCCATGTATATCTTGTCGAGCGGCGTTAGTTCCTCCTCGCCGATGACCGCCGCGAGGGCCCTGACGTCCTTCACGTGGGAATAAGCGGCGAAAAGCTGGCTCGCGACATGCGCGTGGTCCTCGCGCGTCATCCCGGCCCCTATGCCGTCCTTCATAAGGCGCGACAGCGAGGGGAGCCCCGCTATCGGCGGGTAGATGTTCCTCTGATCCAGATCGCGTTCGAGCACTATCTGCCCCTCCGTGATGTACCCCGAAAGATCGGGTACCGGGTGGGAAATGTCGTCGTTGGGCATAGTGAGGATCGGCATCTGCGTGATGGACCCCTCGATGCCGCCTATCATGCCGGCGCGTTCGTATATCATCGAAAGATCGCTGTACAGGTAGCCGGGGTACCCCTTCCTGCTGGGGATTTCCTCCCTGATGGTCGAGATTTCCCTGAGCGATTCGCAATAGTTGGTCATATCGGTGAGGATCACGAGTACGTGCATGTTCATCGTGAAGGCGAGATACTCCGCCGCGGTGAGGGCGGTCCTTGGCGTGACGAGTCTTTCGACCGACGGGTCGTCGGCGAGATTGAGGAAGAGGACCACTTTTTCGAGCACGCCCGACTCCTCGAAGTTCTCTATGAAATAACGCGAGACGTCGTGCTTGATCCCCATCGCGGCGAAGACGACCGCGAAGGAGGTTTCCTCCCCGATGATCTTCGCCTGGCGCGTGATCTGCGCCACGATCCTGTTGTGCGGAAGGCCGGTGCCGGAAAAGATCGGAAGTTTCTGGCCGCGCACAAGGGTGTTCATCCCGTCGATCGCCGATATCCCGGTCTGTATGAACTTCTTCGGATATTCACGCGCCGTCGGGTTGATCGGAAGCCCGTTTACGTCCATCCTGACCTCGGCCCTCGGAGGAGGGCCTCCGTCGATCGGCTCGCCGAGCCCGTTGAAGACCCTGCCGAGAATCTCCTCGCTGACGCCGAAGGTCAGGGGCTCTCCCCTGAAACGCACCTTCGTGTCCGGGATGGAAAGTCCCGATGTGCCCTCGAAGACCTGGATGACCGCCGCCCCCTCGCTGCTTTCGAGAATCATGCCGAGCCTCACATGGCCCGCCGGGTCGATCACTTCGGCCAGTTCGTTATAACCGACGTTGTGAATCCCCTTCACGGCAACGAGCGGTCCCGCAACCTGGCTGATGCCTATATATTCCCTTCCTTCGGTCACTCTCTTGTCTGTCATTTCCTCACCGTTCTGTTATTCGAACATCTCCCCGATGCGCCGCATGGCGTTCTGCAGTTTCTCGCGGATCGCGTCTATCTTTTCCACCTCGTCGTTCGACACCGAGAATTTCATCCTCATGATATCCGACGTCACATCGAGTTTCTTTATCTGGTGAATGTTTGCGCCCTTCTTTATATTCTCCAGGCTCAGATCGTAGTATTCGAGTATGATCTGCAGCATCCTCACCTGCTTTTCGGGAGTGCAGTACATGTCGATCTTGTCGTAACTGTTCTGCTGCAGGAAGGCGTTCTTGAACATCGTGCACGTCTCCAGGACGATCCTCTGCGTGTCGGGAAGAACGTCCGGACCGACCAGCTTGACCACCTGCTGGAGCTTCGTCTCCTGCTGAAGCAGTTCCATGATCCTGTGCCTGAGATTCATCCATTCGCCGCCGGAGTTCTCCTGCCACCAGCCGCTTATCTCCTGCACGTATTCGCTGTAACTTTCGATCCACGAGATCGCCGGATAATGCCTCGCGTTGGCGAGCTGGCGGTCGAGCGCCCATGTGCAGCGCACAAATCTTTTCGTGTGCTGCGTGACGGGCTCCGAGAAATCGCCGCCGGGCGGCGAGACCGATCCCACGATGCTGATCGATCCGTCGGCGCCGCCGAGGGTCGTGAACATCCCCGCCCTCTCGTAGAATTCCGCGAGACGGGTCGGAAGATAGGCGGGATACCCTTCGTCGGCCGGCATTTCCTCCATGCGGCCGGAAAGCTCCCTCAGCGCTTCGGCCCATCTCGACGTCGAATCGGCCATGATCGCCACATGGTACCCCTGGTCGCGATAATATTCGGCGATCGTTATGCCGGTATAGATCGAGGCCTCGCGCGCCGCGACAGGCATGTTCGACGTGTTGGCGATCATGATCGTGCGTTCCATGATCGGTCTCTTCGTCCTCGGGTCGACCAGTTTCGGGAACTCGATCAGCACGTCGGTCATCTCGTTCCCGCGCTCGCCGCATCCGATATAGACGATGATGTCGGC
>JALOPX010000006.1 GCA_025453655.1 Candidatus Krumholzibacteriia bacterium
GAGGTCATCCTGATGGTGAGCGGGCGGGCCTATCTGGACGCGTACGGGGTCTTCCTCGTGCTTTTGCCGGGAGTGCCCATGGCCGCTTTGATCGCGCCTCTTCTATCGGCGATGAAGGGCCTGCATTTCATGAAGTGGGCCGTCTTCTGCGATTTCATATGGATGGCGGTCTACTTCGGAACCTTTTTCTTCCTCGTCGGCCTGTGGGGCGTCCTCGGCATGGCGGCGGCGCAGTTGCTGGCCTCAGCGTTCCAGACGGCGGCTGCGATCGTCCTGTCGAAGCGTGGCGGGTTCTACGGCGGGGCGGGAGCCCGCACCGGGCGCGTCCTCGCCGTGTTCGCCGCCGTTGCCGCGGCGGGAACGGCGGCAGCGATTCACTGGGGCCTCGCCGCGGCCGCGATACTGGTGGCCGCGTCCCCATTCCTTCTCAGGGCGGTTCTGGTCGGGCTCAGGATCTTCGATGAGGAGGAGGCCCGTCTGATCGCCGCGATGACGCAGACGAAGGCATTGAGAAAAACGGTTTGCTGGATGATCGGGCACGGGGGCGCGGCATGAACGGCGGGAAACTGCTCATGATGATCAATTTCTTCCCCCCCGCCGCGGGCGGGGGAGTGTACCGCCCTCTCTCCTTCGTGCGGCACCTTTCGAGCCTCGGATGGCGGATAACGGTGATAACGCCGAGGCCGGGGGAGTTCTGGATAAACGATCCGGATCTGGAAAGGATGGTCCCCCCGGAAGTGAGGGTGATAAGGACAAGGTCCCTTTCCGGGCAGCGTTTTCTCGGAGGGATGAGGAGGGGGGCGGCCGGCTCGAGGAGATCCTCCCCGCGTTTCGGCGCGCTCAGGAGGCTCGGGGAATTTTTCCTTCTGCCCGACACCTACGTCGGCTGGGCGCCATTCGCCTTCAGGGCCGCCTCGGCCCTCTGCAGAAGCGAAAGGTTCGACGCGATCTATTCGACGAGCCCTCCCGACTCGACGCATATGGCGGCCATGGCTGCGGCCCGGAGGTTTTCGATTCCCTGGGTCGCCGATTTCAGGGACCCGTGGATATCCCTTTACCTGAGGAAGCCGCCGACGCGGGCGCACGAGTGGCTGCACCGGCGCATGGAGCGAAGTGTCGCCGCGGCGGACCGCGTCGTGGTGGCCACCTCTTGGCAGAAGTCGGCCATGGAGGAAAGGCATCCGGGATGCCGGGTCGAGCACATCCCCAACGGTTTCGACGAGGATGATTTCGACGGGCCCGCGCCCCGCGGGGACGGAGGCTCGATCTTCACCGTCCTTCACTGCGGGATGCTCACCCTCGGCCGCACATCCGGCTCCTTTCTCCGGGGGCTTTCCCTTCTCGCCGCGAGAAGGCCCGAGCTTCGGGACGGGATCAGGGTCGTCTTTCTCGGCGCGAGGGAGTCTGCAAACGAGGAGTGGGTGTCGAAGCTCGGCCTCGGAGATATGGTGAGATTCGAGGACGGCATTCCTCACCGCGAGTGCGTCAGGCTCGAGCGGGAAAGCTCGGCCCTGCTTCTGATAAAGCACGACGACGAAAGGTACGCCGGCTTGATTCCGGGCAAGCTGTTCGAGTACATCGGAGCCAGGAGGCCCGTGATGGCGGTTGTCGCAGACGGCGAGGCCGCCGGCATCATAAGGAGGGAGAGGCGCGGCGAGGTCGTTTCGCACGGCGACACGGAGGGAATCGCCTCCGCCATAGAAAGGATGTACGATCTGCACAGAGAGGGAAGGCTCTCCGAGGCTTATTCCCTGGGCGAACTGCCGGCCTATTCGAGGCGGGAGGCGGCCGCCTCCCTCGACCGCCTGCTCCGCGGGATGGCCGGCCCGAAGGAGGGACGCGCATGATCGGGAAAAGACCCCTCTCGAAGGCATTTCCAGGCGGCGGGGCCGACCGGCTCCTCCTCGCCGCCTGCATGCTCCTTCTTGCGATCCTTCTCCTTCCGCTGAGGGGCGCAAAAACCGACGACACCTATATCCACATGCAATATGCTCGAAACCTCTCCGAGAGGGGGGAGCTTTCCTTCAACGCCGGGGAGCGGGCCTACGGCGCCACCAGCCCTCTCTGGGTCCTCCTTCTCGCGGCGGCCCGCGCGCTCGGAGGGGACCTCGCTTCGTGGAGCGGGATACTCTCGAGGTTCTTCGCCTTCGCCTCGGTCCTTCTGGTGTTCCGTCTCGCCCTCTTCGTCGACGGACGCAGGGCGACGGCTTTCGCCGCCGGGATTCTCATGGCTTCCGAGGCGTGGCTGGTGCGGTGGAGCTCGGTGGGTATGGAGACGTCGCTGGCCGTTTTCATGGTCGCGGCGGCCCTTCTGACATCCATGAAAGCGGGAAGCTCGCCCGCCCGCTCGGCCCTCTTCGGCCTCGTTCTCTTCCTCGCATGCCTTGCGAGGCCCGAGACCCTTCTTCTCGCGGCTCTCGGCCTCTTCTGTTTCCTCGCCGCCGGCGGCGGCATGCCGTTCGGCAGGAGGTTCGGCTGGCTTGTCGTCTTCGCGCCCCTCTTCGCCGCCTGGCTTTTCCTGATGAAGTCGTACACGGGGACATTCTTCCCGCTGACGGCGGGCGCCAAGCAGGGAGAGATCGCCTTCTCCGGCGCCCTTTTTTCGAGAGCCCTCGTGCCGGCCCGAATACTGGGGGCGACGGTCGCCCTCCCGATGCTCGCCTTCATCGCCTCCCTCGCGGGGGGCCTTGCCCGGCGCGCCGGAATTCCCGGCGCCCCGGCCCCGGAGGCGCGCCCCGGGATCCTTCTCGGGAAGCTCTGGATATTCGCCCTCCCCGCCGCGTATGTCATCATGGACTTCCAGGTCCTCTCCAGATACATGCTCCCCGTCTCGCCCGCCGTGATAGTCTTCGGAGCTGCCGGGGCGGCCCGCCTCGCCGATAAATTTTCCGTTCGCCGGAACGCGGCGACGGCGGCGGTCATTATTCTCGCCGCGGCCGGGGCAGTCCAGAACATCGTCTTCTATTCCACCGTGGTCGTCAGGCCGACGATGGAATTCTCCGAGGGGCTGGAAACAGTGGTGGCGGGGATGGGAAGATGGCTCGCGAAGAACTCGGAGCCGGGCGCCGTGGTCGCCGCTCCCGACATCGGCGCCGTCGGGTATTTCTCGCGGCGCCGGATACTCGATCTCGGCGGGCTGGTGAGCCCGCGCATCAACGAGATGAGGTCCTCGATGGACGCGGACGAAATAATTACCGAAGGGCTCTATCTCGAGCTTGGAGCAGATTACCTGATGGACCGGAGCTCCCCCCCGGCGAGATTCGACGGGAGGGTGTTGAAGGGAGTCCGGTTCACGCGGGTCCTCAGCGGAACCGTTTCCAACCTCGGGATCAGGAAGCGGGAGCCGGTCCTGTACGTCCTGTACAGGCTGTCCAGGGAGGAGGGCGGGCGATGATGGCCCGGGAGCCGGTCATCCCCGGCGACATACCTGAAGAGAGCGTGCCGAGCCTTCTTCGCAACTGGTTTCTCGGCTCGAAGGCGAGAAGATACCTCAGCAGGAGGCGCTTCGTCACGGTGAGCGGCCTCGCGCCCCGGTCGCGCGGAGGCTGGTCCCTCGACGTCGGCTGCGGGTGGGGATACAACCTCTTCCTCATGGGGGAGAGGGGGTACCGGCCGGTCGGCATCGATATCGTGCAGAACGATTTCACGGCGGCTTCGATGATCGCCCGCGCGAACGGGCGGCAGGCGCTCCTCGCCGGCGCCGACGTAAGCGCCCTGCCTTTCCCCGACGGCCTTTTCGAGGCCGTGACGGCGGTCGAGACCTACGAGCACATCTTCCATCCGGACCGGGAGGGGGCGGTTCGCGAGGTCGGGAGGGTCATGACGCCGGGGGGCGTTTTCGTCCTGTCGACGCCCAATTATCATTCCGTCGTCGAGGCCGGCAAGCGGCTTATAATCGGATTCCCGGCGCTGCGAAGGCTTTTCCCGCCGATGTGTTATCCCGCAGGCGAGATCTCCAGGAAGGATTACCACCCATACACCTACCACCGGCCCTCCCCCGAAGGGGAGATAAAGGCCCTTCTCGAGGCGCAGGGATTCGACGTGCTCGAATCGAAGCGGATCATATTCGTCTGGAAATCGATCCCCGACCTTCTCTTCCCGGCCTTCATCGCGCTGGAGTTCCTCCTCGAGAGGATACCGTTCGTCAGGTCTCTCGGCAGCACCCTCGTGATCCGCTCACGCAGGCGCTGAGCCTGACGGGACGATCGCTCCTCCTTTATCTTCAATGATCACAGGCGACTGCCCGAAAGCGCGGAAACAGCGCCTCCATGGTCGATTCCTGCCGCGCACCTGCCTTTCCCCGGGCCCTTCCCATGGAGGTCCGGCGGGCACAGAAGGTGGGGAAAAGTGGCGACAATTCATCTTTGACAATCATTTTCATCATTTTTTTGCGTCAACCGCGTATCTATATTTATATCAACAAGATAAAATATGAAAAAAAGCCCGCAGCCGGCGTATTTTTTCTTGACATGTGGTAGGAAGTGGGGTAAAGTGGGGCCCAATGGTAGAAAAGGTGCCCGAAAAGGTGAAGTGATTCTTCGAAGAAAAGCTTCCCGAATGCGGGCGGACAGGTAGCAGGAACGGGCAGAACTGAAAGACAACGATGCAGAATTTTCTCGGCGATTTTGAATGCGCGCTCGACTCCAAGGGGAGGCTGATGATTCCCGCCAAATTCAGGCACCTTGTGCCTGAAGGGACGGGGGGGCTCTACGTCATCACCAGGGGCAAGGAAAACTGCCTCAATCTCTATCCCCTCAACGAGTGGAACGAGGTCGTCGTCGCCAGGCTGCACGAGCTTCCTCCGGGCCCCGAGAAGAGGCAGTTCATACGCTTCTTCAGCAGGCAGTCGAGGACTCTCAATCTCGACAAGACCGGAAGGATAGCGGTCCCGCCGGGGTTCCTCGAATTGATCGGCAATCCCAAGCGCGTGGTCGTGGTCGGCGTCCTCAATTACATGGAGATCTGGGCGCCGGAGGACTACGAGAAGATCGGCAGAGAGGGCGACGACGCCTTCCGGAACGGCAATCTGGAGATATAGGGTGAGGATTTATCGAACCGAAATGGACGGAGTGGCCGTCCTCAGGATATCCGGCGTCGTCAGGCGCGAGGATGCCCTCATGCTGCTTCAGTCCATCGGGCAATCCCCCGCCTCGGTCAGGGGGTCCTTCATCCTCGATTTCCAGGGCGTCGAGCACGTCGACTATCACGTCTTCGTGCTGTTCGAGGAATGGTTCTCGTCTTCGCCCGGCGTCGTGATGAGCGGGCTGAGCGACTACCTCCTCGATATCTTCGCCTTCGTCCAGCGCAGAAACGCGATACCGATCTATCCCGACTGGAGAAAAGCCCTCAACTACCTGGTCGTCCAAAGGGCGAGACTCGGAGAACCCCTGATCGCCGGCATGACGGCAGGCAGTTAAAGCGGTGACGGAGACGGTGCGGCACGAGCCCGTAATGGTCGAACCAGTGGTCAGGTTTCTCCTGACAGATCCGGAAGGTATTTACGTGGACGCGACGTTAGGACTGGGTGGGCACGCGATGAGTCTTCTGGAAACCTCCCCCGCTCTTCGGCTGGTGGGGATCGACAGGGACCGGGCGGCCCTCGATGAGGCCCGCCGGAGACTGTCGAAATTCGGGGGAAGGGTCTCCTTCATCCACGGCAATTTCAGCGATATAGCCTCCCATCTCGGCGGCAGGCCCTGCTCGGGCGTCCTTGCCGATCTTGGATTGTCCTCCTTCCAGATTTCGGACCGCTCCAGGGGGTTCAGCTACATGGAGGACGGCCCGCTTGACATGTCGATGGGAAGCGGCGCGCGCCCGGTGGCGAAGCTCCTCGCGGAGGCCCCCGCCTCGGAGATCGCCGGGATACTGCGCGATTACGGCGAGGAGAAGAAAAGCGGCGCCATCGCGGCGCTCATCGTCAAGGCGAGGGAAAACGGCGCCCTGACGACGACATCCGAGCTTCGTTCGATCGTCGGGCGGACGGTCCCGGCGAGATTCCTTATCGGATCGCTTTCGCGCGTTTTTCAGGCTTTGAGAATCTGGGCCAACGACGAGTTGGAGAACCTCAGGGCCTTCCTGCCCCAGGCGGCCGCGCTCCTGACACCGGGCGGCCGCCTGGCGGTTCTGAGCTACCACTCGCTCGAGGACAGGATGGTCAAGAATTACTTCAGGCAGGAGGAAAAGGGATGCATCTGCCCTCCGGATTTTCCCGAATGCGGATGCGGCAGGGTTTCGACATTGAAGGTCCTGACGAGGCGCCCGGTGCTCGCGGGGCCCGAAGAGGTGGACAATAACCCCAGGGCAAGGAGCGCGAGGCTCCGTGTCGCAGAAAGGTTGCAGAGATGAGGACGCACGCCGATTACATGGACGACGCCGCTATGGTTATCAAGAAAGCGCTCGAAGGAAGGATAAGCCCGATGAACTTCCTTCTCATAGTCGGATTCTTTTCGAGCCTGGTGCTTCTGTACATATCGCTCCACGTGCATTTTCAGACCCTTTCCGGGCAGATCAACAGCGGGATGCTGCAGGCCGAGAAGCTCGGCGAGGAAAAGATCCTCCTGACCGCGGAGCTCAACAGGCTGACTTCGCCCGACAGGATCATCCCGCTGGTGCAGGAACTGGGGCTCAAGGCGGGCTCGACCGAGGAAGTCACGCGGATCGCCTGCTACGACAACCGCAAACAGTTCAAGAAGGAAGCGGTCCGCTGGGCGCAGGCCGGCCCTGGCGGGAGCGGCGCATCGACGCCCGGGGGAAAACTGGAGAAATGATGTCGAGCAGGTTCTCTGAATGGCGGATACGTCTCGTCTCTGCAATCGTCGCCATAACTGTCTGCGTTCTCGTCTATAGGATAATCCAGGTTCAGATCATTCAGCACAAGGCCTACAAGGCGCTGGCCGAAGACCAGCAGACCGAGGAACAAACATGGCCCGCGAGGCGCGGTGCGATTTACGACCGCAACGGGTACCCGCTGGCAGTCTCCCATACGACGTACACGATCGGCGTCACCCCGAGGGATTTCCCGAAGGACGAGAGCTGCGCGGCGTATCTCGCCGGCGTTGTCGGCAAGAAGACATCCGCGATAAAACGCCTCCTCTCCCGCAAAGACAGCTACATCCTCCTCGCGAAGGACATCGATCTCACCGCCGAACAGGAGGCGAGGCTGTCCTCCCTGCCCGGGCTGAAACTCGACACCCGTCTGGAGAGATTGAACCCCATGGGAGCGATGACCCCGGCGTTCGTCGGATCGATCGACCGCGAGGGGAACGGCGTCTCCGGGATCGAACAGGCTTTCCAGAATTACCTGAAGGGCGCCGACGGATGGCTGATCGTCAACAGGGACGCGAAATCCGCCGAATTCAGGCTGATCAACTCTCCGGGCAAGGAGCCCGTGGACGGCTGCGACGTCTATCTGACCATCGATTCGGGGATACAGTCGATAGTCGATTTCGAGCTCGAACAGGCCGTCGAAAGTTACGGCGCGAAGGGCGGGGCCGCGATAGTCGTCGACCCCGACTGCGGCGACATACTGGCCATTTCGGAAAAATGCCCCGGCTCGGGAAGCGGGCTGCGCGTGTGGAAGGGGAACAGCGGGCTCTATTCGACGACCTGCATGTACGAGCCAGGGTCCACCTTCAAGCTCGTGACCGACGCTTACCTGCTCGAATCGGGCAGGGTCGATCCATACGACGTCTTCTACGGGGAGAAGGGGAAAGCCGATTTCGATTTCGGCAGATTCACGGACGATCATGAGTTCGAGTGGCTGACCTTCAAGGAATCGTTCACCCGTTCGAGCAATATATGCACGATCAAGGCGATAATGGACAGCGACAGGAGGGATTTTTACACATTCATGCTGAACATGGGGTTCGGAGGCAGGACGGGAATCGACCTTCCGGCCGAATCGAAGGGGATTTTGCGCGATCCTAAGGAATGGTCGGGACGTTCGATGGCCAGCATATCGATCGGGCAGGAGATCGGAGTGACGGCGATGCAGATGGCGATGGCTTACGGCGCCCTCGCCAACGGCGGCACCCTGATGACTCCGCGCGTCGCCCTCGAGGTCGCGCGGCCCGGGGAAGGTCCCGTCGTCTCCTATCCGTCGATCAGGATGAGAAAGGTCTTTTCCGACGAGACGGCGAGGACGATGATCGATTTCTGCAAGGGAGTCGTCAAGGACGGCACCGGCATCAACGCGCAGGTCGAAGGGATCGAGACGGCGGGCAAGACCGGCACAGCCCAGAAATCGGAGGGGCGCGGGTACGTCGAAGGCAAATACATCGCGAGCTTCATCGGCTTCGCGCCGGCGGACGCGCCGCAGCTCGTGTGCCTGGTGCTCCTCGACGAGCCCGAACAAAATCACTATTACGGAGGCTCCTCGGCGGCCGTGGTCTTCCGCAGGATAATCGAGGGGATCAACCTCTCGACCGACCTCCTGGTGGACCCGCGCTCGAGCGTCATGACCATGGCGGACCCGAAGGCGAACCGGTCGGCCGTACCCAGTTTCCTCAGGCTCAACCTCTCCGAAGCGGAGATACTTGCCGCCAGGCACGGATTCAGGGTGGACTGCACGATGAGGGATGGAGAGGTGTTCGCCCAGATCCCGGAGCCCGGAACGTACGCCGACCCCGGGAGCGAGATCAGTCTCGCGCTCCGCTCCTCCCCGCACGACGCCTCGCAGGAGGTCTGCGTGCCCGACCTTCTCGGGCTGCCGGTCCGCAAGGCGCGAAGGATGCTCATCGAGTGCGGCCTCGCAGGCAAAATCGAGGGGTACGGGCTCGTGGAGAGCCAGGTTCCCGAGCCGGGCAGCATGGCCGGGCAGGGGACGAACGTCACGCTCTCTTGCAATCCATTGAATTACGAGGACCAGAAAGAGGAACAGAAGCCGGGGGAGAAGCCCGTTTCGGGCGCAGCGAAGACGGCGGGGGGGCATTGATTGAAGCTGTCGAAACTAATTGAAGGTCTGGCGATAAAGTCGGCTGTCGGGATGAGGGACGTCGAGATCGGCCATATAACGGTCGACTCGAGGGAGGCGCGCGTCGGCAGCCTTTTCGTCGCGATCGCGGGCCACAAGCTCGACGGACACGATTTCATAGCCCAGGCGGTGAAGAACGGGGCTTCGGCGGTCATTGCCGACAGGGAGATCGGCGCCGGCGTCCCCGTGATTGCGGTCGCGGACACCTCTCTTGCCGAGGCCGTCCTGGCGAGGCGGCTTTTCGGCGAGCCGGATCTCTCCCTTCTTCTCGCCGGCGTCACCGGGACCAACGGCAAAACCTCGACGGCCTTCCTGCTCCGTTCGGTGCTCGAAAGGGCGGCGGGGCCCGCGGGGATCATCGGCACGGTAGGGTACGGGACGGCCGGCCGCATGAGATCCTCCGAGCGCACGACTCCCGGAGCCTCGGGGCTTTATTCGATACTCGGAGGATTCGTCGCCGGCGGATGCAGGTCGGCTGTCATGGAGGTCAGCTCGCACGCCGCCGCGCAGGGAAGGATCGAAGGCCTGGAATTCGACGTCGGAGTGTTCACCAACATCACGCGCGACCATCTCGATTATCACGGGACTCTCGAAAAATACATGGAGGCGAAGGAGATCTTCGTCCGTTCGCTCGACAGGCGGGGAAGAACCAAGAAGAACGGGACGATCGTCTACAACAACGACGATCTTCGCGTCAGGAGCGTAGGCGAAAGATTCGGAGGGGACAGGGTGTCGTTCGGCATGGGGGACGGCGCGATGGTGAGGGCGGAGGATGCCCGGGCGACGCTCGAAGGGACCTCCTTCACGCTCGCCACGCCGGTCGGCAGGATCGGCGTCGACCTGAAGCTGCTCGGAAGGTTTTCGATCTTCAACGCCCTCGCCGCGGCCGGCGCGGCCCTCGCGGCGTCGATCGGGCTCGAAGAGATCAAGGCGGGGCTCGAAGGGGTGGAGGGGGTGCCGGGGAGGTTCCAGGTTATCAGAAGGGAAGGCGGCCCCGTCGTGGTCGTCGATTACGCGCACACCCCGGACGCGCTGGAGAACCTGCTGCGTTTCTGCAGGGAGCTCGAGCCGGGCAGGCTGATCACAGTCTTCGGGTGCGGCGGCGACAGGGACAGGGGAAAGAGGCCGATGATGGGGAAGGTCTCGGTGGAATACAGCGACCGCGTGATCGTCACGAGCGACAATCCGAGGTCCGAGGATCCCCGGTCGATAATAAACGAGGTGCTCGTAGGGACCGCCGGATCGAAGACGCCGGTGGACGCGATCGACGACCGCGCATCGGCAATACGCGCGGCCGTCGGCGAGGCCCGGGAAGGCGACATCGTCGCCATCGCCGGGAAGGGGCACGAGGACTACCAGGAGGCCGGCGGGGTGAAGATACATTTCAGCGATACGGAAGAGGCGGGGAAGGCCCTGCAGGACGCGGAGGTGGGATATCAGGACTGAGCTTTCATGGGTTGCAGGCGTTCTGGGAAAATCCGGAATCGGCGCGGAAGGCGCGACGGTCGGCGGAGTGTGCACCGATTCGAGGGGCGACTGCGCCGGGCGCGTCTTCTTCGCGCTCGCCGGCGACAGCGCCGACGGGCACGATCACATCGGCGAGGCGGTCTCGAAGGGAGCGGCGGCCCTAGTCGTGAACAGGAATCGAAGCGAGGACGCCGCGGGGGCCGCGGGCGGCCTGCCGGTGATCGACGTTCCCGACACGCTGAAGGCGCTTCAGCGGCTCTCCGCCGCGTGGCGCGACCGCGTGGCGCCGCGGGTCGTCGGCATCACGGGGAGCGTCGGAAAGACGGGGACGAAGGAACTGCTCGCGTCGGTTCTCGCGCTGAAGTACAGGGTCCACGCGACGCGGGGCAATTACAACAATCACATCGGGGTCCCGCTGACCCTGCTTTCGATGGACGAGGATACGGAAATGCTTGTCGTCGAGATGGGAGCGAGCGCGAAAAACGAGATCCGGCTCCTCGCGTCGCTGGCCCGCCCGGAGACGGGGATCATAACGAACATCGCCTCCGGGCACCTGGAGAGCTTCGGGACGATAAAGGGCGTGGCGAAAGCCAAGGCGGAACTGATCGAAGGCCTTCCGGAGGGCGGCGCCGCCGTGCTTCCGGCCGACGACGAATTCTTCGGCTTCCTGAAGGAACGGACCAGGGCGAAGGTCGTCTCGTTCGGCTTTTCGCCGGAGGCCGGTTTCAGGCCTGCCGAACTCTCGAAAAAGGAGGGCGGCGGGTACTCCTTCACCCTCTCGGGGGCGAGGATGGAGACGTCGCGGTACGGAAGGCATCACGTTCTCAACGCGGCGTCCGTCGTCGCGGCCGCCTCGCTTTACGGGATAAGCCCGGAGGACGCGGCTCCCGTCGTCGCCGCAGCCGGGCCCGCGGGGGGAAGAGGCGTAATGTGCGACATAGCCGGCATCACCTTCGTCGACGATTCGTACAACTGCAACCCGGCTTCCCTGACCTCGGCGGTGGACGCCTTCATGGAAATGCCCGTGAAGGGGAGAAGGTGGCTCGTCCTCGGCGACATGCTCGAGCTCGGCGAGGCCGGCCCGGAGCTTCACGCCGAGATGGGGATCTATTGCGGCAAGGCGGGCGTCGACGGGCTGCTCACCCTCGGCGAGCTGACGGTCGAGCTCAACAGGGCGGCCGCCGAACAGCGCAGGGCCCCCGCCGACATCAGCCATTTCATCGACACGGGCGCACTCGCCGCCTACCTCGACTCCTTCCTCGCCGCGGGCGACTGCGTGCTGGTGAAGGGATCGAGATCGATGCGCATGGAAAAGGTGATCGATGAGATAGCCGCGCTGCGCAAGGCGGAGAAAAGGAAGGTTTGCTGATGCTTTACCATCTCCTCTATCCGCTCAAGGAATATTTCTTCGCTTTCAACGTTTTCAGGTACATAACGTTCAGGGCTGCGTACGCCACGGTCACCGCGCTTCTCATCTGTTTCATATTCGGGCCGAGGCTGATTAAATGGCTCGCGAGGCTCCAGATCGGGGAGAGGATAAAGAAGCAGGCGCCCGAAAGGCACAGCGGAAAGGCGGGGACCCCCACGATGGGCGGCGTCCTCGTGATCGCGGCGATCGTCATACCGACCCTCCTCTGGTCGAACCTGACCAACCACTACGTGCAGGTCGCCGTCGGCGCGACCCTCTGGACGGGGATGATAGGGTTCCTCGACGATTATCTCAGCGTCGTGAAAAAGAGGGACAAGGGGCTGATCGGAAGATACAAGCTGATCGGGCAGCTCCTTTTCGGCGCGGCTCTCGGCGGCTACCTCGTGGCCAATCCGCTCGTGAGCCACGGGATGACGTCGACCGCGGTGCCGTTTCTGAAGGATCTCTACATAAACTGGGGATATTTCTACATTCCGCTGGTGATGCTCGTCATCACGGGGACCTCCAACGCCGTGAATCTCACCGACGGACTCGACGGACTGGCGACCGGTATCGCCGCATTCTGCTTTCTGGCTTTCGCGTTGCTCGCCTACCTCGGCGGCAACAGGGTCTTTTCCGAGTACCTGAACATTTTCTACCAGGAGGGAGCAGGAGAGCTGACGATCTACTGCATGTCGGTGGTCGGCGCGGCGCTCGGGTTCCTTTGGTTCAATACTCACCCGGCCCAGATATTCATGGGCGATACCGGATCGCTGGCTCTCGGCGGCGCGCTCGGCACCGTCGCGGTGCTGCTGAAGAGCGAGCTGCTTCTCGTCGTGATCGGAGGGGTCTTCGTCGCGGAGGCGCTTTCGGTGATCCTGCAGGTCGGCTCCTTCAAGGTCACCGGCAAGAGAATATTCAAAATGGCGCCGCTTCACCATCACTTCGAACTGCTCGGGTGGAGCGAGAGCCAGATCGTCGTGAGATTCTGGATCGTGGCCGCGCTGTTCCTGCTTCTCGGCATGAGCACGCTCAAATTGCGCTGAGTCGCGGGCCGCGTGAAAGGCGGATGGCTGTGGGATTGGGCGACGGAAATAAAAAAAGGACGGTGGTTTTCGGCATGGCGAGAAGCGGGATCGCCGCCGCGAGGCTTCTCCTCTCGAAGGGACGGGAAGTGGTCTGCGCCGACGAAGGCGGGAAGATCTCCATCCCTCCGGATCTTTCCGGCGCCGCGATGGTTTCCGGGAAGTTCAGCCCCGGCCTTCTCGACGGTGCCGCCGAAGTGGTCATCAGCCCGGGCGTTCCGATGGAGCATCCCCTGATGGCCGAAGCGGCCTCGAGGGGGATCCCGGTCATCAGCGAGCTCGAGCTCGCCTTCAGGCATGCCGCCGCGCCGGTCATCGCCGTCACCGGGACGAACGGCAAGTCGACGACGGTCTCGATGATAGGAGAGATACTGAAGGCGGCCGGGAAAGAGGCGATCGTCGCGGGAAACGTCGGCGTCCCTTTCAGCGGCGTCGCGGAAAGCCTGGGCCCTGACGGATTTTTCGTCATAGAGGTCAGCAGCTTCCAGCTCGAGGCGGTCAGGCAGTTCCATCCGGCGTCGGCCGGCATCCTGAACCTGACGCCCGACCACCTCGACCGTTACCGCAGCCTCGATGACTATTACCGGTTGAAGGAAAGGATCGTCGAGAATTGCGGCGGGGAAGACCTTTATTTTTACAACGCCGACGACGCCGGCTGCGTTTCCGTCGCGGCGCGCTTTCCCGGAAGGCTCGCCCCGTTCTCATCGACCCGCGAGGCCGCCGGCGGCGCCTGGCTCGACGGCGACGATCTCGTAAGGACGGACCCGGGCGGCGCCCGGGAACGGATCATCGGCAGGCGCGAGATGGGGGTCGTCGGGATTCACAACGCCGAGAACGCTCTCGCCGCAGTCTCTTCGCTGCAGGGCCTGGGCATCCCGGCCGAGGCATGCCGAAGGGCCCTCGCCGCCTTCCGCGGGCTTCAGCACAGGATGGAGAGGGTGGCCGTGATATCCGGGGTGACCTGGTACAACGATTCCAAGGCGACCAACGTGGAGGCCGCGGTGAAGAGCCTGTCCGGCCTCGACGCGCCGGTCGTTCTGATAGCGGGCGGGTACGACAAGGGGAGCGATTACACGAAATTCCTCGAAGTGCTCCCCGGGATAAAGGCCGTCGTCACGATCGGAAAGGCGGCTCCGCTGATCGAGAAGGCGCTCGAGGGGCGGGTGCAGCTGGAGAGGGCGGACTCGATGATGGACGCCGTCGTGAAATCCTCCCGGATCGCCGCCCCCGGGGATATGGTCGTGCTGTCTCCGGCGTGCGCCAGCTTCGACATGTTCAGGAATTTCGAGCACAGGGGCGAGGTGTTCAGGGAATGCGTTCTTGAAACCGGAGGCATGCTGGGTTGAAAAAGCGGCAGGGATACGACATGAAACTCTTCCTGATCACCTTCCTCCTGGTGGCGCTCGGGCTCATCATGGTCTTCTCGGCGAGCCAGGTGATAGCGAGGGAACAGTTCAGCTCGTCGTTCTTTTTCATACAGAGGCACGCCATCCGCGTGGCCATGGGGATCTGCTGCATGCTCGTCTGCATGAAGATACCCTTCGGCGTCTACAGGAAGATGTCGCTCTACATCCTGATCCTCTCGATAATCCTCCTCTCGGCGATATTCATATGGGGCAGGGAGGTCAGGGGCGCCGTCCGCTGGCTCCAGGTCTTCAATTTCGTGATTCAGCCGGTCGAGGTCGCGAAGTACGCCCTGATAATCTTCCTTTCGGCAAGGATAGCGGACGGGAAGGAAAAAATCACCGATCTGAAGCGCGGGTTCCTCCCGCTGCTCGGCGTCGTCATAATGATGGCGACGCTCATCGGGTTTCAGCCGAACCTGAGCAACGCGGTCATGATCGTGCTGATTTCGATGGCGATGATGTTCATCGGAGGATGCAGGATACGCCACATAGCCTCGTTCGGCGCGGCCGTCGCGGCGGTCGGCGTGCCGCTCATGTACAGTTTCCCCCACGTCCGCGAAAGGTTCATGGTGCTGTGCGACAGGGGGGCCGATCTTCAGGGCCAGGGGTGGCAGGTCAACCAGTCCCTGATTGCCCTCGGTTCGGGATTCATTTTCGGCTGCGGCCCGGGCAACGGGCACCAGAAGTACAATTTCCTGCCCGACGCGCACACAGATTTCATCTATTCGATAATCGGGGAGGAACTCGGGATATTAGGGACGGTGTCCGTCCTCGTCCTTTTCGTGGTGCTGTTCAACAGGGCGCTTAGAACCGCGAAAAGGGCCCCGAACTCGTTCGGGTTTCTTTTGGCGATGGGAATAGGGCTTTCGATCTTTTCGACGGCCATAATCAACATTTCGATGACCCTCGGCCTCGTTCCGGTCGCGGGCCTTCCTCTGCCTTTCGTAAGTTACGGGGGGTCCTCGCTGATAACTTCAATGTCCGCGGTGGGGATCCTCCTCAGTATTTCGTCGAAGGGCCGCAACCCGGGCGGCCCGAAGAGGCATTTGACCCCCGACGCCGGCGCCGAGGTCGTCTACGCGATACGTTGCCGGGAGAAGGAAACGGTCTGGTGATGGAGAAGGGGCTCAGGATAATCTTCGCGGGCGGAGGCACCGGCGGGCACGTCTACCCGGCGCTCGCCGTGGCCGAGGCTTTCGCGGCGCGCCACGACCGTTTCGAGGCGCTTTTCACCGGGACCAGGGCCGGCCTCGAGGCGAAGGTGGTCCCGGAGGCGGGGCACAGGATCGTTTTCATCTCCTCGCGCGGCGTCAGGGGGCGCGGATTTACGGGAAAGATCGGCACGATGTTCAGGCTGGCGGCCGGCATTGTCGAATCCTCCGTGATAATCGCGCGGTTCAAGCCCGATCTCGTTTTCGGCTCGGGAGGATATGCAAGCGCGGCCACCGTCATGGCCGCCGCGATCCTCGGGCGCAGGATCGTGATTCAGGAGCAGAATTCGGTGCCGGGCCTCGCGAACAGGGTTCTGGCACGGCGAGCCGAGAGGGTCTACATAGGGTTCAAAGAGGCCGCCGTCCGTTTCGGCGGCCGCAAGGGAGTCGTCTTCACCGGCAATCCGCTCAGGCGCGGCATCGCCCGGATAGCCGGCCCCGGCGCGCGCTCTCCCGAGAGCAGGCGGGAGGCGAGGAGGATCTTCGGGCTGTCAGGCGACAAGCCCGTTCTTCTGGTGTTCGGCGGCAGCCAGGGCGCGCGGACTCTCAACAGGGCCGCCGCCGGCTACCTGCTCTCGGATGAAAGGGTCCAGGGGATCATTCAGACGGGACGGAAGGACTTTGCGGAGATGAAGAGCCTGCTTGAGCCCGCGGGGGCGAGGGTTTTCCTCGCCGAGTACATATCCAACATCGACAGCGCGTACATGGCCGCCGACGCGGCCCTTGCCCGTTCGGGCGCCCTCAGCTGCGCCGAACTGACGGCGGTCGGCCTGCCCTGCGTACTCGTCCCCTATCCCTTCTCGGCGGACGACCACCAGGCCGGAAACGCGGGCGCGCTCGTAGGCGCCGGAGGCGCCGTGATGATAAGTGACCGCGATCTCGACGAAAACTCCCTCGGCCGCGCGCTGGCAGGGATGATTCACGATCCGTCGGCCCTTTCGAGGATGGGCGAATCGCTCCGGACGCTGCATGTCGGCGATTCCGCCGAAATAATAGCGCGGGATATCGAGGATCTTTTGGGCATTCCCGGCCGTTCCGGCCGGGACGCAGGGCGCACGGAGGCGTGCGGCCGCGTGGAAGGAACGTGCGATGCTCGGTAAGGTGAAACATGTGCATTTCGTCGGAATCGGCGGAATCGGCATGAGCGGGATAGCCGAGGTGCTCCTGAACCTCGGGTTCGAGGTGAGCGGATCGGATATCGAGGAGAGCTCCATCACGGACAACCTCTCGTCCCTCGGGGCGAGGATAAGCAGGGGGCACATGGCGGAGAATATCGAGGGGGCGGATATCGTGGTCGTCTCGTCGGCCGTATCTCCTTCGAACCCGGAGGTGGCGGCGGCCGCCGCCGCGGGGATACCGGTGATCCCGCGCTCCGACATGCTCGGCGAACTGATGAGGATGAGGACCGGCATCGCCGTCGCGGGGGCCCACGGGAAAACCACGACCACCTCGCTCGCCGGCGTCGTGCTTCAGGAAGCGGGGCTCGACCCCACGATCATCGTAGGGGGGAAATTGAAAAGCCTCGACACGAACGCGAGGCTCGGCGAAGGCGAATTTCTCGTCGCCGAGGTCGACGAGAGCGACGGCAATTTCGTCCGGCTTTCCCCCGCCGTGGCGATTATAACGAACATAGACGCGGAGCATCTCGATTTCTACGGAAGCCTCGAGAGAATCCAGGACGCGTTCACGCGGTTCGCGCGGCAGGTGCCGTTCAACGGGGCGGTGATCTGCTGCCTCGACGATCCGAACGTCAGAAGCGTCATGCCGCGCATAGACCGCAGGATAATAACGTACGGATTCTCCGCCGAGGCGCACGTGCGCGGGGAGATCAGGGAGGAGTCCGTCGACGGCACCACCTTCAGCGTCATCATCGGCGGGAAGGAAAAGGGCGAAATGTTCCTCAGGCTGCCGGGCAGGCATAACGTTCAGAACGCTCTCGGCGTCTGCGCCCTGGCCGACGAGCTAGGGATAGACCTCGCGATCGTCGGGAAGGCGTTTACCCGATTCAGCGGCGTCGGAAGGCGTTTCGAATTCAAGGGCGAAAGGGACGGCGTCGTGGTCATGGACGATTACGGGCACCATCCGACGGAGGTCAGGGCCGCAGTCGAAACGGCGCGACGGAGCTTCACCCGCAGGCTCGTGGTGGTGTTCCAGCCTCACAGGTACACCAGGACGCGCGACCTCCACCGGAGGTTCAACGAATGTTTTCTCATGGCGGACGAGGTCTTCATAACCGACGTGTACGCGGCCGGCGAACGCCCCATCCCCGGGGTCACCGGCGAGCTCATCTGCAGAAGCGCCCTCAAGGGGGGAGTGAAGAAGCTGACTTACATCCCGGCCTGGGATGACCTTCGTGTCGCGGTTTACGGGAGCCTCCGGCCGGGGGATCTTCTTCTGACTCTCGGAGCGGGCAATATCTTCAGGCTCGGCGAGGAATTTTTAAAAGGAAAGGGCGAGGAATGAGATTATCGAGGCGTGGCGGGGCGAACCCGGCGGCGGAACGAGCGCCGAAAAGGATTCGCGTAATGCGGATAGCGGCGGTTTCGCTGGCCGTGGCGGCGGTATCCGGCGCCGCGTGGGTATTCTTTTTCACGACCGCCTTCGAGCTCAGGGAGATCAGGCTGAACGGCGGAAGGTACATGCCCGAGGATTCCCTGAGCGCCGTTCTCAGGACGCACCTCGGCAGCAACATATACACTCTTCCCCATTCCAGGCTTGAAAGGGAGCTGAAGGCGTTTCCCGAGGTGGCCCGCGTCACGTTCCGCCGGCGCCCGCTTCACGGGCTCGATTGTTACGTGGAGGAGAGGGTGCCAGTGGCGCTGATAAACCTCGAGACCATCTTCGGCGTCGACGCCGGAGGCGTGGTGCTTCCCCTGAGGTCGGGCCCCTGGGACGTGGACCTGCCCCTCATAACGGGCATAAGCAGCGACGAGGCAAAAACGGAAAAGGGCGCGAGGATGATACAAAGATCGATGGAGATCCTCCAGCTCCTCAAGGATTTCGATTTTTCCCCGGCCGAGCTCCTCTCCGAAATACACGTGGAGGACTCCGACGTGATCCTGGTCCTGCTCGACGGCGGCACGTCGATACAGATGGGGACCGGGGATTACGAGGAGAAGGTGCGAAAGCTGAGAACCGTGTACGGATCCCTGCGCGACGAGGAGTCGTTCCCGGGATTCATAGACCTGAGGTTTGAACGGCAGGTCGTCATTCGCTGATTGCCGGAAGGAGGTGATTCGCGGGTTATGCAACCGGAATTCATAGTGAGCCTTGACCTGGGAACCACGAAAGTGGCCGCCGCGGTGGGGGAATTCAGCGACGGCGGGATGAAGATAACGGGGGCCGCGAGCCTGCCTTCGGACGGAGTCAAAAAAGGGATGGTCGTGGACATGGAGGCCGCGGCCGCGTGCGTCGGCATGGCCCTCGAGAAGGCGGGCCGGATGGCCGACGTGGAGATACAGGGGGTGTGCGCGGGGTTTTCGGGCCCCGAGGTAAGGAGCATAAACAGCAGAGGCGTCATTTCCCTTCCCGACGGCAGGCTCGAGGTTACGGCGGCCGACGTCAGGAAGGTGATAGATTCGGCGGGGAACGTGGTGCTTCCCGGCGACATGGAGATCGTGGACACGGCCGTCCTGGATTTCACGGTCGACAAGAACCGGGGCATAAAGGATCCGGTCGGGATGGCGGGATCGCGTCTCGGCGTCGAGGTGCACCTCGTGACCGCCCAGGCCGCCGGCGTCGAGAACTTCGTCAGGATGCTGGAAAAGATCGGCGTCGACGCGCTCAATCTCGTTTTCCAGCCCCTCGCCTGCGCCCACTCCGTGCTGACCCGGGAGGACATGGAATCGGGCTGCCTCCTCATAGACATAGGCGGAGGGATAACCGATTTCGCGCTGTTCCACGGCGGGTGCGTCAGGGCCAGCGGAGTCATACCGGTAGGCGGGGCCAACATCTCCAGGGATCTGGCCATCGGCCTGAGGATCCCTGAGTCGGCGGCCGAGGAGATAAAGCTCCGGTACGGGCTGGCGCTCGAATCGCTCGCGGGGGAGGACGAGACGGTGATGCTCCCGGGAGCCCACGGGAACAGCGGGGGCGAGGTCCGGAAAAAGATCATCGCGGCGATAATAGAGCCGAGATGCGAGGAGATTTTCAGCATGATCAAGTCGTCCGTTTCGGCGACGGACTGGTTCAAGTCGATCGGGGCGGGGGTGGTTCTGACCGGCGGGGGGTCGAGGATAATGGGGATGAAGAGCGTCGCTTCGCAGGTCTTCGGCCTTCCAGCGAGGAAGGGGACGCCGGACGGGCTGGGCGGCATCCCCGGGATAACCGCCGATGAAAGCTGGAGCGCCGCGGTGGGCCTGCTCCTCTTCGAGAGCGACAGGTTCGGCAGGCTGGAGAGGTTGAAAAGCCCCGGCCGGCCGCTCGGATGGATGTTCGACAGGTTGAGAAGAATAGCTAGTTTATTTCTGTAGAATAACCGTATGGAAGAAAGGGGAAGCAAGATGCGGTTTGAATTCGATGAAATCAGCGAACTGGCCCGCCTGAGGGTCGTGGGAGTCGGAGGAGCGGGGGGAAACGCCGTCAACCGGATGATTGCCGCCGGCCTCCAGGGAGTGGAATTCGTCGCCGTCAACACCGACGCGCAGGTGCTCGAACTCTCCCTCGCGCACAAGAAGATGCAGATCGGCGGGAGGCTCACGAAGGGCCTCGGTTCCGGCGGGAGGCCGGAGGTCGGGAGAAAGGCGGTCGAGGAGGACTCCGACCTCATAAAGGAGATGCTCAACGGAGCCGACATGGTATTCGTCACGGCCGGAATGGGCGGAGGAACCGGAACCGGCGCGAGCCCCTTCGTGGCGAGGATAGCCCGCGAGATGGGCGCCCTGACCGTCGGGATCGTGACCAGGCCCTTCAGCTTCGAGGGCAAGAGAAGGGAGATGCAGGCGCTGGAGGGGATCGAGCAGCTCAAGAACGAGGTCGACACGCTCATAGTGATACAGAACGACAGGCTCCTCTCCCTCGTGCCGTCCGATATGCCCCTTACGAAAGCCTTTTCGAAGGCCGACGAGGTGCTTCACCACGCCACCAAGGGGATATCAGACCTCGTCATGACGCCGGGTCTCATAAATCTTGACTTTGCCGACGTTCGCTCTATCATGAGCGGCATGGGCGGGGCCCTCATGGGCACCGGAACGGCGGAGGGCGAGAACCGGGCGGTCGAGGCGGCGAGGATAGCGCTCAGCAGCCCGCTCCTCGAGGACGTTTCGATCAGGGGCGCCAAGGGAGTGCTGGTCAACATCACCGGCGACTCGAACATGACCCTTCATGAGGTGTCCCAGGCGACGGCCATCATCAGCGAGGAAGCCGGAGAGGACGCGAACGTCATATTCGGCGCGGTCATAAATGAGGAATGCTCCGACAGCATCAACGTCACGGTCATCGCGACCGGTTTCGAGCCGGGGGCCCGGGAGATAGTGCCCAGGATGAGGGTGCGCGAAAAGGCGCAGGAACGGTTCGAGGTCGAGAAAATGATTGAAACGGCGCCGCCCGCGCCGCGGTTCAACGGATTCGAAGGACTGGATCTCGTCGGCGTCGGCTGCGTGAGCGAACCGAACCTCGAGATCCCGACATTCCTGAGGAAACAGCTGGATTAAACGCCGGGAGAAGCATTTGTCGGTCTGGGGAAGATTGTTCGGGGTGGAAAGGAACACCGATTACGAGATCGGCATCAGGTATTTCAACGAGGGAAGGTACGACCTGGCCGTCGAGCAGTTCGAGCGCGCGGTGAGCAGGGTCGGATCGAGCGACCCGGTTTACGCCCTCGGGATGTTCTACGCCGCCGAATCGCACGTTCATCTCGGCACGGCGCTTTTTCACGCCGGCGACCTCGACGGGGCCTTCGAGCATTTCAGCGTGGCGATCAGGGAGAATCCGACCTACCCGGACCTGTATTACCGCATGGGGGTGATCTACCACAGCCGCGGGAAACTGGGCGACGCGGTCGAAATGCTCGAGAGGGCCGTGGAACTGAACGAAAGCTACTTCGAGGCGGTCTGCTACCTCGGGATAATCCTGTTCGAGAAGGGGGACAGGGAAAGGGCCGACGCGGTCTTCGCGAGGGCCCTCGAACTGGGGTCCGGCAATCCGAACCCGATCAGCAAGTTCCTGAGCGAGCACATGGCCGGCAGGGAAACCGAAATCCCCCCCCTCGCGAAGATACGCGAATTCGTGAAAACCGACACCGAGTTCGAGATGTGCGTCAGGGAGGGGATCGAGGCTTTCAACACGGGGGATTTCACCCTTGCGGCGGGCGCCTTCTCGGGGGCCGCGCGAATACATCCTGACTACCCCGACGTCAGGTTCAAGCTTGGACTGGCCCTGCTGCGCGACGGCAGGCGCGGTGAGGCGAGGAAGGAGTTCGAGGCCGCGCTGGGCGTCAACAAGGAATACACGGAAGCGAGGTTCTATCTCGGGGTCGCGTACCTCGACGACAGGATGTTCAGGGAGGCGCTGCCGCATTTCGAAATCGCGGCGGCGGAGCGCCCCGGCTACGCCGACCTTCAATGCTATCTCGGATCGACCCTTTTCTACCTCGGTGAGCACGACAAGGCGAAAACCGCGCTCGAAAAGACGCTCGAAATATCCCCCGGTTATTCGAGGGCCCAGTACTACTACGGGCTTCTTCTCTACCAGACGGGGGAGAAACAGAGGGCCGTGGATTACCTGACGAGCGGGATACACGGCAACGACAAGCCGGATGACGCCGATATAAGCGTGGCGCTGGTCCACCTCAGGGAGGGGAATCTCGAGGAGGCGATGAGGGTGCTGAGGGAAATCATCGACGTCGGCGGCGAAAGCGCCGACGCGCTGTATTTCATCGGCGAGGTATACGTGCATATGGGAATGGAGAAGGAGGCGGAGGAATTCTTCAGGAGGTCCCTCCGGATCAACGGCCGCTTCATAAGGGCGAGGGAGAAACTCGCCATGCTGCTGATAAGGCGGGGGGAATACCAGGAGGCGGAGAAGCTCCTGGATTCCAACGGCGACGATTTTGCCGACCTCTACAAGATAATGGGCGATATTCAGTTCTACAAGGGCGACCTGGACGCAGCCGAAGCCTGCTACAGAAAAAGCCTGGATGTGAATTCCGAGTACGGCGAAGCGTTGATTTCGCTTGCCCTGACGATGAGGCAGAAGGGGATGGACGACAAGGCTGAATCCATCCTTCACAGGCTCGTGGAGATCGATCCCGGAAATCTCGTCGCGAGAAATCTTATCGCCGACGGCTTTTCCGGCTTCGATGCGGGATGATATCACGGAAAGGCCGCGTTGACTGCTTCCCGAAAAAAATCTTCCTCCCAGGGCAAACCCCGCGAGACATTCCTTGAGACGTTCCCACGGCCGCAGAGGCATGCAAGGGCCCTGTTCGCCGGATACCCCGCCGCATATTCCGTCGCGATGTCGAACCTCGGGTTCCATTTCATTTACGGCGCCCTGGCGCGGAGCGGCCGGTTCAACGTCGAAAGATTCTTCAGCGACACCTCGCCCATGACTTTCGAAAGCGGGAGGCCGATCGGCGACGCCTTCGCCCTCCTGTTCTCCGTGTCGTATGAGGAGGATTATCTCGGTCTCGTGCGCATCCTGATCGATTCCGGGATCGAGCCGCTGAGGGAGAAAAGGAGGGGCGCGCCCCTGGTGATCGCGGGAGGGCCCGCGGTAAGCTCCAATCCGCTTCCCCTCTCCGATATTATCGACGTCGCGGTGCTGGGCGAGGGGGAAGAGGCGGCAAAGATCCTCGCGGACCTTCTGGACGAGGCGCCGGACGGCGGCGGGGCGGCACTTCCGGCGCGCCTTGCCGGGCTCGACGGTTTTTTCCTCCCCGGGGTGGAAGGGGCGCGGGCCGCTTTCTCAGGGGAAAGGCGCAGGGACGTCTTCCCGAAGTCCGTGATAATCACCCCCGACACCGTTTTCTCAGACACGATGCTCTTCGAGACCGGAAGGGGGTGCGCCGGCTCCTGCGGATTCTGCCTTGCCACGGCGTTATACAGGCCGCTGCGATTCGTGTCGCCGGAGTCTGTGGAAAAGGCCCTGGACGAATTGAAGGCGCCGGTCGGCAAGGCGGGGCTCGTCAGCACCGCCGTTACCGCCCACCCGCGCTTTTCCGAACTGGTCGAACTTTTCCTTCAAAGGGGGATTTCCCTCGGGTTCAGCTCGATCAGCGCCTCCGGGCTTGACGAAACGGACGCGAGGCTCGTGGCGCGCGCCGGGACGCGGAGCGTAAGCCTCGCTCCGGAATCGGGGAGCGAGGAGCTGAGGATCAGGCTTGGCAAGAATGTCCCGGATCAGGCATATTTCAACGCGGTGCGCGTCCTCTCCGAAAGCGGGATAAGGAATATCGGGCTGTATTTCCTGACCGGATACCCGGGGGAGGACGAGGGCGCGTTCGAGAAGACCGCCGTTTTCCTGGAGGGTATCAGGCGCTCGGCCGGGAGAGCGTCGCTGACTCTCAGCGTCAACGCCATGGTGCCGAAACCCTGGACGCCGCTGCAGCATTATGCGATGCCGGGAGAGGGCGTTCTCCGGGCCCGCATGGAAAAGATGAGAGCGATCGGCAGGAAGGCCCGGATCGAGTGCCGCGTCAAGCCGCTTCGCTCCTCGATGAGACAGGCCCTGCTTTCGGTCGGGGGAAGGGAGATCGGGGCGGCGCTCGTCATGTATCTGTCCGGCGGAGTCTCCTGGAAAAAGGCGCTTCTACTCAGCGGGGCCGACCCGGAACTTCCCTTCAGGGAGCGCGGGATCGACGGCGATCTTCCATGGTCCGCGATAGAAGGCCCGTGCGGCGGAGCGCAGCTGCTCGAACGGTACAGGAGGATGACGATCTGAAGCCGCCCCGCGGGGATGGCGGCCGGCCGGGCGGAGGCAGGAGGCGCGGCGAAATGAAAAAGACCGGGAAACTGTTTTCCCGGTCCCGGCAGGCTCAAAAAGGAACAAGCCTCATGAAACTATGTCTAAAGAACCTTTTTTGCCTTTCCACCCTTGATGCAACGGGCGCAGACCCAGCTCTTCCTGATTCCTTCCTTCGTCTCGATGCGAATCTTCTGAAGATTGGGAAGCCAGCGCCGTTTCGTAAGGTTATGGGCGTGGCTCACCGTGTGCCCCGTCATGGGCTTCTTTCCACATATAACGCATTCCTTGCTCATCGTTATCCTCCGTATATCGACAAAAGATTCTATAATGTAGATGATATAACCGGCATTTGCAAGTGTTTTTATGGAAAAACAGGGTGAAAGACAGGAAGTCCTGGCCGAAAGCAGCCAGTTCGTGAAGGGCGTCGGGCCTTTCAGGCAGGTCCTGCTGAGCCGTCTCGGTATCGAGACGGTCGAGGACCTCGTGCTCCATTACCCGCGTAATTACTTCGATCGCAGCGAGTTGAAACGCGTCAGCGACATGGTCCCCGAAAGCCGGGGCTCCTTCTCGGGGACCGTGCTCGCCGTCTCTCCGCGAAAGCTCGGCCGGGGGCGTTCGATGCTTACCGTCGCCGTGGGGGACGAGACGGGGATCATCAATCTCGTCTTCTTCAACCAGCATTACCTCGAAAAGATTTTCAGGCAGGGAAACACCGTCATAGCGAGCGGAACGGTGAGACACTACAGGGGGCAGAAACAGATCGTTGCTCCCGAATACGAGATCGTCTCCGCGGACGCTGGGGACGAACTTCTCCATGCGGGAAGGATCGTTCCCGTCTATCCGCTGACCGCCGGCATTTCGCAGAGAATGATGAGAAGGATCGTGAAAACGGCCCTCGACAAGTGCGGGGGGAGGATCCGGGAAAACCTCCCGGAGTGGATAACGGGCCCCTCCGGCTTCCCGCGCAGGGAGGAGGCCCTCAGGCAGATCCATTATCCGGAAAGCTGGGAAAATCTTAAGGCCGCGGTCGACCGGATGAAATTCGAGGAGGTTTTTTTCCTGCATCTTCTCGTCATGATGAGAAGGAAATTCCTCGGCGAAGGGAGGCCCAGGCCGGAGATAAGGCCGCCGCACCCCCTTCTCGAGAGGTTTCTCGCTTCGCTGCCCTTCGAGATGACGCTCGCGCAGAAAAGGGCGCTCTCCGAGATCGCCGCCGACGTGGAGGGCCCGAGGGGGCTCTCCCGGCTGCTGCAGGGGGACGTCGGCTGCGGGAAAACCGTCGTCGGGATAGCCGCGATGCTGATGGCGGTCGGCAGGGGGTTCCAGGCCGCGCTCATGGTCCCGACGGAGATACTGGCCGAGCAGCATTTCGGCAAGATCAGGGAGTATCTGAAGGGCTTCCCCGTCGCGTCCGAGCTGTTGATAGGATCGCTCGGCCAGGCGGAGAAGAAGAGGATCCACGCCGGCATAGCCTCGGGGGAGATCGACCTGGTCGTCGGCACCCAGGCCCTGATCCAGGAAGGAATAGATTTCAGGCAGCTCGGGCTCGCTGTGATAGACGAACAGCACAGGTTCGGTGTCCGCCAGAGGGCGAGGCTCGGACAGGGCGGGCTGCTTCCCCATTTTCTCGTCATGACGGCGACGCCCATCCCGAGATCCCTCGCCCAGACCGTTTACGGGGATCTGGACCTGACGGTGATAGACGAGCTCCCGTTCGGAGGGAGAAAGGTGCGCACCGGCCTGATCGGCGAAAGCCGGCTCGATGAGGTTTACGCCGCCATCAGGAATGCGTTCGACGCCGGGAGGCAGGCGTTCATTCTTTATCCCCTGGTCGAGGAAAGCGAAAAGTCGGACCTGAGGGCGGCGGTCGACGAGTTCGAAAGGCTTCAGAGGGACGAATTCGCCGGGTATCCCCTCGGGCTTCTTCACGGCAGGATGAGTTTCGAGGAGAAATCGCGCGCGATAGAGATGTTCCGCGACCGGAGCATAATGGGGCTCGTGACCACCACAGTGATCGAGGTCGGCGTGGACATACCGAACGCGTCGATCCTCCTGATAAACCATCCCGAAAGGTTCGGGCTGTCCCAGCTTCACCAGCTCAGGGGCAGGGTCGGGAGGGGCGGAGAGGAGGGGATCTGTTTCCTGGCGACCGGAGCCGGGGACGAGAGCGACAGCGCGAGGCGCCTTGAATTTTTCGCGTCCACCGACGACGGATTCGCGGTGGCCGAGATGGATCTGAAACTCAGGGGGCCGGGGGAGATATGGGGGCTGAGACAGTCGGGATATCCGATGTTCAGGCTGCTCAATCCGCTCAGCGACCGGATGATCGTCGAAAGGTCCTGGGAGACGGCGCGCGATCTTCTCGCGGCGGATCCGGGTCTTAAAAGGGCCGAAAACAGGGTTGTAGCGGAATATTTTCAACTGTATTACAGGCCGAGGATGGAACTCGGGGATATCGGCTGACATGAAGAACCCCGAATGGAGGGAAAATTGATATCGAGAGAAGAGGGATTCGCCCTTGTCACGAAGCATCTCAGCAAGAAGAATCTTATAAAGCACGTTCTCGCCGTCGAGGCCATCATGAGGGTCCTTGCTGAGAGATTCGGCGAAGACGTCGAGAGCTGGGGCCTCGCGGGCCTTATACACGACCTCGATTACGAGGAAACGGAAAGCTCTCCCGATCGGCACGGCCACGTGACCATCGATCTCGTCTCCTCACAGGATATTCCCGCGGATGTCCGTCACGCGATTCTTGCCCACGCGGATCAGGTCGAGCGTATCTCGCTCATGGACAAGGCGATATACTGCAGCGACCCCGTTACTGGCTTGATTGTTGCATCAGTGCTGATGCACCCATCAAAGAGCCTGGCCGGCATGGACGCCGACTTTGTGGGAAAACGATTTAAAGAAAAGAGGTTTGCCGCGGGAGCAAACCGTGATGCAATTGCGGGTTGTAGCGAACTCGGTCTGGAATTGCACGAGTTTCTGGAGATATCGCTTGACGCCATGAGGAAGATTTCGAAAGATCTCGGGTTGTGACAAGGACAGGCCGGTCCGCCATCGAGTGAAGGAGCAGCCGAATGATCGTCACCTGTGACGGATGCCAGACAAGGTACATGCTTGGAAACGACAAGGTTCCCCCGCGGGGAATCCGTGTCAGATGTCCGAAGTGCCGTTTCGTGTGGAAGCTCACCGCCGCCGCCGAGAAACCCGTCTTCGAGGTCAGCTCGGGCAGGTTCTCATCGGAAGCCGCGGCCGCCGAAGCTCCCGCAGGAGGCTGGAACGCTTCCCCGCAGAGATCGACGGTCGTCATGACCGAGCCGGAGATAAGCGCGCCCGGGATCGGGCCGGAAAAGGAAGTCGAGATCCGGTCCGGCGACCGGAGCGCCGCGCCTTCCCTGACGGAGGCTCAGGAATCGCCGGAGCTCAAGAGAAAACGCGAAAGGACCAGAAGGCTCGCCAGGGTCTTCGTCAGCGACATCCTCGTGTACAACAAGGAAAAAAGGAATCAGGCGCTTGGGGAGGGGAACCTGATGGCCGCGCTGGGCCCGGAGATAAAGAAGGCCTGGGAGGCTTACAAGGAGAAGGTCGGTACGGAGTTGAAGGAATCGAACGATTATTTCCGTGAAGCCCTGAACGATATCCTAGCCGATGGGCAGGAAGTTTTCTGAAAACGCGTGTGAATAAGCTGTCCTTATATATTCTCGACCTGGCGCCGGCGGTGCATGCCGAGTTTTTCAGCGATATGCGGCTGCCCGAAGAGGTCGACGTAAAGGTTTACAAGACCTATCCCCGGTTTCTCGGCGGTCTGCAGGCTCCCGAGGCCGGCGATCCCAACATTCTGCTCTTCCTTCCTTCGGGGCGGTTCGACGCCTCAAAGGCGCGCCAGCTCCGGATCCTCAAGATAGATTCGCCGATGTACATAATCACCCCCGAATGCGACGAGAAAGCCTATCTTTCATACCTGTCGATGGGCGTGAGCGGGATATTGACCCCTCCGTTCAACAAGGTGGACGTTCAGGGCGTGATGAACGGCCGCGATCAGCATGGAATACTCTTCCCGAGGAACAATGAGCTGATCAGGGAGGGCCAGGTACGCCTCGATTTCCTGGTTCCGAGCAAGCTATCGAGGATACTCGGGGTCAACCGCCTGGTCTCCTTCCTCGCGGCGGAGTTCGGATTCCCGCCGGAGGACACCCGGGTCAACCTTCCGATGGTGATGGACGAGGCTCTCAGCAACGCAATGGAGCACGGAAACGGGGGGAACGAGAACCTGAAGGTTCACGTGAGGATATACGTGAGCACCAGCAGGATCGTCATGCAGATCGAGGACCAGGGTGAGGGGTTCATACCCGAGCACATCGATGATCCGACCGACAGGGAGAATCTCTACAAGGGGTCCGGCAGGGGCATATTCCTGATGAAGGAGCTGATGGACAAGGTCACATTCAGCAAGGGCGGGCGGCTCGTGGAGATAGAGAAGATCAACCCGCTCGCCACGTGAAAGCGGCTTCCCGCTATTTCTCCCCCCACTTTTCCTTCGATATCTTCTCGAGGAGATTGTCTATCTGACCGCGGATCCTCTCGTTCTGATCGGGCTCGAAAAGCACCTTCTTGACCCTGCCCTGATCGTCCTTCTTCACGTATCTGATGGCCTTGATATTCTCCATCGGGATCAGGATGTCCTTGCTGACGCGCACCTCTATGTTCCGCTCGTCGAGGTTCTTGTCGTTGTTGTTATACGGGTGCATGCCCATTCCCCATCCGTGCACGAACATGCTGCAGATGATCGCCCTGAAGGTGTTCTGCCTCTGGACCGTGTCGAGTTCGAAGGTGTCCTGGAACTTCTCCATCATCCCGTCGATGACGATCTGGAGTTTCTTGAGGGTCTCCTGCTTCGGTTCCGTGTTGAGGAGCCTGTGGAAGACCTCTTTGAGGATCTTTTCAGTGATTTCCATATTCCGCTCTCGCCCCCGCGCTGTTAAATCGAACGAAAGTATCGCCGCAAACGCAACATGCCGTCTGGATGGAAATAGCAAAAAGAGGACCAAAGGCGCGCCTTCCCCGGTCTTTTCCATCGAAGCCTCGCGGGGTGTGGGTGAAATCTCCGGGGGCCGGCCCCCGGGCGCAAAGGCCTCCGTCCCGTCATCCGCCGGGACGGAGGCCCGGTTGGAGGCGGGAAATGGCACGGTTCTGGCACGAAGGGATGAAATGGTCCGTAAGGGAAGGAGCGGAGTTGCACGTTAACACAGAAGTCACCGTTTTCATGCAAAAAGCGATATATTACGTCAGCAGGCTCATGGCCGCGAGAGGCGTGGTCGAAATGACCGACAGGAGCCTGAACTTCGAGGTTTCGAGCCTCGATTCCGCCTTCGGCATAAGGGACGTGTCAATCGACCTTTCCACCCTCCTGGAAGTGAGGATAGAGTGCGGCGATCTTAACCCGAGGATCATCGTCACGGCCGCCTGCGGAAAATACGAGTTCGTCCTTTCCCGCGGGCAGGAGCTCTACGACAGGCTCCGCGAGCATATTCACAACCCGTCGTTTGCACTCGACGCCGGCGCGGGAGCCGCGGTCACCCTGAAGTGCGGATGCGGCAGCGAGATAAACAGCCTCTACCGTTTCTGCCCGTGGTGCGGCTCCAGGATGTGACGGGCAAGGGCCGGGTTCATTTTTCAGTTGTCCTCCCTCCCCATATTTATTACATTGATTCCGGGTTATGATTCCGGCCGGCAAGGCCGTATGCGCGTATACCTTTTGAGGAGGTCCATATGAGACGGGCCATGTTGATGATGATATCAGCCGTATTGATGCTGTCGTTCTTCTCGTCGGGATGCAAGGACGATTCTCAGGAAGCCTCCGAGACCGGTCTCAGGATCGTCACGGATGGATGCATCGAATTCGGCATTTATATCCATATAGATGACGAGCCTCAGGGCATGATCTCTTCGCTCGAGCCGGCCAACATCCTTCTTCCCGCGGGAACATACGAGCTTTTCGCGCGCAGCAACGCGGCATGGAACGGCAACGAGCTCTGCTGGACGGGACAGTACACGGTCAGCGACGGTTCGCTGACGACGGTCACGCTTACCTGCAGCGAAGAGCAGTTCTGCGGAGATTGATCCTCGGAGCGCCCCGTCCGGGGCGCGGCAGATCCGGAACGGGACGAATCGCAGTTTAAGAAGGCCCTTTCTCATTATGAGCGAAGGGCCTTTTCACGTCTATCCCCGCATATTGTAACATCAAGCCGGACAAGGAATTAAAAAAATAGAGCCTCCCGGCCCGCATGGCACATTACTTGCGGAAACCGCAAATTGGTCGGGGTGGATTCTACAGATACCGACGTAGACAGTGAACACCCTAGCTCAAGTGACGCGACCTGCTCCGGATTCTGCTTCCTTGCCTGTGCACCGAGTGAGCGGGATGTAGGCCGCCCCGACTTCAAACTCTAAGGAGATAACAGGAGATGGCTGTTTACAATTACGCCGGCGGAGAGGTCAACATCAAGATAGTTTACTACGGCCCGGGTCTGAGCGGGAAGACCACGAATCTCGAGCACATGTATTCGAAGCTCCCGAGGGAGAACAAGGGCAAGATGGTCTCCATGAAGACTAGGACGGACAGGACGCTCTTTTTCGATTTTCTCCCGATAGAGGTCGACGGGCTCAACGGGATGACCGCGCGTTTTCTCCTTTACACCGTTCCCGGACAGGTCTATTACAACGCCACGCGAAAACTGGTTCTGAAGGGGGCCGACGCCGTGGTTTTCGTGGCCGATTCGGATCCCGAGAGGATGGACGACAACAGGGAAAGCCTCTCCAACCTCGAGGAGAACCTCAACGAGCTGGGATTGTCGCTCTCCGATATTCCGTGGGTCATCCAGTACAACAAGCGCGATCTTCCGGACCGCATGGAAATCGGGGCCCTCGACGCGGCTCTCAACAAATGGAACGCGACCTCCTACGAGGCCGTCGCCACGACGGGGCAGGGTGTTTACGAGACCTTCGAAGGAATAGCCCGCAAGGTTTTCAGATCTCTCAACGAAGCCATGAAGAATCCGGCGGCGGCGCCGCAGAATGAAGATAAACCCGCCTCAGTGGAGGTCAGGCCCGAGGTCGTGGCGAAGGGGAAAAAGGGAGTTTATGACTCAGAGACGGACAAGAGCGAATCTTTGTGTTACGCAGAGGAGAGAGAAGAGGAGCACGAATCTGTCTCTGAGTTGATTGAAAACGTACTCAGCGACGGGGAGAAGAAGGAAAGCATAGACATGAACTCCACCAGGGAAGGGTATGAGGATTACGGGCACATGGTGGAGCTTGGAAACGGAGCGGCTTCCCCCGATGCGGGAAAAGCCGCCGCTGACGAATCCCCGGCCGGCGACCCGGCGGGATTGGATATCATAAACGATCCGCTGGAAAAGCTCTGCGAATGCCCGGGCGGGGACGCCGGCGGGGAATCGACGGCCGCCGGGCCTCGCAAGGAAGAGGCTGCAGCCGGCGCCGTCGCCTGCATGGTCGCCGAAAAGACGCTCACGGTCGCGCTCGAGCTGTCCGAGGAGGAGATCCGGGGCAACGTCCCGGTCAGGATCATCCTCGATATAAAAGTCGCCTCGTCCTGATCCGCCTTAAAAAGTGCTTGACCGGCGGCTCCAATCATCCCAAGATATAAGCATGTATCGGCACGCGGCCCGCATTATCGTCGCAGGGGGCGAAAGATGGCAAGGATCCTTATCGTCGATGACGAAGTGAACGTCAGGAACCTGTACAGCGAAGAACTCGAAGGCGAAGGGTACGAGACGATCCTCGCCGAGAACATCGCAGAAGCCCTCGCGGCCGTCGGGAAAGGCGCGCCGGATCTGATAGTTCTCGACATCAAGCTCGGCGACGAGAGCGGCATCGACGCCCTCATGCAGATCGCCGACAGGCACAAGAACATCCCGGTCATCCTCAATTCCGCCTATTCGGTCTACAAGGACAATTTCCAGACATGGGCCGCCGACGCCTATATAGTGAAATCGGCGGATCTCAAGCCTCTGAAGGACAAGATAAAGGAACTGCTCGAGAGAAAGGAGATGCCGCAGTGACGAGGGCAGCGATAGCGGCTCTGGCGATCGCCCTGATGATGCTCGCGCAGCCGGCGCGGACCGCCGCGGGCGAAGAGCATGTTTCCGGCGGCGGCATCTTCGACGACTATCTCAACCCCGTTGAAAATCCCTCCTTCGCCGGCCTTGCCGGCATTTCGTTCAGCAGCTCGGCGGGATTCCTGTACTCGTCCGGCGGGACGCGCGGCTCTGACGGATCGGCATTCTACATGGGGCATTTCAGCTGCGATCTCGCATCCAACCTGACGCTCCGGTGGGATGTGGGGCTGCGTTCGTCGATGGTCGGTCCCGAAGCGGGAGGCGATCCGGAATTTTTCATCCCCAACATCGATCTCACTTACAGGCCGAGCGACAGGCTGATGTTCACGCTGCGGTTCGGCCGGTACGATATGGGCACGCAGTCTTACCTTATGCGCCGCTGACGCCGCTGCTGCTCTCCGGACCATAATATCCTTGACATAAAGGCCGTTGCCGGGCTAGCCTCAATCGTACCCGAACACCTGTGGATTTCTTCGAGGGGGGTCCGAGATGGGGTTGAGCTGGGACAAGCTGCTTGAATTTACAAAGGGCGAGGTCAAGGAGGAGGGCAGGGAAATCGCGCGGCTGAAACGGCGGTGCGACTCCGGAGAGGCCCGTACGGATGAGATGCTCGAGCTGGCGAAGCATCTGCTCAGGAGAAAAGAAGCGGGAAAATCAGAGAAGCTGATGAGGGAACTGCTCGCCAGGGCGGATGTCACCGAGGACACGCTGACGGAGATATGCTCGCTCTTCGAGGATACCGGCAATTACGAGGCGGCCTTCGAGGGGTACCAGCGCTACAGGGAGATGGTGAGCTGCAACGCCTTTCCCATATACAGGATGGGAAGGCTGCTCGAGCTCCAGGGCAGGCTCGACGAGGCCATTCTTCTTCACAGGGAGGCGGTGGCGGTCGATCCGGAAAACCCCGAATGCTATTACCGGCTGGGCGTGGCATGCACGAAGAGCCGGCGTTTCAGCGAGGCCGAGGAAAATTACCGCAAAGCCATAGAGATAGATCCCACGCACTCGAAATCTTATACGAATCTCGGATACATACTCGACCTGAACGGGAAGAGAAGCGCGGCGCTTCAACAGTTCAGGAAGGCGGTTCAGCACAATCCGAGAAGCGCCGAGGCGCATTTCAATCTGGGCGCGCTGTACGGCGAGGAGGGCGACAAGGATCTCGCGATAAAGGAATTCCGCATCGGGCTGGAATTGGATCCCTCCTGCGTCGAAGGCCACTACAACCTCGGCATCGCCCTCATCAACGAGGGGCATCTCGACGAAGCGCTCGAGGAGTTCAGCAGGATACTGAGGCTCGAGAGCGATAACGTGAACGCGCTTTTCTACAAGGGGCTCATCTATTACAGGAAAGGCCTTTACGCGCGGGCGATCAAGCACCTTCAGCAGGCGGTCCATCTCAATCCCGGCAACTCGACCATACTTTATTATGTCGGCGAATGTTTCAACAAGCTGGAACAGCCCGACAAGGCCAAGGAATATTTCAAACGCGTGGCCGAAATCAATCCGGACGATCAGAGGGTATATTTCAGCATGGGGATCGCATGCGAAAAACAGGACGACAAAAGCACGGCCCGCGAATGGTACAGGATGGCCGCGGCCGGGGCTCCGACCGTACTCAGGGAGACGCACCGCATATCCGGATGAAATCCGCAATACTTTCAAGACGCCTTGCTTTCGCCGCGGTACTGCCGCTTCTTCTGCTTCCCTCGGGGATTCTCGCTTCCAACGAGACCATCGACGTAGACAGCTGGATCTATCCGGCCTTCCGGACCCTCGAGCTGGCGGGCATGGTCGATCTGCCGCCCCGCATGCCATGGACAAGAAGCGAGGCGGAGTTTTTTCTCGACCGGGCGCTTCAATCGCTCGGAGACGGCGGGGCGGCTCCCACCGCGCGGCAGGGCTTCCTTCTGGAACGGCTGAAGGGCGAATTCCACGGGAAGGCTTCCCGGCCCGCGGACCGCGAGGACGGCCCCCTCTGGTGCATGAGGGAGGGGGCGCGGTTCGCCGCCTTCGATCTGTCGGCGGGCGCGTCGTACGGCAAAAACGCTCCGGCAGGACGGGAAGGGCCGTCGGGCTCGGCGGTCCCGGAGTTACTCGCCGATCTGGGCAGGGGGCTGACCCTCTTTTCATCCTACAGCGCGAGGCTCGAGCGCGAGTCCGGCTCCAACGTGTCGGGTGAAAAGCCGTCGCCGAGGGAAAAAAGCTTCAGGGGCCTGAGGTCGGAGTACCGCCGCGGGTACATTTCGGTCACGGGTAACAGGTGGGCGCTTCTCGCGGGGAGGGACCACATCCACTGGGGGCCGGGCCGCGATGAGGGGCTCATCATGTCCAGGACCGCGGGATCGATCGACCAGATCTCGGCGATGGTGGAGATGGGCCGGTTCAGGCTCAGCGCGGTGCAGGCCGTGCTCGACCCGGAGATCCCGAGGCGCCTCGCGGGGCATCGCCTCGAGATTTCGCTGCCGCGGAAAATCAGGCTCGGCATAAGCGAAACGGTGGTATACACGGGAAGAGGCCTTGATTTCTCGTACCTCATCCCGGCCGGATCCTTCTACGCCAACCAGTACAACGAGAGGGACGACGACAACATCCTCTGGGGCCTCGACCTGAAGGTGCCTCTTCGCGCGGGGATGATCGCCCACGGCGAGCTCCTCGTCGACGATTTCCAGTACGAGGGCAGGGGGACCGCCCCGGACAGGCTGGCATTCAACATCTCGATCGAGGCGCTCGCCGCCCCGTTCGGACGCGACGTCGAGATAACGGCCGGATATACGTATGTCGATATCTTCACATACGCGCACAAGGATTCGCTGCTCGCACGGTACGTGACCGGCGACGGCGATCCCCTGGTCAATCCGATCATCGGTTCCCCCCTCGGTCCCGATTCCGACAGATGGAATCTCGGCGCCTCGGTGGCGATAACCGCCCGTTTCACGGCGGAGGCCGGCGTGACGCTGACGAGGCGGGGCGACGGCAACGATCTCCGCGAATGGGAAAGGGGATCCGATCCGGACCCCTCGTTTCCGAGCGGAACGACCCTGGACGAAAGGATATTCCTCCTCGGAGGATCGTTCGATCTCGGAAAGGGGTCTTCGGTCTTCGGGAGCGCCGGCCTGGCGCGCTTCACGGGCCCGGACAGGGACGGGGATGGAAGTTTCGCGTATCTCGGAATGGTACTGGATTTCTGATGACGAGAATGATTAAAGCGTTCCTTCTCATTCGTCCGCACAACGTGGCGGCCGCGCTGCTGTGCGTGGCTTCCGGGTTCTGGATGGCCGCGTGGCCCGCGCGCGTCCCCCTTCCCCTCCTTTTCGCCGTGGCCCTCGTCACTGCGGCCGGCAACGTGATAAACGACTGCTGCGACAGGGATATCGACAGCATAAACAAGCCGCGCCGCGTGATCCCCTCGGGAGGGATGACGGTGCGCGTGGCCTTTTCAGTGTATATCTCCATGCTCCTGCTCCTCGGCGCGACGCTCTTTTTCATGAGCCCTGCGCAGGCGGCGTGGATCGCCGCGTGGGCCCTGCTCCTGCATCTTTACTCGGCAAGGCTCAAGAGGGTCTACCTCGCGGGAAACATCCTCGTCTCGATGGTGACGGCAAGCGGATTCACGCTCGGCGCGTTCGCCGGAGCCGACATCCGCCAGGGCGTCCTGCCATCGATCTACACATTTTTTTTCGTCATGGGAAGGGAACTGGTCAAGGATTGCGAGGATGTGGAGGGGGACGGGACCTGCGGAGCGAGGACCGTGCCCGTCGTCTCGGGCCGCGCGGCCGCGATGAACATGGCGGCGACGATATTCATCCTTCTCGCGGCGGCGTTCCCGGTCCCTTATTTCGCCGGGATTTACAACCACGCCTACGCCGCCATCATGCTCATTTCAGTCTTGCCGATACTGGCGATATCCTCCATATTTGCGCTTCGCGGAAGGAATCCCGGGCTGATCAGCGTGATGCTGAAGGTGGGCATGTATTTCGGCATCGCCGCGTTTCTGCTGGGAACGATAATGTGATCCATCGAAAGGGGAGCGGGAGTTGTTCTTCGACATCATCACGGCGATCATACTGGCCGTAGTCCAGGGGCTCACCGAATTTCTGCCGGTCAGCTCTTCGGGTCACCTCGCCATCGGCGCGGCGCTTCTCGGGTCGAAGGGCGCTTCGGGGGGAGGGAACCTGATTTTCGAGGTCGCCGTGCATGTGGGGACGCTCGGCGCCGTTGCCGCGATATACAGGCGAAGGATCCGGGCTCTCTTCGAAAGCGCCCTGTCCTTCGCGTCCTCCGGTTTCAGGCCGGTCGGGAAACACCGGGAAGGGATGTCATATATAGGCCTGATGGCGCTCGGATCGGTCCCGGCGGCGGTCGTGGGACTTTTGTTCCGCGACAGGATAGCCGCCCTTTTCGATTCGCCGGCCGTCGTCTCGATTCTCCTTGTCGGGACGGGCTTTTTCCTGCTGTCGTCCCGTGGGCGATCGGGGTCCTCCCCGATTACGCCCGGCAGGGCCCTCCTTATCGGGATGGCCCAGGCGGTGGCCATCCTGCCGGGCTGTTCGAGGAGCGGCTGGACGATAACGATGGCCCTGCTGGCGGGGATCGGCTTCGAAAAGGCCAGGCCTCGTCGGTCCTCCTTCTGCTCGTACCGGCGGCTGTCGCTTTTGCCACCGGGCTCGCGGCATTGAAACTGCTGGTGCGGATCCTCCGCGCGGGCGCTTTGCACAGGTTCGCGTGGTACCTTATCCCGGTCGGAGCCGTTTCCTGGGCATATTTCACCTTCATCGGCCGCTAGGGCATCGGAAGATTGACCCGGCGACGGGCCTGTGATAGATTCAGACGCCGCGCCGAAGGTCGCCGTGACGGCGAAAGGCCGGCATATCCAAGGAGAAGAAATGCTCGAAAAAGTCTACAACCCCGCAGAGATAGACGGAAAATGGAGCGCGGCGTGGCAGAGGGAATCGATCTTCGACGCCGACGCCTCTTCGCCTCGCCCGCCGTATTCGATAGTGCTGCCCCCGCCGAACGTCACGGGACAGCTTACGGTCGGGCACGCGCTCGGCACGACCGTGCAGGATATCCTCGTGCGCTGGAAGCGGCTCAAGGGATACAACGTTCTCTGGCTGTCCGGATCCGATCACGCCGGCATAGCGACGCAGAACGTCGTGGAGCGTTACCTTGAGAAGGAGGGCCTCTCGAGAGAGTCGCTGGGGCGCGAGAAATTTCTCGAGGAGTGCTGGAAATGGAAGGATAAGTACCACGACCGGATCGTCGCGCAGCTGGGGAGGCTCGGGGCGTCGCTCGACTGGAGCAGGGAGGTCTTCACGCTCGATCCCGGAGTCTCCAGGGCCGTGCGGGAGGTCTTCGTCAGGCTCTACGAGAAGAAGCTGCTCTATCGCGGAAGTTATATCGTGAACTGGTGCCCATCGTGCGCCACGGCGATAAGCGACGAGGAGGTCGAATTCAGGGAGGAGAATTCGAAGCTCTATCATGTCGCCTACCCGTTCGCGGACGGGAGCGGGGAGGTCGTGGTCGGGACGACGAGGCCCGAGACGATGCTCGGCGACGTGGCCGTGGCGATGAGCCCGTCGGACGACAGGGCCCCCGCGATGGAGGGAGTCGAGTTGATCCTTCCCCTGACCGGCAGGACTATCCCGGTGATCCTGGACGACGCGGTCGATCCTTCGTTCGGCACGGGATGCCTCAAGGTCACTCCGGCGCATGACGCGACGGATTTCGGCATAGGCCTGAGGCACGGGCTCGAGCCGTTCATAGTGATAGACCGGGCGGGAAGGATGAACGAGAACGCCGGGGAATTCGCCGGCATGGGCCTGGCAGAGGCGAGGGAGGCGGTGCTCGGGCGGCTCGCCGAAGGGGGATACCTGAGGAAGACGGAGGATTATCTCCATTCGGTCGGCCATCACGACAGGTGCGGCCACGTCGTAGAGCCGGCGATTTCCAGGCAGTGGTTCCTTCGAATGGAATCGCTCGCGGCCCCGGCGCTGGAGGCCGTCAAAAGCGGGGAAGTGTCGTTCTTCCCCGAGCGCTGGGGAAACATCTACATCGACTGGATGGAGAACATAAGGGACTGGTGCGTATCGAGGCAGATCTGGTGGGGGCACAGGATACCCGTATGGTACTGCGCGGAGTGCGGGACGGAGATCGTCTCCAGGGAGGATCCGACCCTGTGCTCCAGATGCGCGAGCCCGGACATCGTCCAGGACGAGGACGTGCTCGACACCTGGTTCTCCTCGTGGCTCTGGACCTTCTCGCCCCTCGGCTGGCCCGATGAGACGAAGGACCTGAAGGTCTTCCACCCGACCGACGTGCTGGTCACGGGGGGCGACATCATCTTCTTCTGGGTCGCCAGGATGGTGATGGCTTCGATCGAATTCATGGGCGAGAGACCCTTTTCCAGGGTCTACATTACGGGGATCGTAAGGGATTCGAAGGGGAGAAAGATGAGCAAGTCGCTCGGCAATTCCCCCGACCCGATAGATATCATGGACCGCAGCGGAGCCGACGCATTCAGGTTCACGCTGATGATGCTCTCCCCGCCCGGGCAGGACCTGATGTTCGACGAGGAGAAGGTCGAGAACGGGAGGCATTTCGCCAACAAGGTCTGGAACGCGGCGAGATTCGTGCTGGGGCAGGAGACGGGCGGCGCCGATATCTTCGCCCCCGCGCCGGGACGTGAGGCGAAGGAATCCCCGGAGAGGCTCTTCGCCTCGGTCTACGGGAGGGTCCCCGGCTGCGAATCGGTTTTCGGATGGGAGGACAGGTGGATCGTGAGCCGCGCCGTGACGAGGATGGCCCAGTACGATAATTCGCTCGAAGGGTTCAGGTTCGACGAAGCGGTCAGGACCGTGTACGATTTCTTCTGGCACGAGTTCTGCGACTGGTACCTCGAGCTTTCGAAACCCGCTTTTCGCGAAACCGGCCCCAGGGGCGCGGGGGCTGCCGTCACCTCGAGGGCCGTGCTCGGCCTTTCCATGATCATGCTGCACCCCGTTATGCCCTTTATTTCGGAGGAGATCTGGAGTATGCTCTCACCGAACGCGCCGTTGCTTGCGGGATATTCCTGGGGCGGTCCCCCGGAGGGGCTGGACGATCCGAAACTCGACGGCGACGTCGACATGTTCAGGGAGATCGTCACGAGCATTCGAAACCTGCGGCAGAGCTTCAACATCCCCCACCAGAGGGGCGTGGAGGCGATAATAAGCTGCGAGCGGGGAAGATCGATCCCGGAAAAACTCTCCCCTTTCAGGGCGCAGATATCCTCGCTGGCGAAGGTCGACAGGCTGGTCATCGGGGACGACGAGCCGAAACCGGGAGGTTCCGCGGCGGCGGGCCATTCGATGATAGACATATATGTGCCCCTCGGCGGCATCGTGGACATAGAGGCGGAGAGGAAGAGGCTGTCGAAGGATCGTGACAAGCTTGCTGTGGAAGTGGAAAAGATCGGCCGCCGCCTCGCCGACGAGGGATTCACGGGCAGGGCTCCCGCCGACGTGGTCGAAAGGGAGCGGGCGAGATTCGACGAGATGAGCGACAGGAAAACGCGTATCGAAAGGATTCTGGAGGATCTCGTGTGAGCGATTCGAACGTGACTGGCGACGAGGGAAAATGCGGGGAGCAGCCGGCCGAAGGATCCCCCACCTCCCTCGACATAAAGGGGGAAAAGACCGTCGGCGAGATCCTTCTGGCGGCGAGGGAGGGTTCCGGGCTTTCCCTGGAGTCGGTCAGCCTGGAGACGAAGATACCGAGAAAATCGCTGGAGTACCTGGAGACGGACAACTTCGAGGCGCTTCCCTCCAGGGTCTACGTCAGGGGATTCCTGCGGACGTACGCCGGCCTTCTAGGGCTCGACGTCCAGCAGGTCCTCGGGAGGTTCGAGGCCCAGGTGGGGCAGACCCACAAGAGCAGGGGGGATCGCTGGGAGATCGAGGAGGCCGTCGTCGAGGAGGAGCTCGAGTCTCCGAGGATCTTCAGAAGATTCGTGATGCCGTCTCTCGCGGCTCTCCTCGTCGTCGCCGCGATCGTCTGGGCCGTCTGGATGAAGACCGGCCGCGACGCCAGGCCTCCGAAGGACGAACCAACCGCCGAATCGACGGCCGCGGCGCCGGATTCCTCCGCCGGCGACGGCCTGGCCGGGGGCGCCCCGGATTCCGCGGCGATCGACGCGCAGGCAGTCGCCGATCTCCTTAACGCGCCCGGCGCGGCGGGCGGCGGGGGCGCGGTTCCCGGCGCTTCCGCTGCGATCGAACCTTCGCGGGGCCAGGCGGGCGGGAAGAAGATCAACGTCAGGCTCATCGCCAATTCCAGGGACACTACCTGGTTCGATCTCGTCGTCTACTCCACGTCGGAATCGGGGCCGCAGCGAAATTCCCACGACTTCATACTGGGACCGGACCAGGTGCGCACCTTCCAGGCGATCGACTCGATTATTTTCAGGACGGTCGGGAACGCGGGGGGGTTCTACATAGAGCGCGACGATGTCCGCCTGCCCGTCCTCGGCGAACGCCGGCAGGTGATGAGAAATGTCAGGCTGACCGGCGAGGGGGTCTTCCGTTGACGCGCGGGCGCGCATCGGGGAAGACGGGCGCCGGCAGATTGGAATCACGATTTTTACCGCCTCCCGGCGGGACCGCTTCCGGTGGCGACAATGTCCATATATGACATACGGTCGGATTATGAGCCGACGGGCGATCAGCCCGAGGCGATAGAGCGCCTGACGGACGGCGTCCTGTCGGGCCGGAAATGGCAGACCCTGCTCGGCGTAACCGGTTCGGGGAAGACGTTCACGATCGCCAACGTGATCGCGAGATGCGGGATGCCCGCCCTCGTCATTTCCCACAACAAGACCCTCGCCGCCCAGTTGTACGGCGAATTCAGGACCCTCTTCCCCGGGAACGCCGTAGAGTATTTCATCAGCTATTACGACTATTACCAGCCCGAGGCGTTCATTCCGTCCACGCAGACCTACATCGAGAAGGACGTCTCGATCAACGAGGATATAGACAGGCTGAGGCTCAAGGCCACCGGCGCCCTCATGACGCGAAGGGACGTGATCGTGGTCGCCAGCGTCTCGTGCATCTACGGCCTCGGCTCGCCGGAGGAATTCGGAAGGATGACCTTTTCGCTCGCCGAGGGCGACTCGATCCCGCGGGAGAGCCTCCTGAGGAAACTCGTCGATATCAGGTACACGAGGAACGATTTCGATTTCTCGCGCGGGACCTTCAGGGTTCGCGGCGACACGGTCGAGATAAGGCCGGCCTACATGGAGGAGGCGGTGAGGATCGAGATGTTCGGCGACGATGTGGAGAGGATAAACGTGGTCGATCCCGTGGGCGGCGGCGTGCTCAGGCGGGCTCCCCGGGTGACCGTCTTCCCGTCTTCCCATTTCGTCGTGTCGGACGAGAAGATAGAGGACGCCATTGGGGCGATCGAGAAGGACCTCGCGGAAAGGGCGAAGGAGCTTCGCTCCGCCGGGCTCGAATTCGAGGCGAGGCGCCTCGAATCGAGGACGAGGTACGACCTCGAGATGATGCAGGAGATGGGCTACTGCACGGGTATCGAGAATTACTCGAGGTATTTCACAGGCAGGAACCCCGGCGAACGGCCGGCGACGCTGATCGATTATTTCGGAGACGACTTCCTCGTCGTGATAGACGAATCCCACGTGACGGTCCCCCAGATAAGGGCGATGTACAACGGGGACAGGAACAGGAAACAGACGCTCGTGGAACACGGGTTCAGGCTCCCTTCGGCCCTGGACAACAGGCCCCTGAAGTTCGACGAGTTCGAGAAGGTCATAAAAAAGGCGATATTCGTTTCGGCCACCCCCTCCGAGTACGAGCTGGAGAGATGCGGGGGAGAGGTGGTCGAGCAGCTCGTACGCCCCACCGGCCTGATCGATCCGGAGATCGTGGTCAGGCCGGTGAAGGGGCAGGTGGACGACCTTCTCGGGGAGATAAGGGACCGGGCTTCCAGGAAACAGAGGGTCCTCGTCACGACCCTGACCAAGAAGATGTCCGAGGACCTCACCGATTACCTGTCGAAGCTGGGTGTGAAGGTCAAGTACCTTCACAGCGACATTGACGCGCTCGACAGGGTGGAGATACTGAGAGACCTGAGGTACGGAGAGTTCGACGTTCTCGTCGGGATCAACCTTCTGAGGGAAGGCCTCGATCTCCCGGAAGTGACTCTCGTGGCGGTTCTGGACGCGGACAAGGAGGGATTCCTGCGTTCGCGCACCTCCCTTATACAGACGGCCGGGAGGGCGGCGAGGAACATCGAGGGCAGGGTCATATTCTATGCGGACAAGATAACCGATTCGATGCAGAGGGCCCTTTCGGAGACGGGCAGGCGCAGGGAGAAACAGATCGAATACAACGCGAGGCACGGCATTACGCCGAGATCGATCAGCAAGTCGATCGACGACGTGAGGATTTCGACCTCGGTCGCGGACGCCCGGAGCGCCGCGCCCGCGAAGGGCGCCTTCGAGGTGCTAGTGCCCGAGGACCCGTACGACCCGCGTCTGATCGGGAAGCTCGAGGAGGAGATGAGGAAGGAGGCTGCGGCGCTGCGTTTCGAGAACGCCGCCAGCATAAGGGACAGGATAGAGGAGATAAGGATGAATATGCGCGGGAGGAAAAACCGTGAATGACAGGGCCGCCGGAATTGATGAGATCGTGGCGAGGGCGCTGGCCGAGGATCGCGCCGCGGAGGACGTGACGACGGCCCTTCTCGTCGATCGCGCCCTCGGGGGCGAAGCCTCGATCGTGGCGAGGGCGCCGGGCGTGATATCGGGTCAGGAATGCGCGGCGGCGGCGTTCAGGCTGGCGGGCGCGCCGGATTACACGGCTCTCGTTCCGGACGGGGGAAGGGTGCGCGCGGGGGACACGGTCGCCGCCGTAGCGGGGCCGCTCGCCGCGATACTGTCGGGCGAAAGGACCGCCCTTAATTTTCTCGGCCACCTTTCGGGCGTCGCGACCGCCACCGATTCGCTCGTCTCCAGGATCGGCGACGGGAGGACGAGGATACTCGACACAAGGAAGACGACTCCCGGTTTGCGCCTGCTCGAAAAGAAAGCGGTCAGGGACGGGGGAGGCATGAACCACAGGCACGATCTCGCCTCGTACATACTCGTCAAGGAGAATCATATCGCAGCCGCGGGAGGGATCGGGAAGGTCTCGGCCGTCCTGGGGAGAAGAATCGCCCTGTCCGAGGTGGAAGTCACGAGTCTCGAGGAACTGCGCCTTCTTGAAAGCGCCCCGCCGGGAAGGATAATGCTCGATAATTTCCCCCCGGCGATGGTCGCCGAGGCTGTTGGCGAGATCCGCCGCTGGACGCCGCCCCGTCCCGCCGTCGAGGTCTCCGGCGGGATAAACGCGGGGAACGTGGCCGAATACGCGATGCCGGGCGTCGATTTCATATCGTCGGGCTCCATCACCTCGTCGGCGGCGAGCCTCGATCTGAGCCTTCTCGTGGGGAAGGGGGCGAAGCGATGATCGAAGCGGGGGACGCCGGGACGGAAAGGCTGCCCGCGGACCTTCATCCCGCGAGGATACTCGGGATGCTCGATACGGCGAGGTTCGGCAGGACGATCATCCTGTTCGACTCGGCCGGATCAACGAATACTGAGGCTGCCGCCGCTGCGGACGCGTACGAGGAAGGCACGGTGATAATCGCCGCCGAACAGGTCGCGGGCAGGGGAAGGAAGGGAAGATCATGGTTCACGGGATCGGGGGGCGGCCTGGCCTTTTCGCTGATCGTGAAACCCCGCGGGATTTCCGGAAGCCTCACCTCCCTTCTGGCGATCAGCGCGGCTGCGGCCCTGGAGGGCGAATATCCGGGAATCGAGGTCGGGATAAAGTGGCCGAACGACCTTTATATCGGCCCCGGGAAGGTGGCGGGAATACTCGCCGAGACGAGGGGCGGCAGCGTCATACTCGGGATGGGGCTCAACGTGAACGATGAGCCCGGAGCCTTCCCTCCTGAAATCGCCGATGCGGCGGTCTCCCTCAGGATGGCCGGCGCAGTGGCGCGGGACCGCGGGGAAATCCTCGCGGCGATCATACGCAGCTTCGAGGATCTCTACTTGAGGTGGGAGGGAGGCGAGCCGGATCTTTTGAGATCCCGGCTAGAAAGCCGCCTCTTGTGGAAGGGCGAAAGGGTCTCGATCGAAAATGGGGTGGAGACGGTCTCCGGGGTCGTCGAGGGGGTTACGGCGGAAGGGTACCTGAGGCTCTCGACGGACGGGGGCCCGAGGACCTTCCACGCCGGCGACCTTTCGCTTCGCAGGGAGGAGAGATGAACGGAATACTGCTGCTCGACAGGGGGAACCACAGCCTCAAGGCCGCCCTCTCGGTGTCGGGCCGTATCGTCAGGAGATGGAGAATCGAGGCCGCCCCCGCTATCGAGGGCCCGGAACGCGGGGCCCCCGGGAGCGCCGCCGAAGAGCTCCTGAGACAGATCATCGACGCAGGCCGCCCCTCTGCCGCCGCCGTTTCGAGCGTGGTTCCCGGATGGGCCGGTAGGATGGAGCGATACCTGGCGGACCTCGGGGTGACCGACGTGGTGATCGCCGGATCGAAGGCGAGGCTCCCCTTTCCCCTCCTCGTCGAGGAGCCGGGCAGGGTGGGGGCGGACAGGATCTCGGCGGCCTGCGGAGCCGTCGCCTCCGGGATGCCGGAGGCCCTGATCATAGACGCCGGAACCGCCGTCACGGTCGATGTTCTCTCGGCGGAAGGCTTCGAAGGCGGATCGATCTTTCCCGGCGCCGGGCTCCTTGCAACGGCCCTCAGCCGGGGGACCGCGGCCCTCCCCCATGTCGGCCTGGAGAAGCGGTCCGGCCTTCCTCCGGCCCGTTCGACGGAAGGCGCGATGGAGGCGGGGATCTTCTGGGGGCTCGTCGGCGCGGTGAACGAAATCGCCGCGCGCTCGCGCGAAGGGTCCGCGCGGGACCTTCCCGTGGCGCTGACGGGAGGCTCGGCTCCCCTGATCTCGGGATATATTGAAGGAAATGTGACCGTGATCCCCGACCTGGTGCTTCTCGGGCTGCAGCTTCTTTACGGCCTGAACAGAGATGGCGATTGAAGCGATGAAAAGGGTCGCCGGTCGAACGGAATCCCCGGGGCCCCCGCCCCGGGACAGGTGCCCCCCTGCAGGATTTAAAAAAATCGGGAAAGTTGATTTTTCCTCTTGAAATTTTTCGCCCGCGCGGATATATTCACATTTGGCACTCCCATGTAGAGAGTGCTAACTCTTTGTAATAATTAAAATAACGGTCACTAACAGTTGGAAAAGGGGGTCGACATGAAGATTACGCCTCTCGCTGACAGGGTCCTCGTGAAACCGATGGACCAGGCCGAAGTGAAGAAGGGCGGGATTATCATCCCGGATACCGCGAAGGAAAAGCCCCAGGAGGGCGAGGTCATCGCGGTCGGCAAAGGGCGCGTCAACGAAACCACCGGGGAGCGGATCGCTCTCGAGGTGAAGAAGGGCGACAAGGTG
>JALOPX010000174.1 GCA_025453655.1 Candidatus Krumholzibacteriia bacterium
CAAGCGCGACAAGAAGCTCGACACCACCGACGTCGTCTACATGAGATCGATGACCAACGGCGACTACGTCCTCGGCAAAACTGCCGGGATACTCTTCGTGTTCCTGATCCTGAACCTGGCGGTTCTGATAGTCACCCTGGCCTTTCAGCTCATCCTCTCCGACGTGGAGGTACACTGGATGAGCTACCTCATATATCCCCTGGTGATTAGCCTTCCGACGCTGGTATTCATCCTCGGCCTTTCCTTTCTCTTCATGTCGCTCATCCGCAACCAGGCCGTCACATTCATAGTCCTCCTCGGCTACATCGCCCTGACCCTCTTCTTCCTGGGGAACAGGTTCAACCACATCTTCGACTACATGTCCTACAACATACCGATGATATACTCGGATTTTACCGGCTTCGCGGACCTGCGGGGGCTTCTGCTGCACAGGTGCATATATCTGTTCCTGGGCCTTTCCTTCATCTTTCTCACCATACTGACCCTCAGGCGCCTTCCCCAGTCGAGGGCCCTGACGATGGTTTCAAGGGGGCTCGCCGTCCTCTTCTTCGCCGCCGGCGTGACGCTGGCTTTCGTTTTCATGCATGAGACGGGTTCCGGCAGGGCGCTTCGCGCCCGGATGCTGGAGATAGGCGGGCGCCCGATCGATGGGCGCGCCCTTTCCACGACCCGCTGCGATATCGAACTGGACCACGATGGCGACTCCTTTTCGGCCAGGGCGTCGATCGCCGCGGTGAACACCGGCGCAGACGCAGCCGCGCGGTACATTTACAGGCTCAATCCGGGGCTGGAAGTGGACGCCGTGTCGGGAGACAAAGGCCCGATGAAATTCGAGAGGGATCTCCATTTGCTCTATCTCGAGCCATCCTCCCCCCTCGCGCCTGGCGGAGTTGATTCGTTCTCCATCGAGTATCACGGCGCTATCGACGAGCGGGCCTGTTATGTCGACATCGACGAAAAGACGAGGAGCCAGGCGTCGAGGATGAATGAGGCCGAGATGATGAACCTCGGGAAACGGTATTCATTCGTCGAGCCGGAGTACCTCCTGCTGACGCCCGAGACTCTATGGTACCCGGTGGCCGGGCCGGGGTACGATCCGCGCCGTCCCGAGCTTTATCACAGGGATTTCATCGACTTTTCACTCTCGGTCAAAACGTCGCCGCGGTTGTCGGCGATCTCGCAGGGGAGGATCGACACGCTCGGCGGTGGCGGTTTCAGGTTCACGCCGGAAACCCCGCTTCCCTCCATCTCGCTTGCCGCGGGAAGATACGAATCGATGAGGGCCGTGGTCGACTCGGTCGCCTACAATCTGTACATTCTCGAGGGGCACGACTTCTTCACGGGATATTTCAGCGAGATCGGCGACACGATGGCGACGATCATAAAGGAAATGAGCGACGAGATAGAGAACAAGCTCGGCCTCGAATACCCTTACGAAAGGCTCAATCTGGTCGAGGTTCCGATCCATTTCCACAGTTATCGAAGGCTCTGGTCGGTCGCCCAGGAAACGGTGCAGCCGCAGATCGTCCTTCTCCCCGAAAAGGGGGCGCCGCTCCAGAGCGTCGATTTCCGCAGGATATTGCAGGGGATGGAGAGGAGAAGGTCGAGATCGAACGAAACCTCCTCCCCCGCCGACGACCAGTCTTCCATTTTCAGCAACCTGATAAGATCGGTTCTGGTGGAGAATTCGGGCTTCTTCCGCTTCCACCACGAAGACGACGAGAACCCTTTCGCATTCTCGCCGAGTTACAACATTTTCCCCAACTACCTGACCTTCACCAACGACATCGAATCGTCCCGGTGGCCCGTCCTCAGCATGGCGATGGAGGCCCACTTCGCGGGCAAGCTCGAGGAATCGACGCCGCGTTTCGTCAGGTTCATAACGGGGCTTTCCCCCGAGGAGAGGATCAATCTCGCCCTTCAGGAAAAGACGCTTCAGGAGATCATGGCCGACGCCGAAAAGCGGGATCTCGCCAATTACGCGATAAAATCGAAGGGCGATTACCTCTTCATGCTCCTGGAGCAGAAGCTGGGGCAGAAGGAATTCAACCGGTTCCTGTCCGGCTTTCTAGCTGAAAACAGGTTCAAAAGAATTTCGGGAGAACGGTTCGTGAGCAAGATAAACTCCGGCTTCGGGCTCGATTTCGAAAGTTACATCGGGGAATGGTACGACAGCCGGCAGCTCCCCGGATTCCTCGTCGGAAACGTCCGGACCTTCAAGGTTCTCGACGGCGACCGCGAACGCTACCAGTTGCGGATGAAGATAAGCAATCCCGAACCGGTCAGCGGCCTGATCAAAATGAGCGTAAGGAAAAGGCAGGGGCCCGGCGAAGGAAGATTCGGAGGACGGCGCTTCGGAAGGCGCCCGGACACCGACGACGACCTCGTCAAATTCATCTTCCTCGAAGGCGGCAAAACCCTCGATATCGGCCTGGTCCTCGATTTCCAGCCCGGCATGGCGGAGATCAACACGCTCGTATCGAAGAACATCCCCTCGGAGATCGAGATCACTTTCGGCGACTTCGAACTGGACAGAAAATCAGTCCCATTCGAGGGCGAACAGCCCTCCGACCAGCCTGTCCTCCTGGCGGAGCGGGGAGAAACGGTCGTCGACAACGAGGATCCCGGATTCGTGCCTGAGCAGAAGGAGGCGCGGAGCATCCTTAAAAAACTCTTCCCCGGAAGCCAGCCGAAGGACGACGAGAAATATCACGGCATGACCTTCTGGCGCAACACCCCAAGATGGATCGCGACCACCAACTCGAAGTTCTACGGCAGTTACATCCGTTCGGCCCACTACACGAGCGCGGGGAACGGAGATCGCAAGGTCGCGTTCAAAGCGAATCTTCCCGAAAGCGGTTTTCACGACGTCTACTATTACGTAAGCAGGATATCGACGCCGTGGAGACAACCGGGAGAGGAGCAGAAATTCGGCAGCAACCACTTCTTCATTCATCACGACGACGGCGTCGAGGAGACCGAGCTGGATCTCAACGGCGCCGAAGAGGGCTGGAATTTCCTCGGATCGTACTACTTCTCCGCGGGGGAAACGTCGGTCGAGATGACGAACAAATCGGGCGAAAGCCGTTTCGTGACCGCCGACGCGGTCAAATGGGTCAAACGATAGGAAGGATCGCAGATGATGAACGGATTCAACGGCCAATCGGGCATCCCGGGACAGGCTCTCAGGCGGGCGCTTGCAGCCGCCCTCCTCGCTTCGCTGGCGTTTGCCGCGCCGGCCCGGGCGCAGAGGGTGCTGACCCTGGAAGACGCGCTCGGGATCGCGATGGAAAAAAGCCCGCGCATAAAACACTCCAAGCTTAATCTCGAACGAAGCGAGGCCTCGCTTACGGCGGCCAACGCCCGTCTCAAATCGAAATTCAGCCTGGCGGTCACGCCCATCGAGTACACGAACTATACCAGGTTCAACGACCTTTTTTCGACCTGGTACACCCAGGAATCGACGTCATCCTTCGGCACCTTCAGGATCGACCAGCCGATCCAGTGGACCGACGGGACACTTTCCCTGATCAACACCTTCTCGTGGAAGGATTCATACAGCGAATACAACGACGAGAGCAGCGAGACAAATTCGAACGACCATTATATAAATTTCCACCAGCCGCTGTTCACCTACAAC
>JALOPX010000175.1 GCA_025453655.1 Candidatus Krumholzibacteriia bacterium
CGTGTTCTTGTTGAAGAGCTTCGTGCTGAGCTGTTTCTCGGCGAGGGAATTCGAGTTGAAGACCCAGGCAAGGGTTCCCGCCTCGCCCCCCGCCCAGTTGTCGCTGTAGTTGTTCTGGGTGAAGGTCAGGTTGGCGTCCACCGAAAGTTTCCACGGCTGCACCTCGTCCGCCTGGAGGGGCGAGGCCGCGAGGCAGATGATCGCGAGGATCGCGAGTTGTTTCATGGCTGCTCCTTTTTGGTTGGGTCCGCGGCGCGGCGCGGCGAAGGCCCGTGGATTTCCGAAGGGATGTCGAAATGCCGTCCTTCCTCGCGCGCGCCGGGCATGTCAATTCCCTTTAAGTTTCTCCGCGAATGATTCGATCGCCTTTTCGTCGAGCTTCGATACGCTCTTGTCCAGCTTGGCCACCTTTTTCACTATCGCTCTCTCGAGGAAGTTCATTCTCTCGAAATCGAACGCCCCCCCGAAGAGCCCCGTCGCCGCGGCGTGCTCGCGAAGCTCCGCCGGGTAGGCCTGATCGAATTCGAGGCGCGCCTTCTCCCCCTCCTCCATGCAGCATAGGAAGAGACCGAGCCTTTTTGCCTTCAGGGCTTCGATGTTGTCGCGGCAGAACTTCGACAGCTTCCTCTGCAACTTCCCCGCGTGTATCGAGCCGCCGATCGCCACGGTGTCGAACGCGTCGAGGGGAGGGTTCTTCACGGCTCCGAGATCGAAAACGGCGGAGCCCGGAAGGGCCCGGGCGAGCAGATCGACCGCCTTCGCGGTGCATCCGTGCCTTGACATGTATATTATCAGCACGCTCATCGTTACCTCCCGGGCAGTGCTCACGGGTTCGTGGCCGGGGTGTTTTCCCTGAGATGCCGCACTGCCCCATTACTATCGGAAATCGCCCCTTGCGTCAAGATGTGTTGCGGACTGCGGGCTTCACACAAAGATTATGCGGGGGACATTTTCCGGCTGCAGGAGTATTCTATTAAGAGAGCGTTTTCGTGGCGGGGCGCGCGAAAGGCGGGGCCCGGAACCTCTGACACGGGTTCTAACAGGAAGGAAGACGAAGAAGCGCGATGCAGGAGCTTTTTACGGATAAGCTGGGGGACTGCCGGTGCTGCCCGCGCGGGTGCGGGGTGGACCGTCTCGCGGGCGAAACCGGCTTCTGCGGCATCGATTCGCGCGCCCTCGTCTCCCACGCCGGCCTTCATTTCGGGGAGGAGCCGCCGATCTCCGGGACTCGGGGGTCCGGCACGATCTTCTTCGCCGGGTGCAACCTTCGCTGCGTCTTCTGCCAGAACTACCGGATCAGCCAGGAGTTCGGGAAGGGCTCCTCCGCCGTGATGGATTCCCGCGGGCTGGCCTCGGAGATGCTGCGCCTCGAGCGCGAAGGGGCCCACAACATCAATTTCGTCTCCCCCTCCCACATGATATTCCAGATGGCCGACGCCATCCGTATGGCGCGGGGGATGGGGCTCGGGATCCCGGTCGTCTACAACTCGAACGGGTACGATTCCGTCGAGGCCCTTCGCGCGATAGATGGGCTCGTCGACATCTGGCTTCCCGACCTCAAGTACATGGATAACGGCCTCGCCATGCGCCTTTCCGCGGCGGGCGACTACGCCGATATCGTCCCGGGGGTCCTCGGGGAGATGCTCGCCCGGTCGGGCCGCCTCGAGGTGGATGGGGACGGGGTCGCGGTGCGGGGGCTGCTGGTCCGGCACCTCGTTCTGCCCGGCGAGATGGAGAACAGCCGCCGGTGCCTCGACCTTCTTGCTTCGCTAGACCCCGGCATCCATGTAAGCATCATGTCTCAATATTCCCCGCAGTACAGGGCCTGCCAGCACCCCGGGATAAACCGCCCGCTGACCCCGGAGGAATACGACGAGATCACCGAATACGCCCTCGACCTCGGCCTCGAGAACGCGTTTATTCAGGAACTTGAGAGCAGCGACCATTACCTTCCCGATTTCGACAGCGACACCCCCTTCGGGGAATGACTTCCCGGCAGCGATTGATCGATTCGGCCCGAAAAAGACACGGGCTGCGAAATAATTGTTGCTATACTGTGCAACAAACAGTATAATGGAGCCGTACAGTATGAGAGGACGGGAGAGGGGTGTTCGGGGGAAGGGGCTGCCTGGAGATGAGGGGTTGTTCAGGGCGGGGCCATTTCGGCGCGTAACGATATTGTATTAAAGAGGATAGAGGCGCATGGACAGGGAATTTGCTTCCTTCGAAACCGAGATGAACAGGGGATTTCTGCAGGTCCTCGTCCTCGTCGCGCTCGAAAAGAGAATGTACGGGTACGGAATGATAAATCGTCTCGAGGGGATGGGGTACAGGGTTGAGGAAAACACCCTTTATCCGCTGCTGAGGCGCCTCGAGAAAAACGGATGGATCGGGAGCGAATGGGATGTCAGCGAAGAGCGGCCGAGAAAATTTTACTCGATCACGGCGGCGGGGAAGGTCGTGCGAAAACAGGCCCTCGCCCTGTGGTCGAAGCAGGCCGGCATCCTCGAAAAATTCAAGGAGGACGTTTGCGATGAATGAGAATCTCGAAAAATATCTCGACGAGATAAGCCACTATCTCCCCGGGGGGCGCGCGTCGAAGGAAATCCTCGCGGAGATCGAAAGCCATATTCTCGAGAAGGCGCAGCGCGAGCACGGCTCCCTAACGCCGGAATCGATCGAAAAAACGATAGACGGCTACGGCCCGGCTCAGGAGGTGGCGTCGAAGTACGTGGAGGGGCAGGAAATAATTTCCCCGAAGTTCAAAAGGTACCTCTTCCGTTACACGGCCCTTCTATTCTCGCTGCACCTCGCGCTGACCCTCGTGGCGGCCTGGTTTCGAACGAGCATCATCGCGCTGCCCTTCTTCTTCATCCCGAGGATGCCGCTCTGGGCCCTCTTCATCTACCTTCCCATGGCATTCGTATACGATTTCGGTGTCGCGGCGCTCATTCTTTACATGGTCACGCAGCGCGGCAGGGTCTCGCGCCTTCCCTGGTTCGGGGTCCCCGCCGGCCGCCGCGGCGAGTCGGGGCTCGCGAAGCCGAAACCGGCCGTGCTCGCGATGCTCATTGTCATCTTCACCTTCATGCTCGCCGTATTTCTGCGGTACCACACGATATTTTTCTATTCCATCAATTTCAGCCGGATGGAATCGCTGCTCGATCCGGCGTCGTCGATCTTCTTTTCGATCCTTTTTCTCGCCGCCGTCGCGTGCCACGTCGCCTGCTACTGGATACGTTTCCTGATCAACTCGGCGTGGGTGCTTCTCGTCGAGGATGGGATCGTCCTGCTGATTCTATGGCTCGCGTGGAACAGCCCGATCAAACCTCAATACAAAACGGCGCCGGGGACCGATCTCGCGACGGTCGGAGGGATATTCCTCTCGATCCTGATCGTCATCACCTTTTTCAGCTTCATCAGGAACCTCGTGCGCCTCGTGTGGGAAATGTCCCTGCCGCGGCAGGCGCGGAGGGCCTGACCCGGGCGCGCATCGCTCCGGCCCTTCGCAAAGAATTTGACCGCGACGCGTCCCGAATCTATATTTTCGCCGTGGGGCGAGTTCCGGCGGGCAGGCGAATCAATGAGAATAATCCTCATCGGCATAATGGCGGGCATGGCGATCATTCTGTCCTC
>JALOPX010000007.1 GCA_025453655.1 Candidatus Krumholzibacteriia bacterium
GACGGCAACACCTACCTCTCGGCTTCAGGGGCGGGTATATATGTCTATGACGACGGCGCCGGGATGTGGGCCTCCGTCTTCGACAGCCTTCCGTGGGGCGACATTCAGTTTTTCTCGACAGCGGTCGACGAGGCGGGACGGTTCTATTGCTGCACGGAGCAGGGGCTTTGGCGGCATGACGGGGAAAACGGGTGGCGGAAATTCGACGACCCGCCCGGGCTGGCTGAAAGAGTGGAAAAGATAATCGTGGACGGCCGGGGAGGAATCCACGTCCTCAACACGAGAAAACATGCGGTGATCTCCTCCCGGGACGGCGGCGGGACATGGGAAGAGCTGGTTCCTGATTTTTACGTCAGTGATTTCTTCGTCGACAGGCAGGATCGCATCTACGTCTGGAATTATGAGGAGGCGGCTGTCTCCGACGACGGCGGCTTGACCTTCGAGGAGACGCTTCAGGGGCAGGAAATTAATCATCCGGATATCCACTCCCACCCCGACGGGGAGATATTCCTCTATTCACAGAACGGCCCCGGCCTTCAACGATCGGCCGACGGCGCCCTGACATGGGAAGCGATCGGGTTCCCGTACGGGGCTATCCGTTCGATTTTTTGCGATTCGGAAGGGGAATTTTACGCGCTGATCGATTATGGCGGAATATGGAAGCTGGAGGAGGGGGCGAAATGGAATTGCCTTTCGGCATCGGCGGATATCGTGATGCCCTACTGCATGGCGGAAAGCCCCGACGGCCTCCTGATGGCGGGAACCTGGCGCGGCGTTTTCGCTTCACCTCGCGGCGAAACGGCATGGGAACCTGTCGGCGGGGATGATTTGGGGAGTATAGGAGAGATTATTTTCACGGCGGGAGGCCGTATCGCTGCGCGGCGCGAGCACAGGGTCTATCTTCTCGACGAGACCGGAACATCCTGGATCGATATCGGGATGGCATGGTACAACCTGACTTCGATCGCCGATTTCAACGGCGGCCTTTACGCCTCGGCCAACTTCGGAGGCGTTTTCCGCCATACAGGAAAGGGCGCGGTGTGGGAGCAGGTCAACGTCGGTCTTGAGGACCTTGCGGTCATCGACATGGCCGTTCTCCCGGGGGCCGGGCTTTTCGCCCTGACGAAAACAAAGGGCCTGTTTCTGTTAAAGGAAGGGGCGTCGCGCTGGGAATGTTTTTATCACGACGGCGATCTTGAGATGACGGAGCTTCACGCGGGAGGGGATATCCTCTACATCGGGACGGCGGGATGGGGGATCTTCTGGACCTGCGCGGCTGCGGCCACGATCTTCGAATGTGGAATCGATGTCCGGGCTGACGCCATCAAGGATCTTTCCATGGTCAGGGTCGAGGCGATGCAGGAGGATGATTCGGGGAACCTCTATATACTGGATCGAAACTACATCTACAGGGCAAGGCCGATTCGGGCCATTGGAAGCGGGGGCGATCGATGATGAACCCAGGAGGCGCGGGAAGATTCGCGGGCGGGCCGTCCTTCGTTGCCGCGCCCCCGGGGAAATGTATCGCAGCTCGAAGACGCGCGATGATTCTTTTTACCGTCTCGCTCGTTCTCTTCCAATCGTGCGCGGAGGATCTCTCACTGCCTGCGACCGATGTGGGGCCGGTGTGGGAAACGGTCGATGTCGGGTGCGCGGCCGGCCGGATATACGTGATGACGAAGGGCCCGAATGGCGAGATCGTGGTCGGCGCGGAAGGACGGAACGAGTCGGACAGCCGTGTGGAGGTTTTCATATCGAGGGACGGCGGCGAGAGCTGGCAAGGGAGCGGCAGGGGATTTAACCCGAACGGTGGGATTACCGCCCTTGCCTGCGCCGGCGACGGGCTGATCTACGCGGGCTTTGAGAGGGGAGGAGTTTTTCTTTCGAAGGACGGCGGCGAAAACTGGGTCCAGATGAACAACCTTCTGACCGACATCGATATCACCGATCTCGCGATCGCCCCTTCCGGTGATATCCTGGCGTCGACATCGCGCGGCGTCATTTTCAGATCGCGGGACAACGCGTCCTCATGGGCGGTTTGCGATACCCTTCTATCGAACGATATATACGACCTGTTTGTTTCGGCTGCGGGGGCGGTCTATGCAGCATGCGGGTGGGAAATATTTGTTTCGCTAGATTCCGGATCGACATGGGCGGAGGTCGAGCACGGCGTGGAGAATTCAGGACACATAACAGCGCTGATAGAAGACGCGGGAGGGGCGATCTATGCCTCGACTGACAACGGGATCATAATGAAATCGGGCGGGGCGGGAATTCCATGGGGCGTGTGTTTCTCCGACAGTCTCCGGCGGCAGATGGCGGGCCTCGCGACGGACGGCGATGGAAGGATCTTCGGAGCCTTCGTTCAAGTAGGGCTTGTCCTTTCGCCGGACGGAGGCGCGAACTGGACCGCGATTAAAAGCCCAGGCCGGAATAGCATCGTCGAGTCGGTGATGATCTCCGGCGGTTCGCTGCTGGTGGGGGGCGAGGGTCTATTTCGTTCCATCGACCAGGGGGAAAATTGGAATACACTCGGATGGGAAGATTTAAGGATAAGGTGCATGGATACGGACAACGCGGGGTTTCTTTATCTCGCGACCGATATCGGCATCATGAAATCCGTCGGGAGTGGAACAGGATGGATCCCGATCACCTGCGATCAATATAGATACGGTTATGGTTGGTTCGGAAGACTGGCCATTCACCCGCTGGGGTATCTTTACTACCTGGGATACGGGATTCATATCTCGGAGAATCGGGACGGGGAATGGACAATGATCGATTCGACGGCCGGAGTCGACGCCTATGCGATCGATTTCGATGAAGCAGGGACGACCTTTGCCACGACGAGCGCCGGGATATTTCGTTCACAGGACGGACTTGCTCCATTCGAGATGGTGGAAGACAAGATCACCAACGCAGAATTGATCCTGGCTGCCGGAGAGGGGTTCGTATTCGCGTGCGGGCAATTCGGGATGTACGCGTCGAAGGATAACGGATCGAGCTGGGAGCACGTCATAGAAGGAACGGGGGTATTATCGGCCGACATCGACGAAGCGGGGAACCTGTACGCCGCCACAGGGCAGGGCATGATGATCTCGCAGGACACCTGCGCCACCTGGACAACGGTGAAGGTCGGATACGGAAGCGATTTTCCCTGGAGGGTGATCGTCCTGCCCGATTCGAGGATCATGGCGGTCACTTACGGGGGAAAGGTTTATCTTTCCCCGGGGGGTGGTACGGCGTGGTCGGGGGGGGGGACGGGGACGATGCAAATCTCGCCCGGTTATTTATATCTTTCGGCCGACGGCTGTCTTTATTATTACGGCACGGGGTTGCAGAGGCTCTGCGCCGGGGAGATGGGGAAGCTCTGAGACTTCGCTAAGGGAGGTGGGACGAATGGCCGAGAAAAAACTTCTGATGCTTGGCGATCCGATGCTCTACAAGCCCTCGATCGAGGTCGGGCCCGGAGAGAAGGAGTTTGTCGCCGAAACGGTACGCGACCTTCACGACACCCTGATGGCATTTCGGAAAAAATATGGCGCCGGCAGGGCGATCGCGGCCCCGCAGATCCGCATTTTCAAGAGGATCGTCTACATGAATACAGGCACGCCGCTCGTCTTCGTCAACCCGGTTCTCGCCGAAAAGAGCGGGGAATTGATCGAGCTCTGGGACGACTGCATGAGTTTCCCCGGGCTGCTGGTCAGGGTGAGAAGGCACAAGCGGTGCCGGATCGATTATCTCGACGGCGATTTCAAAGAGGCTTCGATGGATCTCGAGGGGGATATTTCGGAACTGCTTCAGCACGAGGTCGACCACCTCGACGGGGTCCTCGCCACGATGCGGGCGATCGACGGCCGCAGTTTCCGCATCGGGGAGATTGAGCGCGTCTGAGGGAGCGTCCCGGGACGGCGGGCTTCGCGATAGAGGAGGTCTGCCTCCCGGGAGGCTACCCCTCCTCCTCGTCGAACCTTTCCAGCGCTTCGATATACGCTTCGACCGTCTCCTCGTCCTCGTCGGCAAGAACGATCTTCGAGAGGCTCTCCGCTTCGTGGCCTTTTATCGCGGCGATGACCGCAGCGGCCATTTCGCCCGGTTTCGGAGCGCCGTCAGGCGCCATCCCCGGTATCGCGAGGGTTTCGAGGCTGAGCTCCTCGGCGATCCTGAGAGCGCGCGAAAGTGCGGATGTGATCGTCGCGGCTTCGTTCCCGGGCCCCTTGCCGCCCGCGCCGCCTCCCGTCTTCCCCTTCCCGGCCCCTTCGGACGGACCCAGGCAGGCCGCGAAGATGACGTTGGCGCAGGTCAGCGATCCCGGGCCCGCGGCGATAGCTGTTCCCGGCTCTATCGGCGCCTTCGACTTCAGTTCCTTTTCGATCGCCGGCCCGCCTTCCCCTGATATAAGCGACGCGAGCGTCGCGGGCATCTCCCCGCCCGCGGAAACGGGGCAGACGATCGCGTCGGAGAAGACCGCCGTCACGGCGGCCTTTCGCGCCGAGATGCCGATCTCGCCGATCGAGGTGAGGTGCCGGTTCTCGTCCATCGCGATCCCGGCGAGGATGACGTCGGGGCGCTTCTTGAAATCGACTATCAGCGACTCCCCCTTTTTCCCCGCGTGGGCGGCGGCCTTGACCGCCTCCTCGACCGTCCCCTCCCCCTGGTCCAGGGCGAGGAGCCTGTCGGAGAGGGGGCCGAGAAGCTCCATGCATTTTTTCCTTTTCATCAGCTCGATGAAACGCTGTTTCCTCTTGTCTCTTTCATTGTCGGCTTCCCAGAACATCTTCTTTCCTCCGTCTCTTTTCGCGGTTCACCGAATTTATACCGCAAAAGGAAAGGTATTGCCATGGCAAAAAGACTCTTTAAACCGGCGGCCGACTCGGGTAGAATCAACATTCAGTCTGTGATTGACTGAAGACACGCAACGAAAGGAGCCCCCATGTCAAAAAGGAATCATGTCGCGATCTTTTTCATCCTGTCGGTTCTCGCGGCCTTGATCGCGGCCGGCGCGGTTTGCGCTTCGTCGCGGGATGCCGGCAGCGAAGCAGCCGCCGCCGCGGCGGCAAATGATGCCTCCGGCGGCACTGTCCCGGCGGCGACCGGCCGGAAACCCTGGACCCCGGCGGATCTCTGGAAGATGAAAAGGGTCGCCGACCCGCAGCTTTCCCCGGACGGGAAGTGGATCGCCTTCGTCGTCACGGAAACCGATTACGAAGAGAACAAGTCGAATTCCGACATCTGGATCGTCTCCTCCGAGGGCGGAGAGTTGAAACGCCTGACCACCAGCCCCAAGGGGGACAACCACCCCAGGTGGTCGCCGTGCGGGAAGAAGATCGCCTTCATCTCCGGAAGGGACGGTTCCTCGCAGGCGTGGGTAATTGCGGTGGGGGGAGGCGAGGCGCGGAAGGTCACCGATTTCCCCGGCGGCGTCTCGGATCTCGAGTGGATGCCGGGCGGCGAGAGGCTGATCTTCACGGGGAGAACATACCTCGGCGTTGCCGATCTCGACAGCGTCAGGACGAGGGATAAGGCTGTAGAGGAGCGCAAGGTGTCGGCGAAGGTTCACAGGCACCTGATGTACCGGCACTGGGACACATACGAGGACGGAAAGGTCCAGCACCTTTTCACGATCGCCGAAGAGGGAGGCGATCCGGTCGACATCACCCCGGAGCTGGAGTATGACGCCCTCACCTACTGGCTCGCCTCGGCGGGGCGCGACTTCGACGTCAGCCCCGACGGCAGGACGGTGTATTTTTCCGGCAAGCAGGACGAGGATCAGGCCGTCTCCTACAACGAGGAGATATGGGCAGTGCCGGCGGGAGGGGGGGCCGCAAGGAAGCTCACATCCAATCCGGCCGCCGACAGCCATCCCCGCGTCTCGCCCGACGGCAAACACCTCGCGTGGCGCGCGACGAGGCGCCCCGGCTACGAATCGGATCGCTACGAGGTGATGGTGATGGAGATCGCCTCGGGAAAGATAATGAGCCTCACGCCGTCCTTCGACAGGAGCGTCGGCACACTTTTCTGGAGCGGCGACGGTAAAAAGATATTCTTCGAGGCGGAGGATACGGGCGACATCAACCTCTTCAGCGTGCCCGCCGCGGGCGGAGAGGTGAAAACGGTCATCGGGCCGGCAGGCGCGGGAAGAGGGAATCACACCGGCGTGGCGGCGGCTCCGAAGGAGAAATTCTTCGTTTACCTCTATCGCCCGATGGAGCACTCCATCGAGATATTCAGGTGCGACGGCAGGGGCGGGAACGCGAGGAAGCTGACCGGCGTCAATGACGACCTTGTCGCAGCGCATTATTTCCCGCCCGCCGAGGAGGTCTGGTTCGAAGGAGCGGGCGGCACGAAGATACACGGCTTCCTCGTAAAGCCGATCGATTTCGATCCGGCGAAGAAATACCCGATGCTGGTGCGCCTTCACGGAGGGCCGCAGCAGATGTTCGGCTACGCCTTCCGCAACGAATACGCGGTCTTCGCGGGGGCCGGTTACGCCGTCTTCTTCTGCAACCCGAGGGGATCGACGGGGTACGGCACGGAAATCTGCGACGGCGTGAACCTCGACTGGGGCGGGAAGGTGATCACCGATATAAAGAACGGCGTGAGCCACGTGCTCGCCGCGAATCCATGGATCGACGCGGGCAAGGTTGGCGCCTGGGGATGTTCATTCGGCGGATTCGTCTGCAACTGGCTCCAGGGGCATAACGAGGACAGGATGTTCTCCGTGCTCGTTTCGCACGCCGGCGAGGCCGACCAGTGGAGCTCGTACGGCTCGACCGAGGAGCTGTGGTTCCCCGAATGGGAATCCGGCGGGACTCCGTGGGACACCGTGGAGCTTACCGACGAGCTGTCGCCGATCCGTTACGCGAAGAATTTTTCGACTCCCCATCTTATCATACACGGCGAGCTCGATTACCGGGTTCCGATAACGGGCGGAGAGCAGATGTTCACGGCCCTTCAGAGGCTGGGCGTCCCGTCGAAGATGATAAGGTATCCTGACGAGAACCATTGGATCCAGAAACCGCACAACGCGAGGTTCTGGTACGCCTCGATACTCGACTGGTTCGATCAGTGGACGAAAAGGGACGGCGTGGAAAAGCCGCTGGAGGGATTCGAGGGCATTTAAGGCCCGATCCCGTGGGGTCGGCGTTCGGCCGCGCGAGGTGAGACGGCCGCGTGATGCGCAGGAAAAAAGGGGCTCCGGATCGTTCCGGGGCCCCTTTTCATTTTTCGAGGATCCTCAGCCCTTCCTTCGCGGCGGCATTGGAGGGATCGAGCCTCAGCGCCTCGCGGAAAGCCTCAACCGCCTTCTCCCTTTCGCCCCTGCCGTTGTAGGTGAGGCCGAGGCGGGCGTAGTTGCCGGCCATCCCGCCGGCGGTATCCCTGGCGACCGTTGTGTTGACGAGCCTCGCGATCAGGAGAAGCGCTGCGATCATCAGGGCCAGTTCGAGGTGCCGGCGGTCGCGAAGGAGCTTGAGAAGCGCCGCGAGGGCGGCTCCGGCGAAGGGAAAGACGAAGGCCATCATCGGGAGCCTGTACCTCGCGAGCACATAGAAGAGGAGCGCCGAGAAGAAACAGGACGCGATCCCCCCGTAGAGGAGCCACAGGTTGGCGCGCCTTTCGCGCGACATGAAGATCCCGAGAAGGCAGAGCGGGGCGACGATGCCGAAGGTCAGAAGCGGAAGGGCGAGAATCCCCCCGAAGGTCCTGTGAAAATATAGATTCTCGACATTGGCCCTTTCGTAAGAGTTCCAGAAGAAGACCGCCTTTTGACGGAGAAGGTAGAACCACCGCCCCGGATTTTCGACGCCGTATCTTATCCCCTTCCGAAGCCAGAAGGAGGAGACCCCGGAGGGCCCGAGCTCCCTTCCCGTCTCCCTGGAGGCCGTGAGGTTCATCCGCTCGAGCTGTTTTTCGGGGGTGCCGCCGAGCGATTCGCCCTTGTACGACGGGACGTTGTAGAATCCGTTCGCCTCGGGGTTGCTCCCTATGTAGAAATTTATCCCGCCGCCGCTCGTGAGAGGTGTGAATTCGCCGGAGAGCCGGTGGTTGCGAACGGCGAGCGGCGTGAGAGCGGCGAGGAGCCCCGCGAGAAAAAGGACCGAGTTCCTGAGGAAGGCCCTTGGCGCCGCGCGTCTGAAAAGCGCGATATGTACGAAAACGAATGGAACGATAAGCAGCCCCGACGGATTGGCCGCGACGGAGAGCCCGAGGACGAGGCCGGCAAGGACGCGCCTCGCGGCGGACGGAGGGCCCGATTCCGGCACCAGCACGAATACGAGGAGGGCGTTGAGAAAGAGTATTAGTGTCGCCGGGACGAGAACCCCTTCGAAGAATATGGAGGGCAGGTAAAGCGCCGCCGCGAGCCCGGCGAGGATGCCGGCGAGGGAGGACCGGAAGAACCTTCGCGAGGTCACGGTGACGAGGCCGCACGCGGCCGTCCCGAGAAGCGCATGTGCGAAACGGACCGCCGTGAGGCTCGGCCCGAAAAGCCTGTATACCAGCGACACGAACCACGGGAAGAGGGGCGCCTGCATCATCTGCGTGGGCCCCGCGTCGCCGCCCCACACGAGCGCCTTCGCCCACCTGTCGTATATGAGGGCGTCGAGGGTGAGGTCGCCGGCGAGGGGGTTGAGCTTCGATGTGAAGATGACGTGAAGGACCCTGAGCGAAAAGGCGATCAGAATGACCATGGCGGCGAGGAAGGATTCGTTCACGTAAATTTTGCCGATTTCCTCCCGGCGCATTTCTATTCCTCCGTCCGGCGATCCGTTTCCGGCGGCTCAGGCCGTTCGCGGGTGCCGGAGCAGACGCAGCTCGAACAGCAGGTTTTGCCCGAGGCCCCGTCATCCGGGCCGGTGATCTTTTTATACCCCCACCACGCGGCGAAGGCGAGCGCGGCCCCGACCAGCATGCCGGCCGCCGAATCGAGGGGCCAGTGCACGCCGACATAGACCCTCGAATACGAGACGGCGAAAGCGAACGCGAGGAGAAGGGGGAGCCATCTCCTGTAAACGAGACCGAGGAAGAGCATCGAAGCGGTGATGTTGGCCGCGTGGCTCGACGGGAAGGAGAAGGATCGCTTGTACCCGCCGATTATCTCGGAGGAGGTCGTGATCCATCCATCGGCGCCGCTCCAGAGATGGACGCTCCCCAGCACCTCGCACGGGCGCATCCTCGCGACGAGCGGCTTGATGACCGCCGACGACAACTGATCGGAGGCGGCCACGAGGGGTATCAGCACCAGCGCCGCCCATCTCCCCTTCGAGCCTCCGAACATGACGAGGGCCGACCATACGAGGATTATAACGATCTTCCATTTGTCGATATCGGTGATGATCGGCATCGCCGCATCGAAGGCGGGATTGGCCCAGCGGCCGTTTATCAGGCGGAAAAGCGCTGCATCGGGGGGAGGATTTCCCGTGGTGCGCGGGGTTCTCCCTTCGTGCGCCCCCGTGGCGGGCATCGAGGTACCGGAGTCCGCGCGGTCGGGCAGGGGCGCGGACAGGGATGAATCGGCGCCGCCGGCGGCCCCGCGAGCTGCCGTCGAATCCCCGGCCGCGGTGGCCGAAGCGGGCAGCGGCTCGCCTTGCGCCCAGCCCGCCGCGGGCGCCGCGAAGACAAGGGCCGCGGCCATTATTATCAGGCCTCGCTTCATTGGAAACTCCTTCTATAACAGAGCGGCGAGACGCGAATGGCGTCCCGCGGCCGGGCATAAACCGGTTTCTCCGATGCATCAACATGGCATTTTCAGGGTGAAATTACAAGCCCTGTTAAGGGCGAGGCGCGCGTCCGGCGGCGGAATTACCGCGCCGCACTTTCGGCCGGAATCGATTCGTCCGCGATGCGGCCCGATATCTCGAACCCGCCGTAAAGGGACCGGAGGGAGGCGCCGCGCCTTTCGAACGGGAGCTCGACCATGCGCGGAGCCGGCGAGGTATTCAAACGAAGCCTTTCTACGAAATCCCCGCATCTCTGTATCGATTCGGGGAGGGTGGCGATAAAAATGAAATCGACGAGACGGGCGGCCTCCGCAGCGTCGAGGGAACACATCACGGGCCGGTCCGGTTCCGTCTGCCTCCGGGCCCTGAACGACGGCTGGCATTCCGTCAGAAGCTTCCCGATCTTTATGTGCGCGAGAGTGTTCGCCGGGTGAAAGGCGGGGACGAAGATCCTGAACGTCCCGTCGCCGATCCTCGCCGAAAGATGAGACAACTCCCTGTCCTGCCGCGTCGTTTCGGCGCGTTCCGTAACCGGTCGTCCTTCCATCGCCGCTTCGATTCCGCCGCGAATCCCCGCCCCGTCAGCCTCGATCACCCAGAAGGGCAGGAATACCGGCTCGCCCGGGAAACCTTCGGGAGGAGCCGCCCTCCAGACCTGGAGCGGAGCGAGGGAGTCCCCCGAGATGATCCAGTGATTGTGGCAGGCTTCGCACTGGAAAGCGGCGCTGCGGCCCGTCACGGGAAGAGGCGTTCCGCAGAGACCGCACCTCAGCAGCCTGACGGTCAGTTGCCCGTTCAAAGCTCACCTCCGAACCAGCTCTCGAGTTTCCCCAGCATCCACGAGTGCGGAGCCACGACGGCGCCGTGCCGGAACATGTCGGAGACATAGAGTGTCGCCGCGGCCATTGGGAGAAGAGGCGCCCAGAGCCCCGCGAGCAGGGCTGCGAGCGCGGGCACGAAAAACATCGCCCTGTAGTTCACGCTGTTTCTTTCGGGTATGTCGCCACGCACGACGCGCCCGTCGTTTCCGTCGACCGTTATTGAATGGATTGCTCCTGCGTGGCGGTATCTCATAAGGTACACGGGGTAGTAGTAAAGCGACATGTCGCTCCCGATCATGCGGAATTTGCACGCGCGCACGGTCGCGCCGGCGGGTGTGGCGATGCCCGAAAGATATTTGAATCCGTCGCGTTCGGCTTCGGCGGCCGTGGTCATCGGCAGGGCGATATCCATATCTTTCGCGAGACTGTGGTCGAAAACGTCCCAGTCGAGCATCTGCGCCCTAAGCGATATCCCCTGCAGCCCGAGGTGCATGACCGAGCAGGCGGGGGAGGACCAGTCGACATGCTTGAATATCAGCTTAGAATAAGGCACCCGCTCTTCGACGGTCTTGCGCGCGGTCTTTTCCCCGTTCGGTCCCTGCGAGGAGACCTCGACCTGTTCGCGCTTTATCTTCTCGCCGGCGACCCATCCGGCGAGCCTTCCTTTCATCCGCCAGAAGGGGACGTTGAGCTGTTTCATGTCGAGGATGGCCGCGTGCCTCGCCTTGATCCTGCCCCCTGTCTTTTCTGAGAGAAAGCGAAGCGCCTCGAGCCGCGCCCTCCCCGCGGTCACGCGGGGCGGGAGGAAAAATCTTCTGACTCCCCGTGACGCCGCGGCGAAAAGGGACGATCCGCAGTAGGGGCAGCGTATGCTTCTCTCCCCCTCGCGGATCCTCAGGGCGCCGCCGCATTCGGGGCAGCCTACGCCGAATGTCTCGCAGGGCCCCGCGTTGTCGGAGGCCGTGCCGTGCCCGCCTTCGATTTCATGATCGGGCCCGGCCGGCCCGCCCGCTGTTTCAGGGACCGCGATCCCGACGGCGTCAACCGGCATTCCTGATCATCCTCTCGCGAAGGCTGAAGAAGACGTACCCTGCCGAGGCGGCAAGGAGGACGAAGACGAACCGCGCCGCCCAGCCCGACGCCAGCCTGCCGATGAGAAGAAAGGCGGCGAAAAGACAGGCCGCGGCGATCATGTTTGGAACGCTCGCCGGAGCGGGGACCTCGGGTGGGAATTTGTCGGATATCGTCATGAGGCTTTCCCCCGCGACGAGGGCGTCGTATTTCCCGCCCGCCGCGCGGTACTTTATTCTGTACAGGGGGAGATGCAGGAGCTGCCTCGCCTCTTCGGGGACCGATCTCAGCTCGAAGACCTTTTCCTTTCCCGCGAGCTCCTTTTTGAAAAAGGAATAGTTACCGGCGGGAGGGAAGGGCAGGGGCCTCGCCCAGTGGGGCGCCCCGGGAGCCGGGACGGCGCGAGTCTTCCCGTCGGAGCCTCCGGCGATCGCGTACGGGACGAAGGAGAATTCAATCTTTATGTCGGCGGGACGGGCCAGCTTCCTCGCGATCAGAAGTGATCTCAGCGCCAGCTCGGCGTGGCCGTCGTTTCGCTCGTGCGGAAGTATCAGGTGATCCGGGGCCTCCCTGGTCTCCAGGGCGACCGACGACCCGCAGTAGCCGCAAAGCAGCATCTCCTGCCCCGGATGGATCTCGTTTTCCCCACCGCAAAGGTCGCACCTGACGATCATACCCTTCTATTCCACCTTTTTGCCGCAATTGACGCAGAATTTCGTTCCATCGGGGAGTTTCGCGCCGCAATGGGCGCACACGAGCGATGTTGAAACGGCTTTTCCGCAGCCGCCGCAGAATTTCGCCCCGTCCGGAAGCCCGGCGCCGCAGTTCGAGCAATGAAGCGACTTATCGGCCGTAGCCGTGGCGCCGCCCTGCTGCCAGGGCGCGTTTCTCGCGAGCATCCCCGGTATCATCATCCCGAGCCCGGCGCCGACTCCGATCCCCATCGCGCCAGCAGCGGCCGAGCCCGCGCCGCCGCCGTTGGCAGAACCGGAAGCGGCGTCTCCCATCGCCTTCGCCGCCTTGAATTTCAGGAAATCGTCGAGATTGCCGACCGCCTCGAGGCCGCTTTTCTCGTCTATCATCCTCTGGACCTCGGCGGGCGGGGTTATCGCGCTGATGAAGAAGTCGGTCAGCTCCATGCCGTACTTCGAGAAATCGTCGACGAGGCGCGCCTTTAGTTCCAGGCCGAGCTCGTCGTAGTACTGCGGGAGCTCGAAAATGGAATCGAGTTTCTCGCCGAACAGGTCGTTCATCCTGGCGACGACGACGTCGCGAAGGTAGTCGCCGATCATGGCGCTCGTGTAGACCCCCTGCGTGCCGACGATCCTGTTTATGAAAAGAACGGGCTCGCTGATTTTGAATGTGTAGAGGCCGAATGCGCGAAGGCGCACGAGGCCCAGCCTGCTGTCCTTGAACGCCACGGGGTCCTTCGTCCCCCACTTCTGGTTGATGAAGGTCTTCATGTTGGCGAAATAGACCTCGGCGCGGAAGGGGCTCTTGAAGCCCCAGGGAAGGGCGAGCACCTTCGTCAGGATCGGCAGGTTTTTGGTCGTCAGCGTGTGGCGCCCGGCGCTGAATAGATCCAGTCCCTTGCCGTCCTTGAAAAAGACGCAGGCCTGGTTGTCGCGCACGATAAGCTGCGCCCCCATCTTTATCTCGGCCGAGCCCTCGGGCGGGATGCGGTGGACGATCTCTTCGCCCGTCTGGTCGAACCATTCGAGTACTTCCATGAACTGCGACATGACGCCTCCTGACGAAAAACCCGGTTACAGACGCTCAGTATTGTCGAAATCCTCGTTACCCTGTTGCTCTTTGCGATGAAATTCCGCGAATAAATGAGCAAGCCGGGTGCCAAGATGAAACAAGAGTGGGATTTTAGCCGTACCAGGGGATATTCCCGCCCCTCGGGAGGAATTTCGGGGAGGCCGTCCCGGGGAAAAAAGCGAAAATCAGGCGCCGATGCGGCCGGGAAGAGCCCGGCACGTCTTTTGCTTTTTTTGTCCGAACGACGGTAAATCAGCCCGAAAAGCGCCGCGGGACGGCAGATTATCTTTCAATCGAAAAGGTTTCTGGCGGATCGGCGCGCCATACGGAAGGTTAAATCAGGGTTAAGCTTTTTTGAAACAATGTGATTTTTTTCTTGTCAAGACCGGATGCTTGCGAAAGAATACCGCTTGATGTGTTCATTGCCTTGCATCCTGTGCGCGAGAAATTAACAACCGGGAGATTTGACGAAGGAAAATTACCGACGTGAAAAGGGAGGTGATACACATGATTTAGAGCCCTTCGGGGCGCGGATTATGTGAAGTTGTTTCAGGAGAGGTTTATTTTCCCAAACTCAAGGAGATATCTAATGAAACGTTTTCTCATCGCGATGGCACTGGTTGTTTTCATGACGGGCGCCGCTTCGGCGGAAGGCATGCTGTTCGGCATCAAGGGCGGCCTCAACATGGCGAATCTCACCGGCGACGATGTCGAGTTCAACGAGATGAGGATGGCGTTCGGCGGCGGCGTATGGATGAACTATGCCTTCACCGAAGCGTTCAGCCTGCAGCCCGAACTGATGTACATGCTCAAGGGTTGCAAATTCGAGGAAGTCGACGATCCTTTCGCGCTCACCTACATCGACCTCAACATCCTCGGCAAATATACCATACCGATGGAAGGCAATTTCGCCCCCTACCTCTTCGGCGGCCCCTATCTCGGCTTCCTGATGGCCGCTGAAGATCCCGACGGCGAGGACGTCAAGGATTACATGAAAAGCATGGATTACGGTCTGATGCTGGGCGCCGGATTCGATTACAAGCTCGAGGCCGGCGGCTGCATCCTGATGGATGTAAGGTATGCCATGGGCCTTACCACGATCGACGACAGTGAAGATGAAATGGATGCCAAGAACACCGGCATCATGGTCATGGTCGGCTACGGTTTCGCGTTCTAGGACGGCCTGATCTGCTGGTAGCCCGGAACGATTCCGGGCGAACGAAAAAGGCGCGGGGCCTCGAGGCTCCGCGCCCTCTTTTTTCCCCCGCATCCACCTTTGCCTTGTCAACGAGCCTTCCCGGAGCGATAATCCCTTGGCCGGGGAATACAGGAGTCCCGGAACTCGCGCGCGTATCTGTGCCCGATGCAACGGGCCGCAAAGCCGGTCATCCCCGGCGGCCGCGGCGGCAGGGAGTCTCTGATGAAGGGCGACATCGATAAAAGAATTCGCGTCTGCATGGTGATGCCGAAGCTCCAGGTCGGCGGCGCCGAGGTGCAGGTCCTCAATCTCATAAGGAAAATCGACAGGTCTCGATTCGCACTCTCCCTCTGCCTTTTCAACGGGGGGCACGCGGAAATGGAAAGAACGGCGGCTGAAAATGTCGAATCGGTTTTCTTTCTCGATTTTCGGTGGCGCCGGTTCCCGGTCTCATTTTTCAGGCTCGTCCGGCATCTCAGGAGGGGCCGGTTCGACGTCGTTCACGCCCACCTCGCGCCGGCGGACCTTGTCGGCAGGGCGGCCGCGTGGACGGCCGGGGTGCCCGTGCGCATGACGACCGAGCACGGGAAGGGGCTCTGGAAATCGCCGGCAAGGCTTCTCGTCGAAAGGATCCTCAACGGGATCACCGACGCGCGCATCTGCGTCAGCAGGGATATCATGGAGATTCGGCGCGCGCGCGAGCATACGCCGGAAGATAAGCTCGTATACATACCGAACGCCGTCGATCCTGAACAGTTCGGGCGCCCCGCGAGGGGCAGGGACGCCGTGATGGCCGAGTTCGGATGGCCCGCCGGCGATCCGCTCGTCCTTTCGGTCGGCAGGCTCGTGAAGGAGAAGGACTATCCGTTGCTGGTGGAAGCCTTCACCGCCATGGCATCGAAGTTACCCGGGGCAAGGTGTATCATTGCGGGGGATGGCGATCGCATGGATGAAATAAGGGCCGTCGTCAAAAAAAACGGCATGGCGGACAGGATTGCACTTCCCGGAACGAGAAACGACGTCCCCGATCTTTTATCCGCGGCCGATCTCTTCGTGCTTTCCTCGGAGAGGGAGGGGTTGCCGGTTTCTCTTCTCGAGGCGATGGCGGCAGGCACGGCGATCGTAACGACCGACGTGGGAGGCGTGGGGGAAGTAGTAATGGGGGGCGAGAGCGCGCTTTTGGTTATGCACGGTGACGCATCCGCCCTTGCATCCGCGATGGAGAGGGTGTTGACCGACGCAGTACTCAGGCAGAAGCTCATAAATAACGCCTCGCGCGCGGTGAAAGAGCGGTTCAGCATGAATAACGCCGCGGCTGAACTTGGCGATTTATACGAGCTCCTGGTCGCAAAAAAGGAGAATGGATGAAGGCCCCCGCCGCAGTACCCGTAGTGATGTATCACGGAGTGGCGCCGGACCGCCCGGGCTGGCTGTGGAATCACCTGATAACACCCGTGGAAGTCTTCGAAGCGCAGATGAGCCTGTTGCGCAAAAAGGGCTGGAATACGATCACGCTGGGCAGGCTGTATTCGCACATGAAGGAGAACGCGCCGCTTCCGGAAAAGCCGGTCGTTCTGACCTTCGACGACGGGTATCTGGACAACTGGGTATTCGCGTATCCGATCCTGAAGAAATACGGCCACCACGCGGTGATATGGATGACGACCGATTTTATCGATCCTGCCTCCGATCCCAGACCCACGCTTGAGGATGTCTGGAATGGAAACGTGTCCGCGGATGATCTTCCAGGGGCCGGGTTTCTCTCGTGGGCTGAAATGAAAAGTATGGAGAAAACGGGACATGTCGAGGTGCAGAGCCATGCGAAGACCCATACCTGGTATTTCTGCGGCGAAGAGATCGTGGATTTCCATCGGCCCGCCGGCGCCGGCGGCTATGTGCCGCAGCCGTGGCTCTCGTGGAACACCGCGCCCGAAAGGAAGCACGCTTACATGACCAGGGATTTCGGATTGGACATTCCCTGGGGAACGCCCATCTACAGGCACGAGAGAGCGCTCGTGGCCAGGCGCTATTTCGACGAGCCGTCGCGGTCGCGCGCCCTCGCCGCGAAGGTGGAAGCGGGCGGCGGAGCGGCCTTTTTCGACAGGCCTTGCTGGAGGGATGAGCTGGCAGCCGTTGCCGCCGCTTCGGGCGACGGGTCCGGCCGCTATGAAACGGACGAAGAGTACGAAAAAAGAGTGACCGAAGAATTGGCCGGATCGCGAGCCATGCTGTCGCAGGGTCTCGGCAGGGAAGTCGATTTTCTGTGCTGGCCCGGCGGGGGATACAACTCCACGACCCTGAAGGTCGCCGCGGAGTCGGGGTATCTTTCGACGACCACGGATTACCTGACCAGCGGAATGAAGAATATCTACGGGCAGAAACCGGACAGGATAAACCGCATCGGCTGCGGTTCGCCGTGGATCTGGAAAAACGGCCTGGCGGTGAAAAACACCGATCCCGGATTCTTCCTCTCCATTCTCGAACAGTTCGCCGGAAAAAAACTGTCGCTCTGGAAGATGCGCTGGTATAAAATGAAATATCTTGCAAGGTACCATTCGACGGGAAGAAAATAGCAGATTGGAGTCAGACTCATGGTATTGCCGCTTTCGTCTTCGCTCGTGAGAAACGTCATTCATCCGGTGTACAGGGGCCTGAGGGGGGACAAGGTTCTTTCCGTGCTGGGGGAACTCGAGAAAAACCAGTGGCTTCCGCAATCTGAAATCGAGGACATCCAGTGGCAGCGAATGAGCGAATTTCTCGCGGCGGTATCGTCCCGCGTTCCCTACTACAGGGACCTTTTCGCCGAGCTTGGCCTTCGCCCGGGGGATATACAGAACCCATCCGATTTCATGAATATACCCCTGCTCGACAAGTACGTCGTCAGGCAGGAAGGAAAGCGCATGGTGACGGATGATCCGCTGGTAAAGGGATACCCATCAAGCACCGGCGGGTCGACGGGGGAACCGCTTTATTTCTCCGTCGACGTGACGGCCGGACCGGTTAGGAGGGCAAACACTGCCAGGAGCCTCAGGATGGCCGGGATCGATATAGGCGACAAGCAGGCGTTTATCTGGGGATTCCCGTTCGACATCCCGCTGAAACAACGCGTGACCGCGGCTGTAAGAAACTATTTCAACAATATCACCTGGCTGTCGTCGTTCAGCATGTCGGAAAAGGCGATGCGCGATTATGCGATGAAGCTCGTGAAGTACAGGCCCGATCTTGTGATCGGTTATCCCTCGGCCGTGACACTCTTCGCCGAATTCATCAGAGATCGGAAAATCGACGGTATAAGGCCCAGGTCGGTGATCTCGAGCGGCGAGAAAATGTATCCGCAGCAGCGCGCGATACTCGAAGAGGTCTTCGGGTGCAGGGTCTTCGACCGGTACGGGAGCAACGAGTTTGCCAACGTCGCTCACGAATGCGACCGGCACAACGGGCTCCATGTCTTCAGCGACCTGATGTACGTGGAAGTCCTCCGCGAGAACGGCCGGCCCGCCGAACCGGGCGAGATGGGAGAGATAGTCGTCACGGATCTTCTCAATCTTTATATGCCTTTCGTCAGGTACAAGACCGGAGACATGGCCATTCCTTCCTCGAGGATCTGCGAATGCGGCAGAGGGCTTCCGCTTCTCGAAAGAATCGAAGGCAGAACATTCGACAATGTGATAACTCCGGACGGGAGATCGATCGGCGGGTATTTCTGGACATATCTGTCAAGGGCCGTTCCGGGAATCAGACAATTCCAGGTGGAACAAAAACAGAGAAACGCCGTCACATTCAGGATCGTTCCGGGTCCCGGATGGAAGGATGAATACAGGGACAGGCTGGAAAAGGAGATCCGCGACAACATGGGACAGGCGGTAAACGTGAAAATAGATAAAGTCGACACCATACCGCTGTCTCCCGCCGGCAAGTTCAGGTTCATCATATCGAAGGTGGAAGAACGGCTCGTCGTAAAATCGAAGATCCACAAAGCCAGAGTCACCAGCGCCGATCCGGAAAGGATAGACTGCATGATCGTCGACGAGCAAATTCTGGAACTGAGCAACATCGCGCACTGCGAGAGGGTGCTGATCGTCGACAACATCAACGGCGCGAGGGTCGAGACCATAGTGCTGAAGGGTAAAAAGGGAGGCGGGGAGTTCATATCCTGCGGCGCCGTATCGAAACACATACACGATGGCGACGAGATAATAATCATGGCATTTACATGGTCTGAAGAAACGCAGGGGCAGTTTACAAACATACTCGTCGATGAAAATAACAGATTTGTTCGCTATCTCACCGAAAAGGCCGGCGATAAAATCTGACGGACGTAACGCGGCTTTCGTTAATTGGAGTATTGTGCTACAATTACGTTTCGGCGAAATGCGGATCGCAACCATGACAAGGCGCAAGGAGGGCTGATCGTGAAACGTCTACTTCTCAAGTCGATGATCCTCAAGGCGAGGATTACCCAGGCCGATCTGAGGTACGTGGGAAGCATCACGATAGACGAGGATCTTATCGACCGCGCCAATCTGAGCGAGCACGAGAACGTCAACGTGATCGACAGGACCAACGGGAAGCGGCTCGAGACCTACGTGATCAAGGGGGAGAGGGGAAGCGGTGTAATCTGCATGAACGGCGCCGCGGCCCATCTCATAAACAAGGGCGATCTGGTCGATATCACCGCCTTTTCCTGGTCGACCGGCGAGGCCGATCCGGTGTTCATCGAGGTAGACGGGAACAACCGTTTCGTCAGGACCCTCGACGCCGGGAAGGTCATTGGATAAATTCAGGGACCGGGGCCCCGGACGGACAATGTTCAACAAGGAATTCCATCTGTTCAGGTTGTGGGGCATCCCGGTGGAGCTGAACATCAGCTGGCTGCTGGTGTTCGTCCTGATAACCTGGTCGTTCTCCACCGGCTATATCCCCGAAGGATATCCGGGCCTCTTCTCGGCCCCCGTCACCTGGCTTCTCTCGATCCTGATAACACTGCTTCTGTTTCTCTCCGTCCTTCTGCACGAGTTCAGCCATTCGATCGTCGCAGTGAGGAACGGGCTTCCGATAAGGAAGATAACCCTCTTCATGTTCGGCGGCGTCGCGCAGATGGGCCGCGAGGTCGATTCGCCGTCGGTCGAGCTGCGGATGGCCTCGGCGGGCCCGCTCTTTTCGCTCATCTTCGCGACGATCCTGCGGGGGGCGGCGATGATACCGGCCGAGCCGCCGTTCGTTCACGTTCTCCTTGCCACGGTGTCCGGCGTCAATTTCGGGATATTTTTCTTCAACATGGTGCCGGGATTCCCGCTGGACGGGGGGAGGATACTGAGGGCCATCATCTGGATGCGCTCGGGGGATCTTCGGAAGGCCACACGGATCGCCGCCCGCGCCGGGGCCGGGTTCGGCTGGCTGCTAATCCTTGCCGGTGCTCTGAGTTTCTTCATGCACGGCGGAATGATCGGCTCGCTCTGGATGGTTTTCATCGGGCTCTTTCTCAAGAAGGCCGCAAACGACGGTTACAGGAACATCGCCTGGGCCGAGATGATGAAGGAGATAAAGGCCCGCGACATGATGCAGGACGGCGTCGTCTCCGTTGACGGCTCGATCGATCTTATGACCCTGGTGAACGAATATTTCCTGAAGTTTCATTTCAACGCCATCCCGGTCACGGCGGGGGGCGTTCCCGGCGGCGTCGCGCTGTTCGACAATATAAGGCGCATTCCGAGGGAATTGTGGCCGCGGATCGCGGCGTCCGACGTGATGAGCGCCGATCTCGCCTCGTGGACGGCAAGGGAGGACGATTCCGCCGAAAAACTCTTCTTCCTGATCATGCAGAAAGGGATAAGCCCGGTGGCCGTTCTAGGCCCCGATGGAGGGATCGCCGGCATCGTCACGAGGCGCGGATTTACAACTTATTTAAACGAAATGAGATCCCGCTTGAAATAATATCGTCAATACTCCTGTTCGAACTCGTCCTCGTCTTCCTCGAGTTCCTCGTCCATAAGAATCGGAACAACCCCGTACTTGTTCGCCTTTTTTTCCTGGTTGTCGGTGAATTTTTTCGACCTTGTCTCTTCATGTGCCGCGTCGCGTTGCTTTTTGGGCTTGTGAGTATTGGCTTTGTTCTTCAAAACAGGACATCTCCTTTCCGTCACCCTGCGCCCTTGTGGCTGTCGCCCATTATAATGCAAGAAATATGACAAAAAACCGTTTTCGTCAACCCCCTTTGTGACTCCAACAGGGGGCTGCCGGGCGATTTACGGGGTTTTACGGAGGGCCCGGCGTAACTCACGCCTCCTTCGCGGGCTGCGGCTTGTTCTTTTCGAAGATCGCGGGGTCGACGGGCGTGTCGAAGACGATTTCCTCCCAGACGAATTCGGTCGTTTTTGCGCCATTCTGATAAATGGTCACATGGAACGGCACCTTTCTACCGCTCACGTCCCTGTAATCCTCCATTATCGTCTGGGTCTCGACTTCGCCGCTCGTTTCGATCTTCCTCGCCGGAAGCCGGGTCGCGCCGTCGATGTCGAAATATACGGTCTTCTCGCCCGAGACGCAGCCGATCCGCTTGAGTTTCATCCCCGCGAGGAGGGAATCGGCGGGAGCGTCGGGAACGATGAAGAACGAATCGCAGCTCGAGACGAAATGGACGAGCCCGTCGATCTCCCGCATGCGCTGTTCCAGCATCGCGGTCGTTCTTTCGTTCTGGCGGATCCCCATATTCACCTCGGACCAAGACTGGGCGCCGTTCTGCACGTAAACGAAATAGAAGGGGTGGTCGTAGGCGCTGTAATCCTGGTCGAGAAGCTGCATGTCCGGTTTCTGCGTGTAATAGGTGCAGTCAGCCTTCACCGTCCCCCATCCGGGCCATTCCGAGGTCATCGTCCCCTTCTGCACGAGCGTTTTCCACCCAGTCGCCTTCGACATTCCCCCCATCGCCTTGACGGAATCGAGAAGCACCGATTTTGCCGGGTCCTTTTCGCCCGTGGAACAGGAAGCGAGAAGGAAAACCGAAAGAGACAGGATCGAAAGCATTGCGGGCAAATGCCGATTTTTGAAGGTTCGTTTCATATTATTCCTCCCCCGTCCTTTCATATGGTCAGTTCATTGTGGGCTTCGGCGAGCCGCGACCTGATGTCGAGGCCGTAAGCGCAGGAGCCGGAGCATTGCCCCGCGCACGAAACGCAATTCGCGGCGTTTCTGCCGGGGGGAAGGGCGGCGTAGAGGTTCATCGCGTATTTTTCCCTTCCGTAGCTGTCGAAGTAGAGCCTGTACCTCAGGATGTCGTGAATCCGGACCTTTTGCGGGCAGGCTTCGAGGCATCCGTCGCAGCCGGGCCGGCAGTAATCGCGGTCGAGGGCCGCCGCGTACCCCTCGAGGACCCTTCTTTCGCCGGAGCTCATATCGGTGCCGCCGGACGCGCCGACGAATTCGTCGATCTCCTCGAAGGTCCTCATCGTGAGAGCGATCGTGCTGATTCCCGGCTGGGCCAGGGTCCATTTGAGGAGGGCCTGCCTCGCGGTCCTTCCCTCCTTCATGAATTTCGAATAGTCTATCTTCCTCGCGGCCGAGAGGGATTTCATCGCGACGACCGCGGCGTCCTTTTCCGCGGCCTTCCTCAGCACCGGTTCGAGCCCCTTCGTCATGAAGTTCATCCCGGGCATTATCATGTCGATGTCGGTGTTGTCGAGGAGCCAGTCGAAGTCCGCGACCACGGCGGGGCCGTGCGAGCTCGCCCCCCAGAACCTGATCTTCCCCGCTTTTCTCGCCTTGTGAAATGCAGACACGATCGCCGGGTTCCTCGCCCTGTCGGGGCCGCCGAGGTTGGGATCCCCGACCGAATGGACGAGGCAGCAATCTATGCGATCGGTATTGAGCCTCTTCAGGCTTTCGTCTATGGCGGCGAGGATCTGTTCCTCCGTCGTTTCGCTCGTGAAGATCTCCGGCTCGAGTTTGGTCGTGATGAAGAGCTTGTCGCGAAGGCTCGGGGCCAGCCGGCCGATGATCACTTCCATCTCGTAATACTGCCTTGCCGTATCGACGTAATTGATTCCCCTGTCCATCGCGTATTCGAGAAGGGATGTGTCCTGCATGCCGGCGTTGCCGAACGATATGTCGGATACCTTGAACCCCGTCCTGCCGAGCCGCCTGTATTCCCTGATCGACGGTTTGCCCCCCGATCCTTCCGGTTTTTCCTGGGCGAGCGATCCGGCGGCCCCCGCCGTCATGACGAGCCCGGCGCCGAGAATGCCGGCGGCTCCCCTGCCAAGAAAAGACCTTCTGGAAATGCCGTTCCCTGAATTTTCCATGATCCTCCTCGCTTTCACACGGAGATATGTTCCCTGCCGTCCGGCCCGAAACCTGTTTGCGCGCCGGGCTCGACCGGGGAGGTATCAGGCCTGCGCCCCACGGGTGAGTATAATCCGAAACGGTCCCTCCCGGTCAAGTGTTGAAACCCCGCGCGGCGGGTAAGTTTTTGGCTGGAGCGCCGCGCGGATGGGTGGTAGAATGTCGGCTGATTCCGGGCCCGCCCTGAAGGCGGGCCCGGCCGGCCCCCGGGGCGGCGGCCGCGAAGTCGAAGAATTTTTCGGTTTTCGAGAAAGGACACGGGGATGTCGAAAATGCAGGCCAGGCTCGCGCCGGAAGCGTACAGGCAGCTTCGCGAAGGGGAGAAATATTATCCGATCGTTCCGGCGGGCGATTCCCCGTTCGAGGTGACGCCGAGATCGGTGGGGATCGGACTTGTGATGGCTATGATCTTCTCTCTCGCTTCGGCCTATCTGGCCCTGAAGACCGGGCAGGGGATGGAGGCGGCCATACCGATAGCGATCCTCGCGATCGGGCTCGCGAACATCTTCAGGCGAAGGAGCACGATCCTCGAGAACGTCATCCTGCAGTCGGTCGGCGCGGCCTCGAGCGCCGTGGTGGCGGGGGCGGTCTTCACGATCCCGGCCCTTTACATGCTCGATATAGAGGTCTCGTTCTGGCATATATTCCTCACCGCCTTTCTCGGCGGCAGCCTCGGAGTCCTCTTCCTCATACCCCTTCGCGATTATCTCATCGTGAAGGAGCACGGCAAACTCCCCTTCCCCGAGGCGATGGCCACGACCGAGATCCTCGTGGCCGGGGAAAGCGCGGGGCGGCAGGCGATGACGCTCATCTACAGCGCCGCGGTCGCCTTCTTTTTCGACCTGTTCGTGCTGACCTTCGGCCTATGGAAGGAGATCATCTCGTTTCACGTCATCGGCGTCGGCAGGTGGATCGAGGAGCGTTTCTCGATGGCCGTCAGGGTCGACGGGCTCTCGGCGATCGTCGGGCTCGGTTATGTCGTCGGCATAAAGTACTCCGCCATCATCGCCGCGGGATCGTTCCTCTCATTCCTCGTTCTCATCCCACTCGTGCATTACATCGGGTCGCACCTTTCGGGGATCATCCCTCCAGGCGCGATTCCGATAGCGGACATGTCGGTCGACGAGATCTTCGTCAATTACGTGAGGCTGATCGGCATCGGGGGGATAGCGGGGGCGGGGATCATGGGCATAATAAAGAGCGCCCCGTCGATCGGCAGGTCGTTCAAGCTGGGGATAAAGGGGATCGCCGCTTCGAGGATCGAGGGGCACGCCGACGTCCGGACCGAACGGGACATGAACTTCAGGGATGTTTTCATCGGTATCGCGGCGGTCGGGATATGCCTCTGGATCTTCTTCAGGAGCGGGCTGGCCCCCTCCCTCGTCAGCACGGTCGGCGTCCTTCTGGCTCTCGGGATTTCCTTCCTCTTCACCATGGTGGCCGCGAGGGCGATCGGCCTGATCGGAACGAACCCGGTGTCGGGGATGACCCTCGCGACGCTGATAATCACGAGCGTCATACTGACGAGGATCGGGCTTTCCGGGAAACCGGGGATGTTCGTCGCCCTCATCATAGGGGGGGTCGTGTGCACGGCTCTCGCGGTGGCGGGGGCCTTCGCCACAGATCTTAAGATCGGGTACTGGATCGGCGCCACGCCGCGCAACCAGCAGATGTTCAAGTTCCTCGGGATACTGGTATCGGCCGTCTTCTGCGCCCTGGCGATGATGCTCCTGGCGAATACCTACACCTTCGGCTCGATGGAGATGCCCGCGCCGCAGGCGTCGGCGATGAAGGAGATCATCTTCGGCCTGATGGGGCCGGAGGCGGGGGTGCAGTGGATCCTCTTTTCGTTCGGCGTCGTGATATCGGTGATCCTCGCGATGAGCGGAGTGCCGGCGCTCGCCTTCGCGCTTGGGATGTACCTTCCCGTGCAGCTCAACACGGCGGTCCTTCTCGGGGGATTCATATCGTACCTCGTCGGCAGGAGCAGCGCGGACGAGAAGATCTCCAAGGAAAGGCAGGAGAGGGGGATCCTCGTCGCCTCGGGGTACATAGCGGGAGGATCGATCGCCGGCGTCGTCGCGGCGGTGATAGCGGCGCTCGGCTGGGACGCTTTCCTCATGGTCCATTATTCCGAGAGCCTTTCCGAACTGGCGGCCATCGGGATGCTGGCCCTTCTGTCGTTCTTCATGTACTGGTACTCGAAGAGGGTCAGGGCGTGAGCGCGCGGCGCGATATTGTCGCCGGTTTCAGTGTCCGGGGATCTTCCGCCTGATCAGGGGAGGGGGGAACGCCTACCACCGGCAGAACAATATCCTGAAGGGCAGGGTGATAAGGCCCCACACGAGCATGAAGATGCCGCCGATCATCGCTCCGACGAGCCCCAGCGGCAGAAGTACGAGCAGGAGCAGGGGGCTTAGTACCAGCATCAGAAGCGCCAGCGGCCAGCAGAAGACCAGGAGAATGCACCCGAGAAGAAAACCGACCATATTTCCACCTTCCTTCCTCGCGTCCAACGGTTGATTATACGCGCGGGGCCGCGGCCGGGTTTCACCTTGCCGGACGGTTTTTCCCGAAGAGGGCGTCTATCAGGTTCAATTCGTCGCCCGTCAGCGTCCTGCCGCCGCCGGAGAATCCGACCATGAATGTGATCTTCGCCGCGTCTTCCACGAGCTCGATCCGGTTGAAGGCTTCGGCGGGCGAGCCGCCGGCCGCCACGACGCCGTGGTTCCCCATCAGCACGGTATCTGCGCCGAGCATCGCGTCGGAGACCGCCTCCGCGAGGGCGGGGCTTCCCATCATTGCGTACGGGACGAAGGCCGGTTCGCCGAGGACGGCGCGCGATTCCGCCGTGAGGTCGAAACGGATCCTTCCGCCCGTCGAGCAGAAGGCGGTGGCGAAGACCGGATGAGCGTGCATCACCGAGCGAACGTCGGGGCGTTTCATGTAGACGGCGGCGTGGAGGCCCGATTCCATGCTGGGCTTCGAATCGCCTCCGGGGGGCCCTCCGCCGATCCTCATCACGACGAGATCCCCGGGACGCGTCGCGCCCTTGTCCATGCCCGACTGGGTGATCAGCATGCGGCCGCCGTCGAGCCTCAGGCTCGCGTTCCCGCCGGTCGACGTCGTGAGCCGGCGTTCGTAAAGCCTTCGCATGAAGGAGGCGAGCTCTTCTCTCTCTTCGGTGAAATCCATTTTTCCCGGAGGCCCCTTCCGTTGATTTTCGAACGGCCACGCGGCCGCGCCCGTCACACCCCGCTTATCCGCCCGCTCCGCATCAGATGGCGCAGGTAGAATATTACAAGAATGACCATCGCGCTGAGAAGGACAAAAGGGGCCTGTATGCTGAACATGTCGGAGATATGCCCGCTTATGAACGAGAAGACCGAGTTCCCGATGATGCTTATGTTGGCCGAGAGGGCGAAGGCGGCCGTCCTTTCCCTGTCGCGTATGATCTCGGACATGAATGACGGGATCGACGGGTAGGTGATGAAGAGGCCGAGACCGCTGAGGGCGAATGCGGCGATCACCAGGGGGGCGCTCGTGCCGAAAGCGAGGGTCAGCGACGACGCGGCCATGACGCCGTATGACGCCATCAGCGTCCTTCGGCGGTTGAAGCGTTCCGCTATCTTCCCGTAGAACAGCGCCGAAAGGGTTCCCGCGGCCATCCAGAGCCCGAGGACCATCCCCATCGCCGACGGCGGCATGCCGAGCCTGTGATTGAGAAGGCTCGGGGAGTAATCGAGCATGATCCCCCAGGCGAGGCCTCCGAAAAGGATGAGCGGGATGAAGATCGCGACACCCCTGAAGGTGTGGGGCCAGGATATCGGCTTTTTCTCGCTCTCCTTCTGCTCAGCTATCTCATCCTCGCTCGTCGTGCCCGCCGAGATGGCGAACCCCGCGATCACGGCGGCGAGGTTGATCGAGCCCCACACGTAAAGGGGGGTCTTCCACCCGTAATGCTCGGCGAGGAATCCCGTCGATGTGAAGGCGAGAAGAACGCCGATGTTGCCGAAGGCGCTCTGTATCCCCATCGCCCTGTCGAGGGACGGGCCCTTGAAGGAATGCGATATCCACGAGAACCCGACGGGATGATAGATGCTCGTCCCGAGGCGGATCCCTATGAAAAAGAGAACCAGCATCATGTAGTTTCTCGAAAGGGTCAGAAGAAGAAGGGAGATTCCGACGATCAGCGCGTCGGCGGCGAGGTAATATCGCGAATGCCTGGGTTTCGAGAAGTGCCCGATCAGGGCCTGGGCGATCACGGAGACGGCGAGACCGATAAGAACCATCGTGCCGATGTCGGAGTACCTCGTTATCAGGAACTTCTGCGTATACAGAAGGGGGAAGAGGGCGGGGAGTATCACGAGCGAGCCGTCGTTGAAGGCGTGGTACATGGAGACGGCTGCGAGCATTCTTCTTTTTTTCGGTTCCATTTCCGTTCGATTCACCGGGCCCGGCCGGGCGTTTAAACTGACCGCTCCCCGCTTCATCCAATCGGGGCTTTCCCGGGCCTCCCCGGGCGACTGATCAATATAATTTCGCGCGGTTGAAAAGTTAAGCGATTTCATGGCTTCGCTGCGATATTTCGGCCCCCGCCCCGGGCCCGCCGCCTCCTTTCCCGCGATCCGGGGAGCCGCGCGCGGGCCCGGTCCCCCGGGGCCCCCCGCCGGCTCCTTGCAATACCGCTTCCCGTGATGTAAGATTTCGCCGAACAACCGGAGGTCGCCCATGAGAAACCGCAACGCAAACGCTCTGGCTCTTTCCACGCTCCTGCTTGCCTTGTCCATTCTTGTTCCCGCGGGCCCGCCCGCCGCGCGCGCAGCGGATGGCGGCGTCCGTTCCCCCGTCGATTCGGTCGGCTACGCCACCGCTGCCCGTCAGATGGAAACGATCGTGGCGGCGGCGGAAGAATATCTGGCGGGGCGCCGCGAAAAGGAGCCCGATCTTCCCGCCGGGCCCATGATCGGGGGGATATGCCCGCATGACGACTATATCTACGCCGCGCCGGCGTACGTGAATCTTCTTCGGAATCTCGAAGCTCCCCTCGTTGTGCTCGTCGGGGTGTCGCACGCTGCGAGGCGCGAGGGGGTGAGCGGAAAGATCGTCTTCGACACCTTCCGCGCCTGGAAGGGCCCCTACGGGGAGGTCCCCGTATCGTCGATGAGGGAGGACATCATAAGCGCGATGCCTCGGGGCCTCGTTCTCGAAAGCGAAAAACTCCACGCCGCGGAGCATTCGCTGGAAGGGCTGATCCCATTCATCCAGTACCCGTGGCCGGGCGCCGCCGCGGAGGGGCGGGGCGGAGGCCGGAAGGTCGAGATACTTCCGGTTCTCGTCACCATGTTCCCCGGCGGGAGTTCCCGCGCAGCCGCGTGGGCTTTCACGGAGGCCCTGCGCGGGCAGATGGAGAAACGGGGGTTGAGACTCGGGCGGGACGTGGCGGTCGTCATATCGGCCGACTGTGTCCACTACGGGGACGAGGGGTGGGGAGGGAGGAATTACGCCCCCTTCGGGACCGACCGCGAAGGGTATCGAAAGGCCGTAGCGCAGGATGTCGACATCGCCACGTCGACCCTCGCCGGAAGGATCGACGGGCGAAAGATCGACGCTTTCAGGGAGAGGGTCGACAGCGGGGAATTCGAAAAGCCCTACAAAATCCCCTGGTGCGGCGTATATTCGATCCCCTTCGGCCTCTCCGTGATCTGGGGATTATGCGCTCTGGACGGCAGGGAGGCGCCTCTCGGCGTCATGCTCGATTACAGCACGAGCCTCGACCCCGGGAGGATCGACGCGGGGCGAAGCGGGCTCGGCGCGACGAACATCGCGACCCTTCGCCACTGGGTCGGGTATACGGCCGTCGGTTACTGGTGAGGGAGGCGCCGCCTCATTCGAGATCGAGCTCGAGGATGTCGCCCACCGAGGTCCGGCTTTCCGAGAGACGGTCGGCCGGAAGCTCTATCGCGCTGACGGCCGATGGAGCCGAGTCGGCGAAGCAGCCGGGCGGGAAGTTTTTCAGGATCTTCACGATTCTCCAGTCGCAGTCGAGAAAGGCGATGTCGACCGGGTTTTTCATGCCTACGGTGTAAATCCCGTGGCAGGGGCTTATCCACAGGACGCAATCTCCCGGTATCCCTCCGCCGTTGAGGAGCCCCAGTGTTTTCTGAAAATGCCGGTTCAACGTAAGAAGGGTTCCGCCGAGCAATGTGGAACGCGTTTTGTTGAAGACCGGCATGGCAGCGCTCCCTGCGTCAGATGAATAACCCGCTGAAAACCACGGCAAGTGCGGCGAGAGCCAGTTTCGCCCCCCATGACAGGGTCGGAATGACGACGGCCGTGACGCCGGCGTATTCCGGGACCCGCGCCTGCTCCGGTTCCGCCGCGGCCTCCCGGGCCTTCTTTGAGGCTCCCAGCAATTCCCGCGACGCTTCGTATCCGTCCCCGGCGAGGGATGGAGACGGTTCGGCGAGGCACCCCGCGTAACGGTCCCTCATCCTGATGGTATCGGCCCCGAGCAGTCTCTGGGCGATGCTCAGGGACATCACGATGAGAAAAAGGACCGCGGCGCCGGCCGGGCCGACCATCGCGCCGATCGCCGCCGAGATCATGAACTCCCCGGCCGAGATTTTCCTTTCGTTGTAGTGGAACGCGGTGCAGATTATCGCCGTCAGAATGCCGCCGAAGGCCAGGACGACCCCGAAGACGCCGGAATCCATCGCCCGGATTACCAGCGAAAAGATCGTCAGCATGACAACGGCGGTTATCGCCCCGGTTCTATCTTCACCCTTGCGCAGGGTCGCGTAGAAGAGCACAAGGATTGCGAGTATCTTCAGTATCTGGAGCTGTATTCCCACGATTTCCCTTTCTCCTTCCCCTGGACGTTCCAGTATCCAGTATCCCTTGTAACAAGATATATTCCATATGTTACGGCTACCCGTCACCTGCTTCAGGGGGGGAGGTGCGGCGGGGGGTGCGATCACGCAACGTATTATTATATTACAAGATACATTTGCGGGCAATATCACGCCGCAGGCGGATGGAAAGAGCCGGGACCGGGTTCGCGCTTCCGTTTGGGCAGGGGTGTTGGGTAAAATTCCCCAGCCAGGGCATTTCAAATACAACTGTCGGCGAAACTTTACAGTTTATCGGGGGTGGTGTTGACGGTTGGGGCCCGTTGTTCCCTGGCGCTGCGCGCCCTTCCCTGTAAATCCGCGGCCCTGTTCAGAGACGAGCCGGATGAAGGCAGTTTCGATTCTCTCCATGTTCGGCTTCCACAGCCCCTTTTCCATGATGATCCCGGCGTTTATTTTCGCGCACCTTTCCATCGATCCCGGGTCGGCGGCGGCAAGGACGGCGCGGGCGAGCCCTTCGGGGGAATCGGCCGGGAAGAGGCGCCCGTTGATCCCGTCCTCGATCCACTCCCTGTTGGCCGGGATGTCCGTCACCACGGGGGAGGCGCCGCACGCCATCGCTTCGAGCAGTGATACCGACGTCGAATCGGAACGGGAGGTGGAAATGTAGAGGTCGGCCTTCCTCAGAAGGGCGGCGATGGAGGAGGGATCGAGCCTGCCGGTGAAGGTGAACCTCTCCTGCATACCCAGCCGCGACGCCTTTTCTTCGAGCCTCTCCCTGAGCGGCCCCTCTCCGCACACGATGAAACGGGCGTCGATCCCCTCCGATATGAGCGGGGAGGCGTCGACAAGGAGATCGAGGTTGTAGATATCGTAAAGGTTCCTCGTGCTGACGATCGTCAGGGGCGGGGTTTTCCCGCCGGCCGTGCGATCCTTGCCGGGCCCCGGGTGAAAGATCGTCTCGTCTATCCCGAAAAAGATTTTGAGTATCCTCCCGCGGGGGGCTCCGGCGAGCGAGGCCGCTTCGGAAAGGATCTCGGCGTCCGTCGTGACGAGGTCGGCGCGGCCGAGGGCCCTTCGGATCTGGATCCTGTGAATCGCGCTCGAGGGATAATCGACGAGCAGGTCGGAGCCGAGCGCAGATACGACGAAAGGTCTCACGCCGGACAGGCTGCCGAGCAGCCCGTACCCTGACACGTAGAGGGCGTTGAGAAGGTCGGGCCGGAAATCCCCCAGAGTTTTCCTGACGAGCGGAAGGGCCGAGAGGTATCCGGCGAGTTTCGCAGGCAACCTCATCGGAAGGCGGATCGCGGGGAATGGGCTCCCTTCGACGTCCTCGAAGGACAGGAGCAGGACCTCGTGTCCCCGGCCGTGGAAATATCCCGCCCACCTTCGAACGTGCCCCAGCGAGCCGTCTCCCATGAACGCGATCCTCAAACCGTCTCCTTCCGCCGGCGAACCGGGCCCGTGCCGACGGCCCACAGTCTAAGGGCGGCGGCGATCTTTGTACATGATTTTCCGGACGCGTTGCGCGGATCGGAACGGGGATCCGTTTTCGACTCCCCGCTGTCTCCGTGCCGGTCGGTCTGACGCGGGTCGAGCCATGGGGCCCCGCGTATGCTATACTCCGCGCAAGGGAGGGAATTTGAAATGAAAAAACGCGCGGCGGCGGGCGGCGGAAAGGAAGCTGCGGGGATCGTCACGGCGGTCTACGAGACCCTGTACGACCGCTTCGGGCCGCAGGGTTGGTGGCCCGTGACGGCGGGCGGCGAGACGGAGGCGAGATATTCGGGGGGACCGGTCTGTGACGGCCAGCGGTTCGAGGTCGCGGCAGGGGCCGTTCTCACGCAGAACACATCCTGGGCTAACGCCTCGAGGGCCGTCGGGAATCTTGTCCGCCGGGGGGCGCTCGACCCGGAGTCGATCCTTTCGATGGACGTCAGGGTGCTGGCGGAGCTTATCAAGCCCTCCGGGTATTACAACCGGAAGGCGGTGATATTGAAGGAACTGGCCGCGTGCTTCCCGCCCCGTGCGGAAATTACACGCGAATCGCTCCTCGCCGTTTCCGGAATAGGCCCGGAGACGGCAGATTCGATCATGCTCTACGCCTTCGGGGAACCCTTTTTTGTCGTGGACGCCTACACGATAAGAGTCTTTTCGAGGATCGGCCTGATCGTTCCCGGAGAGTGCTACGAGAATGTCAGGACCTTTTTCGAAGGAAACCTTCCCGCGGATGCCGGAATCTTCCAGGAGTACCACGCCCTGATCGTAAAGGTCGCCAAGGAGTTTTGCAGAAGGAAACCCCTGTGCGGCGGATGCCCCCTTAATCCCCATTGCGGGCGGGAAACCGCCTGATTTTTGGCCCCCCGATCCTTTGTGAATGTTTCTTGCACGATGAATGACACAGATGCGGCGCGGCGCCGGGTCCCGTTCATCAACATCATGCCTTTATTGTAGTTACTGAATGGCATCATCCGCCGGCGACGCGCGCCCGATCCTGAACTTGTTGAATGAATGGAAGATACAACCGACGAAGGCGCCGGCGCCCGGTGGAGGGGATTTTAAACCGTAATTTGACATCGGGTGGCAGGAATCCTGGCGGGAGCCGGTCGGCAGGGCGGGATGGAGCCATCGCTCCAACCGGTGAAATCCGACCCGGCATGCATGGAGATTCCGGGGGTTGCTGATGATCCTGTTATCGTTCGATACGGAGAAGAGGATCGTGAATGTCGATCTGGCGGGGACGCAGCCGCGCGAACTTCCCGGAAGGCTGGCAAGCTTCGTCATGGTCGCTTCCGATTGCGGTGTCGAGGGGATAATATGCGAAGGGATCGGCGCCCATGAGGACCCGTACTCGAAAGCCGTTTCTTCCATGATCCGTTGCAATCCCCTCTTCATCGGAGGCATCCGCCATACCGAAGAGGCGCCGCGTGTCTCAGGCGATTTCGGATACAGGCTCGTCAGCAGGAACGAGGATCTCCTCTGTCTGGGCGACATTTCGAATGACAATATGTATTCGATCTTTCTTTCTCCAGGGATGGAAGCCGCGGCGGGTGCCTCGGTCTTCGCGTATATGATAACCAATGTGCTGGGTTTCTCGAGCTTCATGTCGTTCGAGGTTCGTTTCAGCGTCTTCGAGCTGCTTTCCAACATAATCAAACACGGCGAAGCCGGCCAATCGGGTCAATGGATAATGGTGATACTCGAAAGAGCAGGCGACAAGCTGTCCGTTGCGATCGTCGACAAGGGGACCGGCAGCGATCCGGCCGACGACGAACAATCGGGCCCGGGGGCCCCGTCAGAGGCGGGGATATTCAGGGGGCTGGGCCTTGCGATGACGAACAGGCTGACCAATCTGCTCAGGTACGAGAGGGAGCAGGGAACTAACAGGACATATTTCGAGAAATCGATGGTCCCCGGCGGCGGGGAAGATCGGAATGACAGGGGGGTCCGGATGTCCAAATTCAGAGTGAACGAAACCGATGGACGGGGTACGGGCGTAAAGAGGCTTATCCTTGAAGGAGATCTCGACAGCGCCGGAGCGCTCGCTCTCGAGGAGTCGATGCGGAGGCTATTAAACACCGCGGCTCAAACGGTGGAAGTGGATTTCGAGAGGGTATCCTTCGTGTCGAGCGCGGGCGTGGGGATTCTCCTCGGCATGGTCTCCTCGCTGAGGGGGGACGGCAAGGAAGTGGTCTTCCTGCAAGTCTCGAGCAAGATCGTTTCAGTCTTCAGGCTGCTCAACCTCGAGGAATATTTCGGTCTCGCGGGGGCCGGGCGGACGGCGCCGGTCTCGGGATGAGCGAAGAAAGGCGGCCCGATCGTGGTCGACAGGAAAAAAGGCGGGGACGGCGGCGAGGTTTCCGGCATCGTATCGGTTGAGGAAGCTTCGAACGGGACTTCCGAATCGGCGAAAGCCGGGAAGCCGGAGGCGGGAGCGGAGCGAAGGGCCCGGACTTCCGAGGCTCTCCTCAGGCTCGCCGGAAACCTCTGCACGACCTTCGATATCGCCAGGATAGAGAAACTTTTCCTCATGACTTTCGCCGGGCGGCTCGGCCTGAAAAAGGCGGCCGTCTACCTGCTTTCCCCCGGGGGAGGCGAATTCGGATTCGGTTACGAGCTCGGGGGCGGCCCGGCCCCCCTTCCGCCCTCGATAAGCCGCATGTCGCCCTTCGCGCGCCGGCTCGAAAAGGAAAATGGAGTGGTCTTCATCGACCGGTATTCAGCGGGCCTCCAGACCCCTTCCGAAATCGACATTAAAATTCTTTCCGACATGGGCCGCGGGGGCTTCACCCACGCGCTGGCGCTCGGGAGTTCCGGCGACCGTCTCGGGATCCTCTTTTTCGGCGGAAAGGCCGACGGCAGCGCGCTGAACGATTATGACAGGGAACTCGCCGCCGGAATCGCCCGGATCGCGGAGATCGCGATCCGGAACGCCTTCGAATATCAAAAGTGCGGGCGGGAGATAAGAAAGTCTGAGGAGTTCGCGAGAGTGAGGCGCGAGGTAATCCTCGGGAATGCGGAGGAGATAAGAACGCCCCTGTCGGTGATGAAAAGTTCGCTGTGGTCGCTCGACCCGGACGACGCCGGAACCGGCCTGCTCGTCGGGATGGCGAGGGACGCCATGAAAAGGATGGAGTCGAAGCTCGAACAGCTTTTGTCGATCTGCGAGATAGACACGCGAGAAACGCCCCTCACCCTCGAAAAGGCCGACGCCGCCTCTCTCGTCGAGGATACGATGAGGGAATTCATCCCGGAGCTCGAGGAAAAATGCATAACGGTGACGATGAACGACGGCACCTCCGGCACGAATATTTTCATGGATCCCTCTAAGATGAAAATAGCCCTGAGGATGATCGTCGAGAATTCGATCAGGGCCGTCGAAAGGGGCGGGCGGATCGAGATAAACACGCTGCTGAGCCATGAAGGCCCGGGCCCGGAGGACGGCATTGAGCTCTCGCCCTGGGACGGGGAGGCCGTTTCGCCGGATGGTGCGGCCGAGGCCGCGGAAACCTTTCCCGGATGCGCGGCGCTCGACGCCCTTTCGAGGGAAATCGAATCTCACAGGGAGAACCGGGGGCCCTTCCTCGTCTTCAGGATCAGGGATGACGGCGCCGGCATCCCCCGCGGCGAGATAGCGGGGCTCTCCCTCCCGTTCAGAAAGGGATCGAACGGCGGGCGCGAATGGCTCGGCCGCCCGGGCACGGGGCTCACCGTCGCCCAGAATATAGTCTCGGGGCATGGAGGGAAGATCCTTTGCGAGAGCCGCGAAGGATCAGGCGCCACCTTTTCCGTCTGGCTCCCTTCCGCCTTCTGAAAACGGCCGACACGGAACGGCTCTCCCGCCGAAGCATTTCCAGGCAGAAAGAATGTTACCGCGCAAAAAAAGGCGGCGGGTGGTTACCCGCCGCCGTGATTCGCCGTCTGCCTCGAGCGATCCGATTTATCGCCCTATTCTTCGGCGCCGACCCTCGTCACCGATTTTATAATCACCGGTTTTACGGGGACGTCGGAGTAGTTCCCTTTTTTGGTCGTCTTGACCATCTTGATCTCGTCTATGACATTCATTCCCTCGACGACCTTGCCGAAGACGCAGTATCCGTAGTTGGCCTTGTCCCTGTAGTCGAGAGCGGGGTTGTCCTGCACGTTGATGAAAAACTGGCATGTGGCGCTGTCGACGATGTTGGTCCGCGCCATCGCTATCGTGTATTGGAGGTTCTTCAGGCCGTTATCGGCTTCGTTCTTGATCGGGGCGCTGGTTTCCTTCTGAACCATGTCGGGGGTGAATCCCCCGCCCTGGATCATGAATGTGCTGATGATGCGGTGGAAGATCGTCCCGGCGTAGAATTTGTGATCCACGTAGCTGAGAAAATTCTTTACGGTGACGGGCGCCTTGTCCTGATACAGCTCGATCGTGAAATTTCCCATGTTGGTCTTTACGAGTACCATCGGGTTCCCTTCTTTTGCGGCGTCCGCAGGGCTGGAGGTGACGAGCGAAACGATCATGATCGCTGCAACTAGAAAACTGACAAGGTGTTTTGAATTCATCACCGAAGATCCTCCTTCTTGCCGGGTTGCGTGTCGTTCTTAAAGAGCTGATAAAGGGACATTATATCTGTTTTGAACCAATAATCAAGGCAAAAAAGTAACGGCCCCGGGAAAACGTCGGTTTAACATGTTGTAAATAATTCAGATAGCAAGATATGCCCGGGATCCCGCCGGAATAACTTTTTTCTTCCCACAAAAAAGGTTCTTCTGATACCATGGCCAGAAGCGGTTTTTGTGCACGTTCGGGCTTATATCCGAGGGACGTAGGTATGAGTCGAAAACTGGCGTATGAGCATGTGGATGTTTTTACAAGCAGGCCTTTCGGGGGAAACCAACTCGCCGTTTTTACCAATCCGGGAAGATTATCCAGAGCGCAGATGCAGCTTGTCGCGAGGGAGATCAATTTTTCCGAGACGACCTTCGTCTTCCCGTCGAAGGAGAAGGGGGTCGACGCGAATGTGAGGATCTTCACGCCGGCCGAAGAGATGCCCTTCGCGGGGCACCCCACGATCGGCACGGCGTACGTTCTTATGAAAAACATGAAGGGGAAGAAGCCGTCGAAGCTCGTGCTCGGGCTCGAAGCGGGAAAGATCGAGGTCGACGTCGTCAAATCGAACAAGTCCGAGACGAGGCTGAGGATGACGCAGCCCGTCCCGCAGTTCGGATCGGCCCTGCAGAACAGGGGGCAGGCGGCGAGGGCCGTCGGCATCAAGGGACATGATCTTCTCGGCGGCGGGGTCGTCTCGAACGGGATCGATTTCATGATAATCGAGGCGGCCAGCGTCGATGCCGTCCGGCACGCGAACCTCAACATGGATGAAGCTGCCGGCGTCATACAGCGGCACAAGGTGGCGGGTCTCTACCTCTTCGCGAGGGTCGAAGGCAAAAAGATAAATGTGCGCGCGAGATTTTTCGCCCCGGCCCTTTCCATCCCCGAGGATCCGGCGACCGGTTCGGCGGCCGGCGCAGTCGGGGCCTATCTCGCGAGGATACTGAAATTCCCGGCCGATCTGAAGCTGATTATAAGCCAGGGCGAGGAGATGGGCAGGCCGAGCCTTCTCGAAACGGATGTGCACTGCGACAGGGGCATGGTGCATTCGGT
>JALOPX010000065.1 GCA_025453655.1 Candidatus Krumholzibacteriia bacterium
ATTGATCTTTAAAATTCCAATATACCTGAATTTTGGGCTAATTTATTTGGAAAAAATTCAGACAAACCGGTTAACGCATGATTTTTCATGCCTTTTTCATGTTAATCATTTGACATTGTATTTGAAGGATGTTACATTTGTACCGTGGGCGCAGTGGGCATGATGGGTGTTAGTGGAGCAACTACTTCCTGCTTCATTGGAGGAGATGGTAGAAATGAAGAGAACAACTCTTCTGCTCGCGGTAGTTACGATCCTTACCATCTTTGGTTCTTCCTCACTCCGGGCTTCATCACCAGTGATTCTTGACCAGACAGCGGCAGTGTCTACGATGTTCTCGCAGCTATACGCCTTCTTCATGGGAACATTGGATTACGACAGCGAGCTGGTTCCGGTGGTCATCCACAACGATGATACCAGGGTAGGGGGAGATGCTGACGATTACGCGAATGGTAAGATAAAGCCGGGCGGCACTGGCGACGAGAGCGTTCTGCCGCCGGTTATCAACGTGACGACAAAAATAGTATATTAAGTAAGTACTTTCGGGCGTTACACGAAACCATGTTTGCCACTTGGGAGTAACCGATGCCAGACGACCCGCAAGGAAAAGGCGACTTCGAATACGAAAAAAGCCAGTCGGGACCGCGGTATAAATCTTCGAGCACGGAAGAGGAGCTCGGAGATATGCACCTTGCCACGGAGAATTATTCCGTGGCTCTCGAGTATTACGAGAAGGTCCTCAAGTCGGTCCACATCTCGGCGGCCGAGCCCGGCGAGCTGGTCAGGATATATACCAAGATAAGCGATTGCTACAGGAAGAAAGGGCTTCTCAGGGAGGCGATGACCTTCCTGGAGAGCGCTCTCGCTCACTGCGGCGAGGATGACGGAATCGGGATGGGAACGATAGCGTGCCGTCGCGGCATCATCCTGTACGACAGCGGAAACAACAAGGATGCCTTGAAGGAAGGGTGTTCCGCCTACAGGACCCTGCGCACAAGCAACGAGCACAGGGAAGTGGCCCACGCCCAGCTTCTGATCGCCAACTGCTACGCGAGACTCGGCAGGAACGAGGAGGCCGAGCAGTTTTTCCTCGACGCTCTGAGCTCATATAGAAGGATTAACGACTCGGTGGGCGAATCGTACGCCCTGAACAACCTCGGTCTGTTTCATAAAAATGCCTGCCGTTGGGGACGTTCGCTTCAATTTCTCAACAGGGCCCTTGAGATTTGCGAAGAGGTGGGGCTTACGCAGCACAGGGTTCGCGTAACCCTGAACCTCGGCATCGTCCACCTCAAGACCAGGGCTTTCGCCAACGCGGAAAGCTGTTTTACCACGGCCCGCGGGATGGCCAGCCGCCTCGGAGACGATCTGAAATATACGAAGGCCACGCTGATGCTGGGGCTCAAGGAGATAAGGACCGGAAACCTGATCGCCGCCGAGAAGCATCTGCTGGAAGCGAGGGTGCTGGCCGAGCGCCGGTCGTACATGCGCGAGATCGCCCTCGCGGACGAGTTTATCGGAGACCTTATGGTCGAGAAGGGGGATCTGACGGGCGCACTGGAAAACTACACCCACGCCCTTTCGCAGGCCAAGAAGGTTTCGCCGGTAAACGATGTCGTCGCGGAAGTGCTTCGCAGGATGATGAACATCTACCTGCTCCAGCGAAAGCCGGACGAAGTGGTTTCGATCGGAAGAAACGCCATCGACGTTTGCCTGAAGGCCGGGGAACTTCATGAGGTGGGATTCGTCGAGAGGATCCTCGGCCAGGGATACGCTCTCGCGAAAAACGATACCGAGGCCGAGAAACAGATAAACAAAAGCATCCGGACCTTCCTTTCGGTGAACAATCCATATGAAGCCCACAAATCAGGGATAATCCTGGGCGAACAGCTTTTGAAGCATCCGGGACGCAAATCCGTCGTCATGGCCAAGAAGCTCGTGGGCGAGACTCTCGCTTTCTTCGAGAGGAGCGAGGAATTCGTCGATCTTGCCTGCAGTCATTTTCTGCTCGCCAAGATGGAGGAAATCCTCGGAAACAGGGATGAATGCCTTCTCCACATATATGAAGCGCAAAGGCTTTCCGAGGATCTCAAGGACAGGAATCTGATCAGGCGTCTCAAGAGGATGCGCAGGAAGCTGGAACTCGACGCCGCCGGCGAAACGGTTCACCGCGGAGGGGCTTTCAAGGTCCCGGAGGAACTCTCGGGCTATTTCATCAACGATCCGAAGCTTCGTTCGTACCTTGATTATATTCTCAGCGACATGATGAGGAAGCTCACGGCGGGACACGGCTTCGTGGCCCTGACGAGCGGCGACGGGAAACCGATGGTTCTCGCCCGAAGAGGGATAAGCGAGGAAACAACCGCCTCGATCGCCGGATGGTTCGTCGCCAGGGCCGATTACGATCCCATGGAAAAATTCCTCGTCACCGATATTTCCGGGGACAGGCGCACGGCCGAGATAAGGAACCTCCTGCCGGGCGGAGACGCTCCCGTTTACTTCCATCCGCTGACGAAGGATGGAAAGACCTTCGGGCTGATCTTCTTTCAGTCTGAAAACGAGGGCGCCGATGCGCCTCATGTCGGCTCCATCTTCGACGTGGTATCGACATATTCGGGGTTCATAGGATTTCTCGTCAGAGGGATACTTGCCGGCGGTAAAGAGATGCAGGAAGAACCCGAAAAAACAGGCGGACAGGACAGTTTTAAAAAAGTGCTTACGAAAAGCGACAAGATGCGCCGGATACTGGCGCTCGCCGAGAAGGTGGCCGTCTCGGATTCCACGGTACTGCTGATGGGAGAGACCGGAACCGGAAAAGGCCTTATCGCAAACGGGATTCATCAGCTCAGCAACCGGAGCACGCGCAGGTTCATACACGTCAACTGCGCGGCGTTGCCGGAGCACCTCCTCGAGAGCGAGCTCTTCGGTCACGTAAAGGGTTCGTTCACGGGCGCCATAGCCGACAAGAAAGGCCTTCTTTCGGAGGCGGACGGCGGAACGATATTCCTCGACGAGATAGATAAAAGCCCGCTTCCAATTCAGGGAAAGCTTCTGCAGTTCCTCGATTCGAAGATGGTGAGGCCGGTGGGCGGCAACGAGATGATCGAGGTCGACGTAAGGTTGATCTTCGCGTCGAAGGCCGATCTTCTTTCCAAATGCAGGGAAGGAAGCATGCTGGAGGATTTCTTCTACAGGATCAATGATTTTCCCCTGACCGTGCCGCCACTCAGGGAGAGGCCGGAGGACATAAGGCTTCTGGCTGAGCACTATCTCGCAATCTTCTCCAAAGAAATGAATAGAGAGATCGTCGGTTTCTCGGATGAGGCGGTTTCCTTCCTCGAAAGCTGCGACTGGCCGGGGAACGTCAGGGAACTGGAGAAGATCGTGAAGCGGGCCGTCATTCTCGCCGATGAGAACGCTCTGATAAGCTCGTCCGAGCTGGTTTTCGACTTGTCGGCGGTTGATAAGGATACGGAACCCGGAAATAATTCCAGCCTGCCGGACAAGGTCAAGGACCTCGAGTTGAGAGTCGTCGCTGAAGCGCTCGAAAGGAATTCCTGGAACAGGCGAAACGCGGCGACGGAGCTCGGCATAAGCTATCCAACCCTGCTGAAGAAAATCCGCGATTTCGGCCTCACCTCGCGGTGACATTCCCCCGGCGAATCGTTAAGATCCATGACCGCATAAAGTGGAGAATTCCACATGCCGCAAAGCTTAATTTCCATACTATGATTATATTTTAAGGAATTGAATGAACCCTGCTGCGAACGGCTGTGGTCACGGGAGGCCGATCTCCTTTAAACCAAAATTCGTGTAAAACTTATACCTTGCTCAACGCGCTGTCATAAAAGAGGATACGCTTTGACCGCGTTGCGTGTAAAGCTGCTTTATACAATTGGCCGCGGAGAGGCGGCACGTAAGATATGGCGCATTTTTCGCTCGACGCATCTTGAATAATTACAACCAGTTAACAAATTTAGGCGATTTGGCTCGATCCGGCATTATGGAATGCCGATTGCTGTGGCATATATCCGGTATCGGTTGGCGAATGGGAAGTGGCAATCCGGAGAGATGTCTGATTTCAATCCCGTAAGCTCTCTAAAAGAAGCTTAAATAGGGTACAGGTGGGGTCTCTAGGGAATGGAATTTAAGACATCTTTCCGGAATTTTTTTTAACCCCCTTATAAATAATATATTGACTGAATTCCTTTTTTCCAATTACAATTAGTATGTCAGGGGTATAGGAACCCTTCGGAATGGCGAGATCCTTAGGTCTGCGAGTATGGATATCCCCTCCGGTGCTCGCATCTTGTACCCCTGACGTTTTTGTGTCCGTACCTTCCCTGTGTCCTTCTTCGTGGACACGCCTGTAGATTCAATACGACAAAATATCATGTACAGCGGTTCCCTGCCGGAAGGTTCCAGGCGCATGGCGCGGAAAAATCGTTGAAATGTAATCCACTACTAAACAATGAGATAAAAAGATTCCAGGCGTCCCGCGGCCAGGTCGGAGAGCTCCTTTTAACTCCATGGCATGGCAGTTGCGTTATAGGGGGGCATGACGACAAGAGGATTACATAAGGCTTCCAGACTTGTGACAGCGGCTTTTATCGTCGTACTGATGATGATTTCGTGCGGCGAGAAAGAAACGATCGTCGAGGTGCCGGTGGAGGTCCCAGCGGCTTGCCCTCCATCGCCACCTCGCGACGTTTACGCGGTGAATCTCGACGGCTTCGTCTGGATTTGCTGGGCTCCGAATCCGGAAGAGGATGTCAGATACTATGACATATACAGAAGTTCGACGATAGACGGCACATTTAACCTGATAGCGACTGTTGAGGACCAATACCCCGAAGACGACCCGTGGGAGTACTGTTATGAGGACGATATTCCCACATACGGCGAGCAGAATTTCTACAGCGTGGTGGCGGTTGACGCGGACGGGTACGAAAGCACCGATCTGTCCGACGGATATCTGACGGACGTGATCTCCGCGACGCCGAGACATGAAGGAAATCTGACCCTGCTCGACAACGTGACCTCGCCGGGGAATTCGGGGTACGATTTCTCGACCCTCAGCGACGTCATTCAGGGCTGGGACGATCCGTTGACGGACATATATCTCACGGCGAACGGAACGGTGCTTTTCAACGTCAAAATGCCCAGGGTGATGATCCAGGATTACGGATTCGTCTCATACGAGCAGTATGGATTCGATTTCATCAATAAAGCCCCGGCCGATGGCTGGTCGCCTTCCGGGACCGCCGAAGCCATCGAGGGACACGTATATTTCATAAGGCTCGGAGAGTCCGACGGGGCGCATTACGTCAAATTGTGGGTCGGAGTGGTTACGGAAACCAGCGCGACCTTCCTCTGGGCATACCAGACGGATCCGGATAACAGGGATCTCAGCCCGGCCCCGGGCGGCGCGGCGGGCGAGCCGGACGTCATCGCGGTCGATGAAGCATCGGGCGGCGTCTCCGTGAGCGGCGACGCGGCGGTAAAGATAAAAAGATTTCGGAGAGGTCGACAAGTCCCCCCGACGTACAAGGGTAACATGCAAGCGGAGGGCAACCTGTAGCAGCAGAATACCTTTCTTTAAGCTGGCACTTAAAAAGGATTCCGTTACCCGGAAGGTCGACCAAAGGGGAGAATGAAGAAAGCAATTGTCGAACAGGGGCGGCAAGTGAGCTTCATTCTCCCCCGACTTTTATATATGGCTTGCCTTTGACCGGGAACCTCCATTATCATCAAATACTTATGAAAACATCCCGGATTCCCATAACCTTTCTGATCTTTTGCGCCTGTCTTCTGCGGCAAGGCGTCTTATGGGGCCAGCCCGTGCCCTCCGCGGTTTCGATCGAAAACCCGGGCGATTTGGAATCCGGCGGTTTTTATCAGCGATCCGCGATAAACCGGTTTCTCGCGGGCGATTTTGAAACGGTCGATTCGCTGAAGGTCCTTTTCGTCAGGGTTTCCTTCGCCGACGGGGATTTCCTCGAAACGAGAGGCGACGTCTGGTTCGGGAACGAGCTGCGCCATCTTCGGGAGTATTTCACCGGGGCGTCCAGCGGACGGTTCAACCTCGTCTGCGATCTCGCGCCCGAGATCATCAGGCTTCCGATGGACGAGGCGTATTACGGCGATAACGAAACGTGGGACCTCAGGGCGGCCGAGATCATGATGACCATCGTGGATTCCCTCGACCTGGATTACGATTTCAGCCGGTGGGAAGGCTTCGCCGTCATCCACGCGGGCCCGGGCAAGGAAACCGATTTCCTGGGGGATTCACCGTGGCAGATGAGTTCCGGATTCATCGATCCCGAAGAGATGGAAGAGCTCCTCGCGGACACTCTCGGAACCCCCGGCGTACCTACTGACGACGGTGAAACGGGAAGCCCGTTCTTCATAGACAACCTTATGATACTTCCGGAGGACGCCGGCCAGGACGGCATTATTTTCGGTTCTCTGGGAATTTACGCGTACCAGGTCGGGAAAAGGCTCGGCATGATCACCCTTTACGATCCGACGCCGGGAGATTTCCCCGATTCGCAGGGCATAGGATCGTTCGGTCTGATGTCGTACGGCCTCTATAATGCCCTCGGGTTCGTACCCGCCTTCCCCTGCGCCTTCCAGAGGTATCTCATGGGGTGGGTGGAGCCGGCGACCGTAACCGGGAACGGCTTCGTCAACCTGGCCGACATCAACGATCCCGGCCCCGGCGACACGATCCTGCTGAGGATACCGGCCGGGCCGTCTGAGTATTTTCTCGTGGAGAACCGTCAGCATGATACCAATCTGGACGGCCGTTTCAGCTTCACCGACCTGGACGCTGACGGCATACCGGAAAATGAAGACATCCTGCTGGGCGCCGAGTTCGATTTCTTCCTCACCGGCACGACGGATCCTTCTGAAACCGTGGACGGGACGAAGGTCGTCGACACCGGCGGAGGCCTCAAGATCTGGCACGTCGACGAGAGGATCATCGCCGACAGGCTCGCGAACGGCCGGCGGGTGAACGACACCCCGCTTCTCAAGGGAGTCGACCTCGAGGAGGCGGACGGCGTCCAGGATATGGACAGGCCCGGCGGCGCTTACTCCTTCGGATCTTACCTCGATTCGTACAGGGAGGGAGTGAACGACAGGTTTGCCGGCGACACGAATCCATCGAGCGCGCTCAACAGCGGGTTACTTTCGGGAGTCTCTGTAGACGGGATCTCGCCGAGAGGGCATATGATGAGGCTGCGCCTTTCATTCGAAGGGGAATCGGACAGGATCTCTATTCCTCTCGAGGGGGACCTGTCGGGGTTCGCCCCGGTGCTTGCCGACCTCGATGGAACAGGCGACACTCTGCTGGTCATCGCAGCCGGCGCCGTGGGCGAAGGGCGGATATACATATTCGACGATCCGTGCGGGCCTTCCTGGGGCGATCCGGCCGCCGTCACGGCCTCGTTCGACAGCGCCTCATGGTCGGCCGGTCCCGTGGCGTGCGATCTCGACGGGGACGGCGGTCTGGAAATCGTCATTACGTCCCTGGACGGAAGGATCCATGCCATCGAACATGACGGGTCGCCCTTCACGATCGATGTGGATGAAACTCCCGGGACCCTTGAGGTTTCGGGAGAGGTCATCACTTCCGCGCTCGAGATTTCGGCCGACGGCGATCCCGCTTCCGAGGCCGTCGTTCTGTCCGGAGACGGAGCTTCGGTTCACATCTACGTGCTGGGCCTCGATCTTGCGCCGTCCGACGAGGATTACGCCGGTCCCGGCGTGGGGCACCGCGTTATAGACGGCTGTTCAAGGCCTGTTTCGCACCCCGCTCGAGGAATCATGCGGGGGAATATGGACGGTTTTTTCTATTGCGGGATTATGGGCGAAAGGGTCTGCCTCTCTTACGTGTCGATTTCACATGACACGGTTTTCACGGCATTCGTCCCCGAATCGACGGGCGGGCTCGAACGTTTCTTTACGGGCACGGAAGAGGCGTCCGGCGACAGTCTCATGATGGTGGCGCTTTCTTCCGGAGATCTGGACGGGGACGGTTGCGACGAGATGGTGGCCGGGTTGCCGGGAATCGGTCTCGTGTACTGGGATCCGTTCTCTTCGGGAAGCAATGGCGATCCCGTGTTTAACGGGAGCGGCGCCGGCAATATTTATCTGTCCGCCGCGGTGGGGCCCGCGCCGTCTTCGCCGGCCCTCGCCGACATGGACGAAGACGGCCTGATCGAGACTATCGTGAGGGACCGGGAGCGTCTCTTCATTCTTTCGGGGTTCGGAACGATACGCGCCGGCTGGCCACGCGTTCTTTCAGGCGAAGCGGCCGGGTTGGAGGAATACGGGTATCCCGTGCAGCCGCTCGCCGCCGACCCGGACGGAGACGGCAGGCTGGAAGCGATATTCAACGTGGCGGGAGACATATACGTCATCGAATTTTCCGGGGAGACGACGGAAGGCTGGCCTGTCCGCGGGGAGGCGGACCCCTCCGTCCCGTTCGCCGCGGCGAGGGGGGACGGAGGCAGGCTCCATATCTTCTCGGCGGGGGGAATCGGGGATCTGCGGCTGTCGCCGGGTTCGGGGTTGACCGTCGACAGGGCCCGGTCTTCCATTTCCCGCGTCGATCTTCAGGCAGTCGACATGGCGGAAGGGGGATGGCGCGCGTGGAGAAAGGACGCGGGAGGGTCGGGGAGGCAGGAGGCCGCCTCATCGCCGGATCCGGCGTCAGGCGGCGTGGAAGATCGATCATTCATCTGCTATCCGAATCCGGTAAGCGGAGGAGCCTTCACTGCTCGGATGACCATTTCGGGGGCGGCGAAGGTCTCCGCATTCGTCCTCGATCTGCAGGGCGAGAAGGTGGCATCGGCCGGGGCGGACTACATTTTAAACGGGGGAATGGTCCCCTTCGAGGTACGGATAGGCGTTGAGGATCTCGCGAGCGGCATATATATCTGCAGGGTCGAGGTAACCGGAGCGGGATGGCGGTGGAGCGGCGCTAGAAAGATCGCGATCGTCAGATAAAGTGCGGCATTCCCATATCCATGTTGACCGGCAAAGGCGCATGGATTAAAATATAGGAAGTCAGCGTGGAACCGAATGGAGGAAAGATGTTTCGCCGAATAACCCTCGTCTCGATGGTGATGATGACGGCTGCATGCACGAACGCCTACGCGGGCGAGCCGGGCACCAGCGGATTCCAGTTTCTGCGTTTCGGCAACGGCGCCAGGGCGAGCGGCATGGGGGAGGCTTTTACCGCCGTCAGCGACGAGGCTACGAGCATATACTGGAATCCCGCCGGCCTCGCTTCGGTCGACGGTGTTCAACTCGACGTCACGCATTCGGAATGGCTGATGGATATACGTTTCGAACAGGTATCGGTCGCGAACGAGATATGGAACGGAACGGTCGGCCTGGGATTCACAGGGGTATATTACGGCGATCTGGATCGTTATGGAGACTACCCTTCCCTCACGCCGGACGGGACGTTCGCACCGTACGATCTCGCCCTGTCGCTGGGGTATGCAACCGACATCATCCCGAACGTCGCGGCCGGCGCCGCGGTGAAGGTGATATACGAAAAGATAGATTTCGAGTCCGCGACGGGGTACGCCCTCGATCTCGGCGTGACCCACAAGAGCAGGATCGAAGGGTTGACGCTGGCTTTTTCGATGCTCAATCTGGGGCCACAGGCGAAATTCGTGGAGGAGAAATTTTATCCACCGTTCCTCATGAAGTTCGGAGGCGCGTGGCTGAAGGAGAACAATACCCTCAGGGGAAGGATTATTCTCGCGGCGGACGCCGTTTTCCCGAATGACGGCGATTCGAAGCTTCACATGGGGATGGAGTATACGTACAAGGAAAGGCTCGCGGTGCGAGTCGGATACAAGAGCGGATATTATGTCCAGGGCGCGTCCATGGGATGCGGCGTTTATTACAGGAACCTCAGGTTCGATTATGCTTACGCGCCCATCGACGACGATCTCGGCGACATTCACAGGATCTCGATCAATCTGTTCCCTTCGCTGTGATACGATTCGAGGGAGAACCTGCCTTCACTCATCCGCAGGAACGAGGAATGGTTTTCCCAGTCGCCGAGTATTACGAATGTTTTATCCCCGAAACGCCTCATCACCGGCAGATGGATGTGTCCCATCACCAGCGCGTCGTTTCCGTCGTTAAAGAATGAATCCCCGGCGATCGATATCAGTTTTTCGGCCCAGGCGCGGGTTTTGGACTGCGAAAAACCCCTGCTTCTGCGCGAAAACCACTGCGCGAACGAACAGAGGGCCGGAAGGGGAAGGAGGCGGGCGAGGGTTATCGCCGGTCTGCTCCGGATGACGGACTTGAGGAGCTTGTAGCGGTAATCCCCGGGGAGAAGCGAGTCTCCATGCGTCACCTTGACCCGTTTGCCCTGCAGCTCATGTATCGATTCCCTCGGCAGGACGGTCACCCCGATTTTAAGCGGGAAATGAGGCCCCAGCCAGAAGTCATGGTTCCCGCCCGTCATGAAAACGGCCGTCCCGCTTTTCACGAGGTTCTCGAGCCCGAGGAGGATTTCATCGTACCCCTCCGGGACCTTTCCGCCCTTTTCAAACCAGAAGTCGAATATATCCCCGACCAGGAACAAAGCCGAGGCGCCTTTGCAACTCTCTATGAAATCAAGAAATAAGTCGCGCTTCCTTCTTTCCCGAGCGCTTTCGGCGCTGAAGGTGAAATGAGTGTCGGAGACGAAATAAACCATGTCTTTCAAGCGGTCGACCCCATTCTTCTATAACAGGTTGACCGATATATGGCAAAGCGGGCCCGAAAATTCAAGTCAAATCCGGCACAGCCAGGCGGTCAGACAGGAAATGCGAAGCCTGAGCGAGCGATAATGACCGCGAGGGAAGAAATAAATCCGGGATGAATTATGCGAATTACGTTATAAAATGCCCATTTGACCCTCTATATGGCGATTATTTATAAGGGCTTAAGATTTTTATGAAAATAATGGTAAATAATGTGGAATAAACTCTTGACATAGTTTAATAATTGGTGTAAACTGTGCCCATCAGTAAAAGGTGTCAGGAGTTACTTGGATTTCACGAAGGATGCTGTTCGCCAACCGTACCTTCTGTTGAACCCCACCTGGTAACAAAAATATCAGTCTAAATCCGTGGCTGAGGTGTATAAGGAGTAGAGTGCAAAAGTCTACTCGGGCCCGGCCGACAGGAAGAGGAAGGGCAGGTTCGGCAGTGAAGGTGACGGGGAAAATACAGGGAAAAAGCGGCAGCCACCTTTACGTAACAACTTAATTGAATAAATTAAGTAATGGGGGATGAAAAAAATGTACCCGGAAGGAAGAGACAGCGATTACCTGGGAGAGAAAAGCCTGGATCTTTATCTGAAGGAAATCAACAATACTTCTCTTCTCTCGAGAGATCAGGAACGCGAACTGGCATGCAGGATACGCAAGGGGGACGAGACCGCTCTGCACGAGCTGGTAAAGGCGAATCTGCGTTTCGTCGTATCGATCGCAAAACAGTATGTCAACCAGGGATTGTCACTGGCCGACCTTATCAACGAAGGAAATATGGGGCTTATCAAGGCGGCGAAGAGATTCGACGAAAAACGCGGCTTCAAGTTCATTTCCTACGCGGTATGGTGGATACGCCAGGCCATGCTGCAGGCTCTTGCCGAGCAGTCAAGGATAGTGAGGCTTCCTTTGAACAGGGCCGGGACCCTGTACCGGATCGGGAAGGTATCGCGCCAGCTCGACCAGGAACTGGGCCGCACCCCCGAGGTGGAAGAGATAGCTGAAAAGCTGAACCTGTCGAAGGAAGAGGTCAGGGATACGATGAAGATCGCCAACAGCCATCTGTCCCTCGATGCCTCCTTCAACAACGATCAGGAAGAAAACACCCTCGTCGATTACCTGGCCGATGATTCGCAGGCCGCCCCCGACGAGATGACATATGTCAATGCCCTGAGCGACGACATGCAGAGGGCGCTTGCCACGCTTACGGATCGCGAGAGAACGATTCTCGGCCTGTACTTCGGGCTCGAGGGGGAGGAGCCCCTCACGCTCGAAGATATAGGCAAGAAGATGAATCTCACCCGCGAAAGGATACGCCAGATAAAGGAAAAGGCGATCACGAGGCTCAGGCACAGCACCCGCAGCAAGTATCTCAGGGGGTATGTCCAGGAGTAAACTGCCGGGTTTTCATGGGTTTGCCGAATCAGGGGAGGGACGAAAGCACCTCCCCTTTTTTTATTTTCTGGAACGGGCCTTGCAGCGAATAGTATAAAT
>JALOPX010000176.1 GCA_025453655.1 Candidatus Krumholzibacteriia bacterium
CTCTGCTCGGACGCCGACGCGAACTGCCCCTTCTTTCCGGCGAAGACGCGCGTCGTCCATCGGGGCTTCGACGATCCTCCGAGGCTCGCCGCGGGGGAGACCGATACGGAAAAGAGGATGGACCATTACAGGAGGGTCCGCGACGAGATAAGGGACTTCGTGCTGACCCTCCCGGAAGCCCTGGATACGATGTGACCGCCGATCCCCGGCGGCCGATTCCTTGTGTTGACATCCCCTTTCAATATGTGGAGAATACCGGCATGGAATCTCATGAAGGAGCTTCGAGAGTCCCGCGGGCAATGTTGACGGCAGCCTCGTTCGTCATCGTCGTCGCGGGGCTTAAGGCTGCGGCCGGCATCGTAGTCCCGTTCCTCTTCGCACTTTTTCTTTCAATCATATGTTCGGCGCCGATGTTCTGGCTCAAGAAAAAGGGGCTTGCAACCTGGTTCTCGATCCTCGTCGTGATACTCGGAATCAGCCTCGCCGGATACGTAATCGGCGCCATTCTCGGTTCGTCGATCAACGATTTCTCCCAGACCCTCCCCGCCTACAGCCAGAGATTGAACATGCAGTACTCCGGCATGCTGTCGTGGCTCGAGGGCAAGGGGATCGACGTTTCGAGGCTGAAACTGGTTAATCTGATCGACGCGGAGAAGGGGATGCGGCTTACCGCGGTGCTCTTCAACGCCCTCAGGTCGATGCTCGGGAGCGGCCTGCTGATATTGCTGACGGTGATCTTCATACTTCTCGAGGCTTCGGCCTTCCCGATGAAGATCAGGGCCGTGTTCGGCGATCCCGACCGCTCGATCGCGCAGATGGGCAGGATCGCGGACAACGTAAAACATTACCTCGCCATAAAGACTGCTATGAGCCTTTTCACCGGGGTTCTTGTAGCGACCTTCCTTGCCGTGATGGGCGTCGATTTCCCCCTTCTCTGGGGCCTTCTGAGCTTTCTGCTGAACTTTATCCCTAATATAGGTTCGATAATAGCGGCGGTTCCCGCGATAATTCAGGCTCTCATGCAATTCGGCTGGGGAATGGCCGTGGGGACCCTGGCGGGATACCTCGTCATTGAAGTGATCATGGGAAATTTCGTTGAACCGAGATTCATGGGAAGGGGGCTCGGGCTTTCGACGCTCGTCGTTTTCCTTTCCCTCGTTTTCTGGGGGTGGGTGCTCGGACCGATCGGGATGGTTCTTTCCGTGGTGCTGACCGTAACGGTCAAGATAGTGCTCGAGAGCTTCGACGAGACGAGATGGATAGCCGTGCTGCTCGGGTCGAAGGTCCCCGCGCCGCCGCCTGAAATCCCGCAGGAAGCCGGGGGGGAGGCGGCCCCGCCCGCGTCCGCCGCCGGGGAAGAGGAGCCGCCCGCCTCCGGATGATCGCGGAGAATCGCCGGCGAAGGAGTCGATATTCCCGTGAAGTGGAAGGACAGCAGGATCCGCCGCAGGCGGATAATAACCGACGAGCCCATGTTCATCGATCCGGGGCTTCTCGGGAAGCCGCTCGCCTCTCCCTCGAGGCGAGGAGCGGCGTACCTCGCGGATCTTGTCATCGTCCTGCTGATCGTGCTTTCAGGCACGGCCGCCGTCAACATTCTCCGTCAGCCGTCGCTCGTAAAATCCTTCGCCTCGTATCTCCTCGCGGAGCCCGGGCCGGGCAAAGAGGCCGCCGGCAGGAAACTCAACACGCAGTTCTTCGGCGTCGTACATGAAAGGAATCCTGAGGTTCTGCCCTCCGAAATAAGGGCGGCCATCGAAGCCCGCGACGACAGCGCACTCGCGGCATGCGTCTCGTCGTACGAAATAAACGTCGTCATGGAACTCGACGCGAGGGAGTCGACATTCGACGAGGAAACCGGGATGCTCCGCCTCGGAAGCGACGTCATGACCGGCTTCGGAGGGTTCGCGACGGGGGTGCCGTTTTTTATCGCCTATTTCACGATCCTCACCCGGGCGATGAGGGGGAGGACGCCCGGCAAGGCGCTCGCCGGCATCAGGGTGACGAGGCTGGACGGGCGAAGACTCACCCTGTGGGATTCCTTCGGACGCGCCGGCGGATACGCGGCCTCGGCCGCGACGGGGTTCATCGGCTTCCTGGAAGTCCTCTGGCATCCGAACAGGCAGGCGATCCATGACAGGATAGTCGGCACCGTCGTCGCGAGGGAGAAGCGCGGGGATAATGGGGAAAGGGGCCCGTCCGAAGGCAAGGCTCCCGCGGCGAAGGCCGGGAAGGGGGAATCGCCGTGAGCCTTCTGCTGATCGTCGCCGGGGCTGCGGTTCTCTATGTCGTCTCTTACAGGATCTACGGGGGTTTCCTCTCCCGGAAGATCTACGAACTGGACGATTCCCGCCCAACCCCCGCCGTGGGGCTGAGGGACGGAATCGACTACGTCCCGACCGATTTTAAATTTCTCATGGGGCAGCATTTCTCCGCGATCGCCGCCGCCGGGCCGATCACCGGCCCGATAATAGCGGGGATAATGTTCGGATGGGCACCCGCCATGATCTGGATCATTCTCGGCTCGATATTCATCGGCGGGGTCCACGACATGGGATCGATCATCGCCTCGGTGAGGCACAGGGCGCGGTCGATAACCGAGGTCGTGAGGGAGAACGTGTCGGGAAGAGCGTGGATGCTCTTCATGATCTTCATCTGGATCACGCTCGTCTACATAATCGTCGCCTTCACCGACATCACTTCGAGCTCCTTCGTCGGTACGATCACGCTGGAGAACGGGGACAGGGTCGGCGGCGGGGCGATCGCCACATCCTCGCTGCTCTACCTGGCGCTGCCGGTGATAATGGGAATCGCCCTGAAACGCACGAAGCTGAATCTCGCCTGGGCGACGGCTATATTTCTTCCGCTCGTCGGGATCTCGATATGGCTCGGACCGCACATGCCGCTGGATCTTTCGTCGTTGACGGGGCTTTCCCCCCAGTCCGTACAGAAGGCCTGGAACGTTTTCATACTCGTCTATTGCTTCGCCGCCTCGATAATACCGGTCTGGCTGCTGCTTCAGCCTCGCGGGCACCTGGGAGGGTGTTTTTTGTACCTCGCCCTCGTCACCTGCGCCATCGGCCTTCTTTTCGGCGGATACGATGTCCGATATCCCGCCTTCACGAGATGGGGCGGCGAAGGGGGCGGCTTCTGGTTCCCGATGATCCCCGTCCTGTTCATCACGATCGCCTGCGGGGCCTGCTCGGGATTTCACTCGCTCGTCGGCTCCGGGACGACGTCCAAGCAGCTCGCTCGCGAAAAGGACGCGAAGGTCGTCGGATACGGGATGATGCTTCTCGAAGGGATGGTCGCCGTCATATCCCTCGCCTGCGTCATGATCCTCGCCTCCGACAATCCGCTCGTGAAATCGCCGCCGAATTTCATCTACGCCTCCGGCATAGGGCGTTTCCTGGAGCTCCTCGGCATTCCGGCCGCCTTCGGGATATCCTTCGGGCTGATGGCTTTCACGACCTTCGTCTACGACACCCTGGACGTATCCACGCGGCTCGGCAGGTATATCATCCAGGAGATAACGGG
>JALOPX010000066.1 GCA_025453655.1 Candidatus Krumholzibacteriia bacterium
GCCTGCGCACTCGAGGATATTCAAGGCGATGGTTTCGCTTTTCACGAGGCGCGAGCCGATCGACATCATGACCCTCACGGAAGAGCTGAGAAGGGCGGGAGACCTCGACGGCGTCGGCGGGGTGGCGGCGGTGACGGAGCTCGTCGATTCGGTGCCCACGGCGGCCAACATAGAGTATTACGCGAAGATAGTCCTCGAAAAATACATCCTGCGGGAGCTCATACACGCCTCCTCGGAGATCGCGAGGGATTGTTACCGCGGCGAAACGAACGCCGGGGAGATCCTCGACAGCGCCGAGCAGAAGATCTTCAAGGTGTCCGAGTCGAGGGTCAGCCAGGGATTCTTCCACATAAAGGACGTTCTGAAGGAGAGGTTCGAGGAGATTCAGAGGATTCACGAGACGCGCGAGAGCGTCACCGGCCTTTCGACCGGGTTCATCGATCTCGACAAATACACGGCGGGGATGCATCCGAGCGACCTGATGATCGTCGCGGGCCGCCCCTCGATGGGAAAGACGAGCTTCGCCCTCAACATCGCCCAGCACGTCGGGCTCGAGGAGAAGAAGCCAGTCGCGATCTTCAGCCTGGAGATGTCGAAGGAGCTTCTCGTCCAGCGGCTCCTTTGCGCCGAGGCGCAGGTCGACGCGCAGAAGGTCCGCAAGGGGTTCACCTCCGCGAAGGACATAGAGAGGCTGACGAACGCGGCCGGGCTTCTGTCCGAGGCGCAGATATTCATAGACGACACCCCCGCGATAACCACCCTCGACATGAGGGCAAGGGCGAGAAGGCTGAAGGCCGAGTACGACCTTTCCCTTATCGTCATAGATTATCTCCAGCTCGCCAGGGTCAGCGAGAGAAGCGAGAACAGGCAGCAGGAGATCTCGTCGATCTCGAGGTCCCTCAAGGCGCTGGCGAAGGAGCTGAACGTTCCCGTCATCGCCCTCTCCCAGCTTTCGAGGGCCGTCGAATCGAGGGGCGGCGACAAACGCCCGATGCTTTCGGACCTGAGGGAGTCGGGAGCCATCGAGCAGGACGCCGATCTCGTCCTTTTCCTCTACAGGCCGGAGCTCTACGATCCCGGCGATCCCGAGAAGGAGGGAAAGGCGGAGCTCATAATCGGAAAACAGCGAAACGGCCCGACGGGGACGGTGAACCTGATCTTCGAGAAGCAATTCACCCGGTTCCGTTCGATGGCGACCGTGGACTCGGCGGAGATCGCCGAGCCATTCTGACCCTGCGCGGCACTGGACGCTCCGGGCCGGCGGGGGGACGGGCCGGGGCGGGACGGCGGAGGTCGATTTGAGATTTTTCATCCTGCTCGGCAGGCCCTTCCTTCTGTTTTTCGAAGAGGTGGGGGGAGTCTTCATACTTCTTTGCCGCGTCAACCAGACGCTGCCGAAGCTTCCGCGCAATCTCCGGAACATGCTGATTCAGATGGACCGTATCGGGACCGGGTCGATTCCGCTCGTGCTCGTCACATCCATCTTCGTCGGGGCCGTCACGGCGGTCCAGGCGGCCTACCAGTTCCAGGGATTCGTGCCGCTGAGGTACCTCGGGGCTGTGGTCGGCAAATCGGTCACACTCGAGCTGGGACCGGTTCTGACGGCTCTCGTCGTCGGCGGAAGGGTGAGCGCGGCGATCGCCGCGGAGATCGGCACGATGAAGGTGACCGAGCAGGTCGACGCGATGGAGATGATTGCGATAGACCCGGTCGAGTACCTCGTGCTGCCGAGGATTGCGGCCGCCATCCTGATGCTTCCGGTGCTGACGGTATTCTCCGATTTTCTCGCCATCATCGGGGGGATGGTCGTCGCGAAGATCTCCCTCGGAGTCAGCGTCAACGTCTTCGAGAGCGGGCTGAGGCTTCTGTTCAAGTATCAGGACCTCGTCGGCGGGCTGATAAAGACCTTCTTTTTCGGATTCATCATAGCCCTTATGGGATGCTATTACGGATTCGCGACGAAGGGAGGGGCGGAGGGCGTCGGCATGGCCACGATGAAGGCCGTCGTCGCCTCCTGCCTTCTCATCCTCGTCGCCAATTACCTTCTGGCGTTCCTCATATTCAAGATCATTTTCGGGCCGGGCTGAGAAAGATCCCGGGGGCCGGCAGGCGCGGCGCGCGCGGCCGGGGCGGCGCGATGAGAAATGAACCGATAATTGAGATAAGGAACCTCAGGAGGAGGTTCGGTCCGCAACAGGTCCTCTCCGGGGTCGACCTCGATATCGCCCACGGGGAGACACTCGTGATAATGGGGCGCAGCGGGTGCGGGAAAAGCGTCCTGCTGAAGCACATCACCGGGCTCTTCAAGCCCGACGAGGGGCGGATATTCTTTGAAGGCGAAGATATCACGCAATTTAGCAGGAAAAAACTGTTCCAAATGAGAATGCACTTTGGTATGCTTTTCCAGGGTTCGGCCCTGTTCGATTCGATGACCGTGGAGGAGAACGTCGCCCTGCCGCTGGTCAAGCACTCTGGAAAAAACGAGGACGAGATAAGGGAAACGGTCGCCGACAAGCTGCGGATCGTCGGCCTCGAGGGCGCCCAGGACAGGTATCCGTCGGAACTGAGCGGGGGGATGAAGAAGAGGGTCGGCCTCGCGAGGGCGGTCGTGATGGATCCCAAGGTCGTTCTGTACGACGAACCGACCACCGGGCTCGATCCGATCATGTCGGATGTGATCAACAATCTCATAAGGGATCTTCAGACCGGGCTGAACATCACCTCGGTCGTGGTCACTCATGACATAGGAAGCGCCTACAAGATAGCGACCCGCCTCGCGATGCTTCACGAGGGGCGGATCATATACGAGGGAACCCCGGAAGAGATCCGCGGCACGGACAATGAAATCGTAAGGCAGTTCGTCGAGGGGCGGGCGGACGGCCCGATCGGGGCGTTCTGATCCCCCCGGGAAAACGGGAGCCGTAAATGGAATACAAGACTCTTGAGATTCGCGTCGGATTCACCATCTTTGTCGCCGTCCTCGTGTTCACTGTCGGGCTGATGTGGTTCGAGGGTTTCAAGGTCGGCAGGAAGACGTACGAGATACAGGCCGTATTCCCGATGGTCGGCGGGATCGACCGCGGCGACGCGGTGGACGTCAACGGCGTGGAAAAAGGGGAGGTCAGGGAGGTCGCGCTGAGGGAAAGGGACGCGATCATAACGATATCGCTCGAAACGTCGGTCGTCATCCCGGCCGACTCGAAGATCTTTCTTCAGACGAGGGGGATAATGGGGGAAAGGGCGGTCTCGATCTTGCTCGGATCCTCCGGCGAGCGCCTCGCCGAGGGCGCGGTCATGCAGGGGATCTACGACCCCGGGATCTCGGAGGCGCTCGCTGCGGTCGGCGCCGCGGCGGAGAACCTGCAGAGGCTCGTTGACGAGGTCGAGAGGCTCGGGGGGATACTGACCGACGGGGACAGGCTAGCGACAATCATGGACAACCTCGCGGCCGTGAGCGGCAGTCTCAGGGAAGGGCTCGACGAGAACCTTTCGTCGATCAGCGAAGGCATGAACGCCTTCGGCAACAGCGCCGCCCGCGTCGACTCGACACTGGCGAGGAATTCGGCGAAGATAGACAGCATTCTCGCCCGTCTCGACAGCGCGAGCGGCGAGCTGCCGGAGCTTCTCGCCGGCATCTCGGAGGTGACCCGCTCCCTCGGGGGGATAGCGAGAAGGCTGGAAACCAGCGACAATACCCTGGGGGCTCTCGTGCAGGATCGAGAGCTGCTCGACAAGCTCGAAAAGGCGATCACGGGGCTCGACGAGCTCGTGGCCGACATAAAAAAGAACCCCGGGAAATATCTCAAGGTGGAGATATTCTGATTCGCCGAAAACCCATGACGCAACGAGGGATGATGGTGACATGGAAAAAACGAACATAGTATGTCTCGTCGCCGCCGCCGGCAGGGGGCTGAGATTCGGGAGGGAGTTGCCGAAAAGCTTCTTCAGGGTGGAGGGGCGGGCGCTCCTCTCGAGATCCCTCGACTGCCTGAGGGACTGGGGGGGGATAAGCCGCTTCGTCGTGATGGTTCCGGCGGGATGGGAGGAGAAGGCGTCGGAGATCCTTTCGGCGGAGATCGGGGACCGGTCGATTCGCGTCGTGGCGGGGGGGGAGACGAGGCAGGAATCGGTCCGAAGGGGCCTGGCTGAAGCCGAAGGGGCGGACATCGTTCTCATACACGACGCGTGCAGGCCGTTCGTCTCGACCCGCCTGATCGAAAGGGTCGTCTCGGGGGCGCGCGAGCACGGGGCGGCCGTTCCCGCGCTTCAGGCGACCGACACGCTTGCGAGGCTCAGGGGCGAGGAGCTCGAGAGCATAGTCCCGCGGGGCGGGGTCGTCGGCATCCAGACCCCGCAGGCGTTCAGGATGGATGTGCTGAAGAAGGCTTACGACACATCCGGGGATGTCATCGCGACCTCGACCGACGAAAGCTCCCTCGTGCTGGCCGCGGGCATGACCGTGAAGGTCGTGGAGGGGGAACGTTGGAACATCAAGGTCACCGTGAAGGAGGATCTCGAGATCATGGCGAGTTTCCTCGCCGGGAAAAAGCTCGCCATGTCCGACGGGGAGATGGTCGATTGAGCGGCGCGGCGAGGATAGGGATAGGGTACGACATTCACCCCCTCGTGAAGGGGCGGCCTCTGATGCTCGGCGGCGTGCGGGTGGAGAGCGGGGCGGGGCTCGACGGGCATTCGGACGCCGACGTCCTTCTTCACGCGATATGCGACGCGATTCTCGGGGCCCTCGGCCTCGGCGATCTCGGCGAGCATTTTCCCTGCACGCCGGAGTATAAAAATATTTCAAGCACGATCCTGCTGGAACGGGTCGCGGCGATGATGGATGAAAAGGGATACAGGCTCGTCAACCTCGATTGCATAATCCACGCGGAGGAGCCGCGGCTCGCGCCCTACAGGGAGCGGATGATCGAAGTGATAGCCGGCTGCCTCGGCGCGCAGCCCGGGGAGGTCTCGGTCAAGGCCACGAGGGGCGAAGGCCTCGGCCCCATCGGGGAGAAAAAGGGGATCGCCGCCACCGCGGTCGTCCTCGTCGGGAAAAAATGACGCGGCCCGGCGCGCGATGCCCTTTCGGGACGGCAGTGGAGCGGGGTCCGATTCGCGCGGCCGGCGGATATTGAAAGGACTGGGTGGAGTGAGCGAAACAAGGGTCAGGTTCGCGCCGAGCCCGACGGGGTATCTGCACGTGGGGGGAGCGAGGACCGCCCTCTTCAACTGGCTCTTCGCGAGGCACGCGAAGGGCTCGTTCATTATCCGGATCGAGGATACCGACAGCGAGAGGTCGACAGGGGAGTTCGAGACGATGCTCCTCGAGGACCTTCGCTGGCTCGGGTTGACATGGGACGAGGGGCCGGGGGCGGGGGGGGATTACGGGCCGTACAGGCAGACGGAAAGGACGGGGACGTACAGGGAATTCGCGACGAGGCTCGTGTCGGAGGGGAAGGCGTTCCCCTGTTTCTGCACCGACGAGGCGCTCGAGGCGAAACGCGAAGAGATGATGAAGGCGGGAAAGCCGCCGCAGTACGACGGCGCCTGCAGGAACCTCGGCGGGGCGGAGAGGGAGGCGATGAGGGCGAAGGGGTTCCCGGAGAGCGTGAGGTTCCTCGTGGGCGGCGATCCCGTCAGGAAGATCGACGATATCGCGAGGGGGGAGGTCTCCTTCCCGACGGAGATGGTGGGGGATTTCGTGATCCTCCGGTCGAACGGCCTTCCGACATACAATTTCGCCGCCGCGGTGGACGACGCCATGATGAAGATAACGCATGTCATCAGGGGCGCCGAGCATCTTCCGAACACCCTCAGGCAGGTCATGATATACGAAGCGCTCGGCATGGCGATGCCGAGGTTCGCGCATATTCCCCTGATACTGGGCGCCGACAGGACGAAGCTGAGCAAACGGCACGGAGCGCCCAACATAAGGGATTACAGGGATAAGGGGTACCCCCCGGAGGCCCTCGTCAACTATCTCGCCTTCCTCGGGTGGTCGACGAAGGGGGGAAATGAGATAATGTCGATGGAGGAGTTGACGGAGGAATTCGATCTCGGCAGGGTTTCCGACAGCCCGAGCATCTTCGACGAGGCCAAGCTGAACTGGATTTCCTCCAACCATATCCGCGCCGGGGGGGCGGGGCGGTACCTCGAAGCCGCCATGCCCTTCTTCCCCGCGAAACTGAAGGAGAGGTACGGGAGGGACGAGCTGGCCCGTATCTTCGACATCGTTTCGGAAAACCTCCCCTGCCTTTCGATGCTGGAGAGGGAGGCCGCCCCCTTTGTGCCGGGCGCGCCGGTATACGAGGCCGGGGCCGCGGAGATGCTGGGGGGGAAGGGGGCCCTTCTCGGCGCCTTCATCTCGGCCTTCGGCGGGCTCGACCCATGGGGCGGAGACGGGATCAGGGAGGCGATAAAGTCGACGGGAAAGGCTGAGGGGGTAAAGGGAAAGGATCTATACATGCCGCTGCGCGTGGCGGTGACGGGGTTCGCCCACGGGCCGGACCTCGTGTCGATACTCGAGATCAGAGGACGGGACGACGTGCTCGGCGCGCTCGCGGGGGCCGCGGCGCGACCCGGCGCGTGAATCGGACCGGGACGCGGCGAACGCGGCCCGGAGGAAGAGGCGGAAGCGCGATGAGTGGCAGGAAAATGAGAATCGCCGTTCTTCTCGGCGGAGATTCCCCGGAGCGCGACGTATCGATCGCGAGCGCGGCCGGGGTGATGGAGGCATTAAGGAACAGGGGGCACGAGGTATGGCCGGTCGATCCGGCCCTTCCCGACGGGATGCGGGACGATCCCGCGGACGCGAAGATAGGTGAGAAGCCGCCGGAGGCGATCGGGAAGGTCCGGGGCCGCAGGGCCTTCGACTGGCTGACGGGGGAAGGGATAAGCGGCGCCGACGTCGTTTTCATAGCGCTTCATGGGGGCTCCGGCGAGGACGGGACCGTGCAGGCGCTTCTCGAGGCGGCGGGAGCCGTTTATACGGGGACGGGGATACTGGGGAGCGCCCTCGCGATGAACAAGGACAGGGCCAAGGCCCTTTTCAGGGAAGCGGGGGTGCAGGCCGCGCCGCATATTCTCGTGCGCCGGGCGGAAGGAGCCGATATTCGAAGGGTGGCCGGACGGATCGAGAAGGGGCCCGGATTCCCGGCGGTCGTGAAACCGAACTGCCAGGGCTCGAGCGTCGGGTTCTCCTTCGTGCCGGAGCCTTCGAAACTGGAGGGGGCGCTCGAACTCGGTTTCAGGTTCGGGGATGAGCTGATGATCGAAAGGTTCGTGCCGGGCAGGGAGATGACGGTCGCCGTCCTCGACGGAGCGGCGCTTCCCGTTGTCGAGATAATTCCGTCCGGGGGCTTCTACGACTACAAGAGCAAATATACGAAGGGATCGAGCAGGTACGAGGCGCCCGCGTCGATCCCGGCGGAATGGGCGGAACGGCTGAAGCGCGAAGCGCTCCTCGCCTGCGAGGCCCTCTCGTGCAGGGACTACGCCCGCGTCGATTTCCGCGTCGACGAGCGGGGGGAGCCCTTCTGCCTCGAGGTCAACACCCTTCCGGGGATGACGAAACTCAGCCTCGTCCCGATGGCGGCCGCCCAGGCCGGGATATCGTTCGGCGACCTCGTCGAGAAGATATGCGTCATGGCCCTGGAAAGAGGGAGAAAAGGGGAGTGAAATGGACCGAGTCGAAGAATTGATGAAAAGATTCACCGGGGCGATGGGTGTCTCGGGGGCGGAGGAAGAGGTCTTCGGGCTGATGAAGAAGGAGCTGGAGCCGATCGCGGAGATCAGCAGGGACAGGCTCGGTTCCTTCATAGGCCGCCTCAAGGGGGGCCCCAGGGGGCCGAGGATAATGCTGGCGGCGCATATGGACGAGATCGGCCTGATGGTCTCCCACTTCACCGGGAATTTCATCAGGTTCAACACCCTCGGAGGATGGTGGAACCCGAGACTGATCGGCCTTCCCGTCAGGATAAGGACCTCGAAGAAGGATATCATGGGCGTCGTGGCTTCGAAGAGCCCCTTCCACATGGACAAGGAGGAGAGGGACCGCCCGATGAAGTCGAAGGATCTCTATATAGACGTCGGGCTGACAGGGAAAAAGAAACCGGAGTCCCTCGGCATCCGCCCGGGAGACCCGGTCGTTCCCGAAGCGCCCTTCACCGTCCTCGAAGGGGGCGGGACCTACATGGCCAAGGCCTGGGACGACAGGGCCGGGTGCGTCGCGCTCGTCGAGATAATGAGGAGACTCTCGAAGTACAAACTTCCCAACGCGGTCTACTGCGCGGGGACGGTGCAGGAGGAGGTCGGGCTCAGGGGCGCGGTCACGAGCGGACACAGCATAGCCCCCGATCTCTGCTTCGCGATCGACGTGAACATCGCGCAGGATCTTCCCGGCTCCCCCGACGGGAGCGTGGAATCGCTCGGGGCGGGGGTCTCCATCTGCGTCTACGACGCCACCCTGATACCGAACGTCAGGCTCCGCGACCACGTCGCCGCCGTGGCCGAGAGGAAAAAGATCCCGCACCATTTCAGCGCGATCCCCTTCGGGGGGACCGACGGCGGCAAGGTTCACCTCAACGAGGCGGGAGTGCCGACCCTTGTCATCGGCATACCGACGCGATATATTCACAGCCAGGCCGGCATCCTCTGCCGGAAGGATTTCGACAACACGGTGAAATTGATGGTCGAGGTGGTAAGGACGCTCGACGGGAAGACGGTGGGCGGATTCATATAGAAAATGGTTCGCGCCCGGCGCACGGCGCCGGGCCGGCCGCCGGTGCGGGTACGCGAAACCCGCGGCGGGAAAAGGCCGGGAAAGGCGGCTCCCGCCGCCGGCCCTCACTGCGGGAGGCGGCCTCCGCCCCCGGGATCGAATCGAGAGAGAAAGGCGGAGAGATGACCCTGAAGGTCTACGACACACTTCGAAGGAAAAAAGAGGAATTCAGGCCGGTCAACGAGGGCCGGGTAGGGATATATTTCTGCGGCATGACGGTGCAGGACAAGCCGCACATGGGGCACATGCTGGCCTTCGTCGCCGGGGACATGATCCGGAGATACCTGAAGTTCAAGGGGTACGAGGTGACCTACCTGCAGAATTTCACCGACGTCGACGACAAGATAATCGCCAGGGCCGTCGAAGAGGGGATCGATTTCCACGAGGTGGCCGAAAGGAACATCGGGGAATATTTCAAATACGAGAAGGAATTGAACATCACCCCCGCCGACATCTACCCCAGGGCGACGGAGCATATCGGCGACATAATATCGCTGATAAGGAGCCTCGAGGAGAAGGGGCTCGCCTACGGTTCCGGCGGCGACGTCTATTTCCGGGTTCGCGGCTGCCCCTTCTACGGGAAGCTCTCGGGCCGCCGGGTCGACGAGCTGCAGTCGGGGGCGAGGATAGAGGTGGGAGAGACGAAGGAGGACCCCCTCGACTTCACCCTGTGGAAGGGGGCGAAGGAGGGGGAGCCGGCGTGGGACTCGCCCTGGGGCAGGGGGCGCCCCGGCTGGCATATCGAGTGCTCGGCGATGTCGATGAAATACCTCGGCGAAACCCTCGACATGCACGGCGGGGGGCTCGACCTCGTCTTTCCTCATCACGAGAACGAAATCGCCCAGAGCGAGTCGGCGACGGGCCGGCCGTACGTCAGGTACTGGATGCATAACGGCCTCCTGAACCTTCAGGGCGAGAAGATGTCCAAATCGACCGGGCATTTCTTCTCGATAGAGGATATATGCCGGGAATTCCCCGGCGACGTCGTCCGCTTCTACCTTCTGTCGACCCATTTCAGGAGCACGACGGAGTTCGGGCGCGAGAGGCTGAAGGAGGCGAAGGCGGGGCTCGAGAGGATAAGGAACCTCTGCGAGTATCTCGACGAGGCGGGCAGGGGGGGCGGCGGTTCCGCTGCCGCGGGCGGGACGGAGGGGGGGCGTAAGCTGATCGACACCGCCGCGCAGGTGAAGAATGATTTCCTCGCCGCGATGGACGACGATTTCAACAGCGGCGAGGCCATAGGGCACATATTCAGGCTCGTCCGGGAGGTGAACAGGGTGAAGTCCGAGGACCCCGCGGCGGTGGAGGGGGACGAATCGGCCAGGAACGCCCTGCTCTCGCTGTTCGGGATCTTCGACGAGATACTCGGCCTTTTCAGGGACGGACTCCCGCGGGCTTCGGGAAGCGTTCCTCCCGAGGTGGCGGAGCTCGCCGCGCAGAGGGAGGAGGCGCGAAGGTCGCGTGACTGGGCCTCGGCCGACCGGCTCCGCGCGCGCGTCCTCGAACTTGGCTGGGTGATAGAAGACCGGCCCGAGGGGCCCCGGCTGAAGATCAGGAATTCCTGAAGGGGAAGATGTCCCGGATCGGCATCAGGACGAACCAGAGAAGCAACGGCAGAAAGAAATTGATCGTAAGGTTTAAAAATTCGGTGCCGGCCCAGAGCCGCTCGTCGTTAAGATATGCGCTCATGAAGACGAGAAAGACCGTCAGGATATTGGCGGCGGTGAGTATCAGGTATCCGGCCACGGCGGGCCTGATCCGTTTTTTCCATGAAACCCCTGCGACCGCCGCGACCAGGGAAAGATAAACGACGGGGTTGAGGGAGATTTCCTCGGTCACCTTCAAAGCGTTCGCCAGCACGAGCTTTTTCCCGAAGATCGCGAGAAGCGGAGACGCCCCCCACGCCACGACCCGCATGTAGATGAACCCGGCTTTCAGGTGGATCAGGTAGAGCAGGGTGGAAAAGGCCAGGAACCTCAGGAAGAAAACGGGCAGGCTGCCGAAACGCCTCCCGGAGCCGCCTTCCCTGTTGGCGGAATCGTTCCCGTTCGCCACGCGCATCACCCCTTTCCCGGAATCTCCCGCGCGCCCTTCCCGCCGCGGGGCTTCACCATCCTCGTCATCCAGAAGATGACCAGAAGGAGCATGAAGATAACGAATCCGACCTGCCACAGGTATCCGTGAAAGAAATCGAAAAGGTCGCGCCGGTGATAGAGCACAATGGAAATGAAGACCATTCTCGCGAGGTTCAAAAGATGAATCGCGGGCACTCCGAGGAGAAGGCCCGCCAGTTTTTCACGGATCCTCGCGGGATACGCGGCGATGAGGGAGATGTAGATTATCGTCGTGTAGACGCCGGTGCATTCGGCTATGACGAGCAGGCGCTCGCCGCCGTGAGCCGTGTAGAAGGTGAAGGTGCTGCCATCGAGGGTGAATTTGTACCGGAGCAGGGAGAGGCACCAGGCGACCTCCTTCGCGACGAAATTCTGCGCGAGAACGAGGAACCCGGGACTCGATTTGGTTAAAATATAGGAAAGAAGCCAGATGACGAAAAAGAGAACGAGAAAGATAACAAACTCGCTCCGGAAGGATCTCACCTTCCGAATTTCTCTGTTTTCACCTTCCGGCTTCTTTCCATGGCCCGTCGAAATACTCTGTTACCTCACGTTAAAGACCGAGCAGGCACGTTGATTCCTAGGCCTTGCTTATCGCGGTCCTCTTCATGATGACGGCGGCGGCGAGGATCATGGCAAGAACCAGGATCGTCACAACCGGGGTCGTGAAGAGAGGTACCGGAACCGGCTCGACGACGTGGACGACCTGCACGCAGGTGTCATAAACGGTGCCAGTCGCGGCGTCCCACGCGATGATCGTGAGCGTGTCATAATCGCAGACGTTGGCGTCGCCGGCGTCGACGATGCCGTAGACGTCCGCGCAGAGGCCGCCGAGAACGCCGGTAACCGTGCCGGTCGTGTTCAGCGCGGCG
>JALOPX010000067.1 GCA_025453655.1 Candidatus Krumholzibacteriia bacterium
TGGCTATCCCGAATCCGGGTATGTTTATTCTCGGCTCGATCGTGTAAACTTGGTTCTCCTCGATCTTCAGGAAGGGGAGCTTGCCGTACCTTTCCCACACCGGGCATAGAAGACCGGCGCCGTCGTGGGTGGCCTGACCGACCTGATGGCCGGTCGCGTGCGGGAACTCCGGATACCCCTTCCCGGTGATGTAATTCCTCGTTATGGCGTCCACTTCGCGCCCCTCCATCCCGGGCCTTATCCTTTCGGCCGCGAGGGCGATCGAGTCCCTGATCGTGTCGAAGGGTCCCATTACCTCGGGGGGCGCCTCCTTTTCCCAGTCGCGAAGGAAATACCATGTCCTCTGAAGGTCGGAGCAGTATTTCTCGCTTCGCGTCCCGAAGTCGATGTTGAGGACGTGCCCCTTTTCGATCTTCCTGTCGGTCGGCCCCGCGTGGGCCCCGGCCGATTCGGGCCCTGTGAAGACGGACGGGCACTGCTCACGCTCCCAGGAGGTTTCGACCCCTTCCCTTTCGACCTCCGCGAGGATGAAGGATGCGACCTCCTTCTCCGTCATCCCGGGTTTCATGAAGCCCGTGACGCGATCGAATATCCTCTCGGTGAGATCGACGTTCTTCTTTATCCTGCGTATCTCTTCGGGGCTCTTCCGCCCGCGGAGCTTCGATATTATCCCCTCGGAGCTGACGAGCGACTTCTCGAATCGCGTCCCTTTGAGGTATTTTTCGAGGGTGAGGTACATGCCGTGGGACAGGCCGTCGGACATCTTGTCGCTTTCGGAGAAGTTTATCGCTATCTTTTCAGGCGAGAACTTCTCCAATTGATCGAGAAGTACGCCGCCGATCCCCTCTTTGTATCCGATCACCTCATAAGCCCCGACCTCTCTTATCCTCGCCTCGTCGAGGCTTCCCACGATGGCGACCGCGTGGCCCCTGGCGGGTATCATGAACGCGGACTGCCAGGTGCAGTTGGCCCCGAGGATCAGGTTCAGCGCCGGGTCGCCGTTGACCTCGGTTTCGCGCGCGAAGGTCAGCCAGAGGTCTATGTTCTCTTCCTTCATGATGGCCGGCGCCTGATCGATCTTCTCTCTAATCATCTTTTACTCCCTCGCTGGATGGTGGCTTGTCTCAATCTGTATACCTGTGTCTTCCCGTTGTTGAAAACCTGTTCGAACCGCCCGGGATCGGACAGGAACTTGCCGCTCATCGCGGGATGTTCCTTCATGTCCTCGTCGAGCAGGACGACGTAAATCTCGCGGCTGAAATTTTTGAGATACGATGCCGTTTCTCCGGCAATGGGATTATCCGAAAAGAGATCCGCTTTAACCTCTTCCATTGCGGTTATCTCCCGTCTGTCATATCCGAGAACGTCGATGATCCCGATACTGGAGTTAAAACTGTGCCTGAGGGCGAGAACCGGAGCGAGGTTGTAAAAGTTGTTCTCGATGACGATGGCGTCGACGGAGGAGTTGTCCCGCAGCCATTCGTACGCTTCCCTTTCATGAGGCTGGAAGGTCACCCTCTTCAGCTCCGTTTTGTCGGCGGGCCTGTCGATGATGAACCCCCTGAAGGTCAGAACCGGTGCTGGAAGAAAAAGGAACAGGACGAGGATTATCATGCCGCGTCTTTTCGCCCCGCCGCTTTTTCTAATCCTTCCAACGATCTCGACGAAGACGGGAGGGCCTGCCAGAAGAAAGAGCGGGAAGATGAATTTGGATTCGTTCACTGACGGGAGATCGACGAATATATTGAGAATCAGGAGACAAATTATCGCGCCGGCGAGGAATATAAATTCGGGAGCGGCATGTCGCGAAAAATATTTTTTAAAGGCTCCGCGTATCGGGCCGATCAATATGAGAAATGGCAGAAAAATGGTAAGGAAGTTTTTCAAGCCGAAATGAAGATGCTCTGCGGCGAAATTTCCCGAGCCCGTGCCGGAGCCCATGTTCATGGCCTTTAAAAAAGGGAGGGAGAGAGCAAATCCGACGACCGCTACCAAAGGTATTACCGTCGACAACTCTGTCGGGGTCCCGGTCCTTTTTCTGAACCGCATGTAAATGACCGTAAGAATGGTCGCCCCGATCACCGTCCCGATCATAGTTACACCGGTGATGATATGAAAGATCGTGGTTCCGAATACGGCAAGAAGAAGCAAGGCGGCGTTGCGCATTCCGGCCTTTCCCGTACGCCAGGCCTCCAGGATCAACGAAATGCCGAAAAGAAAAAAACCCAGGGAATAGCTGAACACGGTTATCGTTAGAAATTTATCAAGAAGATTCACCATCCAGGTTCCGTACGGGCTCAGCGAGAAGATAACGTTTGAGTTGCTAAACTGGATCTTCCCGAACATCCGGATGACCTCTTCAATCCCCCTGACGTCTCCGGTCAATGCCCTTGCCAGCTCGACGGGCCACAAGAACCAGATTATCGATTCCAGCCCTGCCAAGGCCATTAGCGTGGCAAAGGTGATTTTCCTCGCGTTCTTGGTGAAAAAGGACGCGTAGCGGGCGAGAAGATACGGAAATGAGAATGCCGCCATCACGTTGAAGAGCCCCATAGCTGCAAAGAGAGGAAGGTGGGAGAGTTTTATCAGGGATGCTATGAAGAAATGGTAATACCACATGTATTTTACGGGGAAATCGGGTAACAGTGGCTCCATCGGCGGGACTCCCCGTGCGAGGATCTCGCTGATCAGTGATGCGTGATACCACGCGTCAAGGCGCCTGAGAAGATCCGGGTTGATAGCGAAGCAGGCGGCTATCAGCCCGGAGAAAGCGGCGCAGATGACAGGGATGCTCCAGGGGACGCGCAGTTTCGATTCGGTCCTTTTGAATCTTCCCGTCGCGAGAGCGATCCCGAGTAGCAAATAAAACAGAAACAGGAAGAGCCTCAGCGATCGTTCCATCGGGAGCCCGAATCCGATGACCGCGAGAGTCGAGACTGTCAGCAGAAGCGGCGAGAGAATGATGGAGAGGGCGACGTCGTCAAACCAGTGCCTATCCCTGTCGCCGATAAAAAGCAGAAGGACGAATCCGGGGAGTATGAACGACTGTATCGAACCGGAGATGAGACCGCACCAGCCCGGCAGGGGAAGTATCAGCGGCAGTGAGCTGCCGAGCAGAATGATCAGGAAAATCTTCTTCGCCATCCCCGTTTCCTCCGGGTTTCCCGCGGAAAAGGCCTTGAAAACATAAAAACTATAGTAAACAGCCGTTCTTTACAATAATATTCTGCCCGCGGGCCGCGGAGAAAGTCTCCGGCCGGGCGATGCGCGCGAGAACCTTTGAAGACGACCATGAATGCTGAATTTATAGAAGCGATAAGATCGAACATGAAGGGCTCCGTGGTTCCGGGGGCGCCGATGTCGGCCCACACCACCTATCGGACCGGGGGCGCCGCGAAGATTCTTGCCGTACCCGACAACAGCTGGGAACTGGAGAGGGTCTGCCGTTTCGCCGTCCGCGAAAGGATCCCCCTCGTCATAATCGGGGCCGGTTCCAACGTCATCGCGGCCGACGGCGGCATCGACGGACTGGTTGTCTGCACGAAGGCCGGGACGGCGGCGCTCGATATATACGAAGACGGAACGGTCGCCGCCGACTGCGGCATAATGCTGGAGGACCTCATAAGAAGGTGCGCCTCCCGCGGCTTCGGCGGATTGGACGGGGTCGCCGGCATACCGGGGACGGTCGGCGGGGCGGTCGTCATGAACGCCGGGACCGACGAAGGGAACATCTCGGACTGTATCGAGTCGGTGGAGGTCATCACCTCCTCAGGCCGGACGGAGACGTTGGCGAAAGCCGACCTCGGATTCGGATACCGCAGGAGCCTTTTTTCGGGAGGCGGCTTCGTCGTGCTGCGCGTCCGTTTCAAGCTGCCGGCCGGCGACGGCAGGGCGATTCTAAACAATATCGACAGGGTATGGAGGGAGAGGGCGGGGAAATTCCCGCTGGATTATCCCAACGCCGGGTCCGTTTTCAAACGCCCCGAAGGCGGCTACGCGGGACGCCTGATAGAGAAGGCTGGCTGCAAGGGGATGAGGGTCGGGGGCGCGATGGTCAGCGAGCGGCACGCGAATTTCATCGTCAACACCGGCGGGGCGACCTCGTCGGACATCACGGCTCTCATAGAAAAGGTCAGGGCGAGGGTGCGGGAAACGATGGGCGTTGATCTTGAGCTGGAGCAGATATTGTTGTAGGTTTCCCCGCCCGCCACTGATTTAAAAGGAGGGAATAAAGCGGATGGTCAGCGCCTCTTGAACTGCTTCCTGAATTTCGAGAGCATCATATTCACCTCATCGATGCCCGATCTAGTAATAACAAGCAGATACACGCCAAGATAAATAGCTGAGAAGACAACCGCTTTTATCACGGGATTCATTTGGATCATGCTTCCTGCGAATAGAACAGGCAGGCCCGCGGCGCATGATGCAATGATGATGAGGAGTTTTTTCCATACGACCAGTTGGGGCAGGGGAAGCCCGTAAATCGACATGGTTTTCCACGCAAGAAACATCGTATAGACCAGCGTGCCGGTTATGAATGCTATGGGAGGAGCATATATCCCCATTAATCGGAAAAGGACGGCGATCAGGGCGAGATTGACGACGAGGAGGACGATGTTCCCGGTCACGAAATATATTGTTTTGTTTATCGCCCTCAGTGGAATTCCCATGTCGAAGCATTGGATCAGCATCAGCGTGAGGTAGATTTGGAAAATAGGCACGGCCGATACGTATTGCTCGGTGAAAAGAGTCACGATCACGGTCTTCGCGAACCAGGAGAAGACGACGAACAGGGGGAATACCAGGAAACAGAGGGCGATGGTCGCCTTTTTCCAAAGAACGATCCTGTCGTGTTCGTCAGACTGCGTCATCTCGGGAAAAAGAACATCCATTATGCTCGAACGAACGACCTGGATTATCGGGACCTGATAATTGCCTATGCTGTATATCGCCAGCATGTTGGCGCCCATCGTGGAGGATACGACCAGCTTGGCCATGTCGGTGTTGGTCCTCTCGATCGCCGCCGCTGATCCCATGGGAACGATGTAACGCAACTGCTCCTTGAACAGCGGCAATTCGATCCGCCTGGTGAACAGCTTTCTGGAAGCGAAAAGCACGAACATGCACTTGATGATTTCCATGAATACTATGGTCCAGATCACGGCCATGATGTTTCGAGTGATCCATGCGACAATTATGACCGCTATCATCCTGACGATTGCCCGCGTGGCCGAGAAGTAGAGCACATGGTCCGCGCGTTTACGCCCGAGGCAGTAGCTCTCGTAATATTCGAGGTTTATATTGAAAAAGATAAAAAGGATGAGCGGAAGAATGAAATCGTAACTCGTTCTCGAAAGTATCAAGCCTTTGCCGAGATAGACTGCCGCCGAGCCGATCAGCGATACCGCGAGAAGCATCAGGGCGGTGTGCGTGACTGTCTGGCGCTCCTTTCCGGGATATCTTGAGATGAAATAAATCGGGTTGGTTTGTATCGAGAAGATCAGTATCACCGAAAGTAGAAAGTAATATAGGACGAATTCCCTGTACTGCCCGTAAGAGGTCACGTCGAACAGTCTCACCATGAATATCGGCGAGAGTATCACAACGCCGAAGTTCATGATCCGGCATATCACCAGGATAAGTGTTCTTTTTGCCATCGAAGCCAAAATCCGCACCCCGGTTCCGCTTTATTCGATTATGAGCCTTCCGACGTTCGTGCCGCTGAAGAAATCGTCGTCCGTCAGTATGTCTTTGGCCCGGTAATTCGGGTACTGGGTCGTTTGGGACATTCTTACCGATATCGTATATAGGCCGGGCGCCGCGTCATGCGGAATCTTTATGACGACGCTGTCGGCGACATCCGTCGCCAGGGGCCACGTGTCGGGGGGAAGGATGCCGCCGAGCGGCTGGTTGTCGGCCCTGAAGCGGTACCTGGTGCCCTTTATTTTCTCCAGGATCTTTCTGTATATCTTTCCGTACCATTGCCAGTAGAAGGCGGTCCTCGGGAAATCGGTGTCGAATCTGACATGCGCCATGTAACTTCCGAAATAGACCGGTTCGTTCAACGCCCAGTGAATGACAGCCTCGAAGGTTTCGCCCCGCTTTACGACGCTGTTGCGGGTCTCGAGCCGCGATATGACGATCCCTTTTTCTCCCGATTCCCGCGCCCCGGCGAGCTCCTCCGGCGAAAGCTCATTCCCGAAGAAAGGCCGCGGATGCGCCGCGAGAGAAAAGGCGTGCGCCATCTCGCGGTCGTATCTGAACAGGACCGCCTCGTCGGCTTCAAATACCTTGTTGAAAACTCCCGGGGCCGATTCGAGCATCGATACAAGCGCCCGGCTTTCGTCTCTCCCGGGCAGCCAGTACATCGTCCTGATCGATCCGGGAAGGCGGCCGTTGACGAGGATGTAATCCGCGCCGTATTTCTCCATGGCGCGGGCGACAAGCAGCGGCGTCGCGAGTGGGGAGAAGACGCTCCGGCAGTCCCTGAGCCTTTCGATCGCCGTCGAATCGTTCGGTGTAGAGTGCTGGTCGTAGGGGCAGACGACGTACTGCGCCGTGAAGGCCGGAAGGCTGAAGCTTGTGACCGGATCTGACAGTATGACGCCCCCGCCGGCGATATTATTGTTGATGTGATCGTAGAGATCGGAGAGGCCGAGGGCGCTTTGAGCCCGTATTTGACCGTATTCATGCGGCGAATATGCGAAGGCGCGGATCGAGTTTACTGCCGGCAGAACGGCGAACAAAATCACCGCCAGCCATCCGGCGGCCAGGGCGGACCTGCCGATATTCCTCCTCGTTCCTCGAAGCCCGTTCCACAGTGCCGTAATAAGAAATGAGCTCACGATGATCGAGGGCGCGACAAATTCCATCCTGATGAGAAGGTAGGACAGTTTCTCATGTAGAAGGGGAAAGAGAATCGGCGTGAAAACCAGGATGTAGTAGGCGATCTGCAGGGAAAAAAGCAACCTCAGCGAATCGTCTCTTCTGGAGGCCTTCCAGAGAATAAAGAGCGCGGCGAGGGCGAGAATGCCCGTGAACCCCGTTTCCTGCATGAAAACGACCGGGTTGAGCACGAAGAACCGTTCCGTGATGTACATGACCCCCTGCGTGTGCGTGTGGAGGGGGTTCGCCGGGGCATAGTCCCTGAAATAGCGCAGGAGGAGGTAGGGAATATTGACCGCGGCTACCAGCGCGGCGGGGATCAGAATCCAGGACAGCGGCGTGAACGACCTTCTGCCGCGCTTCTTTGCAGTGAAAAGGAGAATGAACACGACGGCGCACATGAAGGCGATAACGACAAAATGCGCTATGTGAGCTCCCGTTGCGGCTATCGAGGCGGCCGATAAAAGCAGCAGCAGGCGCCTGTCCCCGGAGCGAAGCAGCGCCGGGACGGTCATCAGGGCCGCGATGTAATAAGCGCGACCCAGCAAATACCCTGTTCCCGTCGAAACGAGGTGATATCCGCCCAGTCCGCCCCTGTAGAGGAAAATGAAAATGAAGACGGCGACGAGCCCTGTGGCCTGGCTGCTGAAAAGTACGAGTCCCGCGCAATAAAGTGCGAGAATCATTGAGAGGGCGCCTATCGCCGACACCACCGGCCATATGGCCCACGCGTCGGCGCGGCCGGTGAGCGCGTTGACGGAACCGAGAAGCGCGTGCATCATCCCCTTGCGGATGTCATGCGTCAGAATCCCGCCGTCGGGGTAGTAGAACCGGTCCGGGAATGCCTCGTGCGTGCGGGAAATCGCCGATATCCAGGCGATGTGGTCGGGCGAATCACCGGTGAGAAGTACCGGATCGCCTCCGGAAAGGACAAGAAACAGGATCCCGGCCATGAGAAGAAGGAGGATGATTATACCGGCGCGCTTTTCCTGCCAGGAGGGCCACGGGGAGAAGAAAGCCCCGCTCACATCCATTTCCGCATTGAAGGTGTCATCGGGTTTTTTCCCGGCGGTAACTCGTTTAGGCTGCCATACGGCCAGGATCACGACTGTCGCCGGTATGATGAAACGCATCGTCGTGACGTCCAGACGGGCGAGCGTTATGATTAACAGCGCGGCGAATGAGAGAGCCGTTCCGAACACGAGCGCCGCCATCAGGTGGATCAATCCCGTGGCCGCGGGAATGATCCGCGCCGAGAGGAGCAACCCTGGGACTATTACAATGTATATGAAGAAAAAGGAGAAAAGGATCCTCTGGAAGGGGAGGATTTCCGGAAAAAGGCTCAGGACGGCAAACAAAACCGTCAGAGCGATTGAAGATACAGCGAGTGTCGATTTTCCATTCATACCATGCCGCCGGATTTTCGCTTGTTCCACGTTCCGCCGTTTCATGCGCGGCGGGCCTGACGCGGATTACGATTCGACGGCCCAGTATACAGAGTACGCTCCGATATAACAATACAGAACTGGTCCCCCCTCCTCCTCCCCAGTAATCGATTGACACCAAGTCCTTTTCCTGTGCTACTATCGGGCCGGCAAACCGCGCTGTCTGTCTTTCAACTCTCCACGCCAGGGGCAAGGAGGAAAAATGGAACAGAGAAAGGGCTCCGGCGGGCTGCCGGCCAACGCGTACAAGGTCCTTCAGCCCGGCGAGCAGTACGTCCCGTACGTGCCGGCGGGCACGATCATACCCGAGATCACGGTCCGTTCGGTCGCGATGGGCCTCCTCATGGCCTTCATATTCACCGCGGCGGCGGCCTACCTCGGCCTCAAGATAGGGCAGGTTTTCGAGGCGGCGATCCCCATCGCGATCCTCGCGGTCGGGCTTGGGGGCCTCTTCAAGAGGCGAAGCACGATCCTCGAGAACGTCATCATACAATCGATCGGGTCGACTTCCGGAGCGGTCGTCGCGGGGATGATCTTCACCCTCCCGGCGATCATCATCCTCGGCCTCGATCTTAAGTTCTACCAGACCTTCATATCGGCCCTTCTCGGCGGGTTCCTCGGGATCCTCTTCCTCGTCCCGCTCAGGAGATATTTCGTGAAGGAGCAGCACGGGCATCTTCCCTTCCCCGAGGGGACGGCGATCAACGAGGTGCTCGTCACCGGCGAGAAGGGGGGGGACCAGGCTAAGGTCCTCATCGTCGCAGCCCTTATAGGCGGGCTCTACGATTTCTGCATCGCCACCTTCGGGTTCTGGAGCGAGGTCATCTCGACGCGCCTTCTGCCGCCCCTCGCGGCGGTCGCCGACAAGGCGAAGCTCGTCGTCAAGGTGAACGCCGGGGCGGCCGTGATGGGGCTCGGATACATCATCGGGATGAAATATTCCACGATCATCACATGCGGAAGCCTTCTTTCCTGGATCGTATTCATACCGGCCGTCTGGCTCCTCGCGCCGCACCTCGGATCGTTCCTCGGGTCGGCGGCCGGGCCGGTATCGCAGATGTCGCCCGAGGAGATTTTTGTCAATTACGTCCGGCACATAGGGATCGGCGGGATCGCGGTGGCGGGGATCATCGGGGTGATCAAGTCTTCGAAGATCATCGTCTCGTCGTTCAGCGTCGGGATCAGGGAGATGTTCGCCGGCAAGGGTGCCGGAGCGGCCAAAACCGAGAGGACCGACACCGACCTCAACATGTCGATAGTGATCGGGGCTCTTATCATCACCCTTCTCGTCGTCCTTCTCTTCTTCGGCTTCGCAGTCGTCGATTCGTGGGGTATCGCGGTGATAGCGCTCATCGTGGTGAGCGTTATCAGTTTCCTCTTCACGACAGTGGCCGCCAGGGCGATCGCGATAGTGGGGATGAACCCCGTGTCGGGGATGACCCTTATGACACTGATTCTCTCGAGCCTGATTCTCGTGAAGGCGGGCCTCTCGGGCCCGGCGGGGATGGTCTCGGCTCTCATCATAGGCGGGGTCGTCTGCACGGCCCTTTCGACGGCGGGGTCGTTCATCACCGACCTCAAGGTCGGTTACTGGCTCGGCTCGTCGCCGTACAAACAGGAGGGATACAAGTTCCTCGGGATCATCGTGGCGGCGGCGAGCGTGACCGGCGTGATCATGCTTCTCGACAGGGTATACGGCTTCACGGGGAACACGCCGATGGCGGCCCCGCAGGCGAACGCCATGGCGGCGGTGATACAGACGCTGATGTCGGACACGCAGACTCCATGGGGGCTTTACATCACCGGCGGGGTGATAGCGGTCATACTGGAGCTTCTCAAGATATCGCCTCTTTCCTTCGCGCTCGGGATGTACCTTCCGATACAGCTCGTGACGCCGCTTTTCATAGGCGGGCTCGTCGCGCATTTCGTGGGGCGCAGCAGCAAAAAGGAGGAGGTCGCGTCGAAGAGGAAGGACAGGGGCACCCTCATAGCCTCCGGTTTCATCGCCGGCGGCGCGCTGATGGGTGTCGTAAGCGCCCTCGTCGCCTTCTTCGGATGGAACGAGTTCCTGCACACCGGATTCGGCGAGACTTCGATGGGCGGCCTTCTCAGCGTGATTCTCTTCACGGGGCTCTGCCTCTACATGTATTTCGATTCGAAGAGGGGGGCGGCGGAATAATCCCGGCGGCGGCCCGGGCCGCGGCGGGGGTTGTGACGCGCATTTGATGGAGGAAACAAGGATACTTCGCGAAGCGGAGCTCGACGGGACGGGGGAGTTCATCTTCTCCGTCTCGTGGTCGACCGTACTTGCCGCTGCCGCCGGGCTCAAGCCGACGACGAGAACCGGGATATATTTCGCCGCGTCGCGCATCCTCTCCCTGCTTCGAAGCGGGGAGATGGAGGGGATCGCGCACACGAGCGAAGGGGCGATCGACGGGCTCATTCTCTGGCAGGAGCTTCCCTGGGATACCGAGGTGACGAAGGCGAGGTGCGCCAGGATAGTGATGGCCGCCGGGCGAGGCCTTCCCGCCATGTTCGAAATGTGGAACGGGGAGGCCGCGCGGCGCGGTGTGGACTATACGACTATGAGAATCCCCGAGGGCCATTCGGTGTCGCTCGGGAAGGGGGATCTTCTCGCCTCGGCCGGTTTCGAAAAGCTCGAAAGGATCATCTACCTTGCCGCTTTCACCGGAATCGATCCCAAGGCGCAGATCAGGCAGGACGCGCCGGTGAAGCTCAGGAAGGCCGTGAAGGAGGACATAGAGGAGATCGGCGCGATGGCCGCCCGGTCCTACAGCTACGACAGGTTTCACAAGGACTCCTTTTTCAGCCGCGAGGCCGCCGACGCGGTACACGTGAAATGGATCAGGGACAGTTTCGCCGGGAGGGCCGACGCGATACTCGTCGCGACCGGCGAGGGAGGCGCGATAGAGGGGTACTGCACCTGCATGCTTCCCAAGGGGCCCGAATCCTTTTCGGGATGGATCGACATGCTCGCCGTGGATTCGGGCCGGAGGCATCTGGGGATCGGGGAGGCGCTGATGCGGGGGGCGCTGGCGTATATTCATGACGCCGGGGTGCTGTCGGCCGCCCTCTGCACGCAGGACGACAACAAGCCGGGCCTCAGCCTCTATCAGAAGACGGGATTCGACCAGTACCTCACTGCGATTACCTGGCGGAAGGAACACAATCCCGATGGCCGGAATTCCCGCTGAACTGATATACAGGATCGACAGGATTTTTCTGCGGCCCCGCGTCGGGGGACGCGAATCGGCGCCCGCCTATTCAGAATGGGAGTACCGGACCGGCATGGCCCTCGTCGAACGGTATCCGGCGTATTTCGGGGGGATCGGCGGGGGAAGGCTCCTCGACATCGGGTGCGGCCTCGGAGGCAAGACCGTCGTTTACGCCGAAAAGGGCGCCGGCGCCCTGGTGACTGGGGTCGACATCGATCCGCTCAATTGCGCGGGCGCGGCCTCATTCGCCGGCGTGAGGGGGCGCCGGATCGACGTCGCGTGCGGCGACGCGCGGGCCCTTCCCTTCCGCGACGGCTCCTTCGATTTCGTCGTAGCGAACGATTCCATGGAGCATTTCTCCGATCCAGCGAAGGCTCTCGGCGAGATCGCGCGCGTCACGAGGAAGGGCGGCTCG
>JALOPX010000177.1 GCA_025453655.1 Candidatus Krumholzibacteriia bacterium
GCCGATCTCGACCTTCAGCTCCGGCCATTTAACCAGAATCCCCCCGATCTCGTCGAGCACCGGATAGGATTCAGGGGTGACCTCGGCCTTGTTGAACTTGAAGTTGATGGCGGACGTGCTGATCACACCCGTATCGAGGAACTTCGTCTCCGTTTCGCTGACCTTGATCGGGCATCCGAATTCGTCCACGGCCAGTTCTTTCGGGGTGTCCGGGCACTTGTCGATGCCGTCGAAGACGCCGTCACCGTCGCTGTCCATCGGGCAGCCCGCCGCGTCGACGGTCGCGCCCTTCGGGGTGTCCGGGCATTTGTCGATGCCGTCATAGACGCCGTCGCCGTCGGTATCGTACGGGCACCCTTCCGCGTCGACCTTCGCGCCCGCCGGAGTATCGGGGCACTTGTCTATCCCGTCGTACACGCCGTCGCCGTCGGAGTCGGAGGGGCATCCATTCTCGTCGACCGTCGCCATCGCCGGAGTGCCGGCGCATTTGTCGATGCAGTCGTCGATCCCGTCATTGTCCAGATCCCCGCATTTTTTGCATTTGTACGGCCATGGCGCGAAAACCTGGCAGGGGGTGATCCCGAACTCGGGAGCCTTCCTGTCCTTCTGTTTGTTGCAGCGGCCCGCTTCAGCCGTGGCTACGGCCGTCACCAGAACCGCGATAACCAGGAAAAGATAAAACACTCTTTTCACCTTCAGACCTCCTTCCATAACCTTGCCTCGGGACACGATAGAATCATCCGTAATTATTGTCAAGAATATATATGACTCTTTTTTACCCCCTTGAGCCGAACTATTCGACGAAGCGCCAACGCCCCGCGACGGTGGCCGTCACCGAGATCTCCTGCGCGACGATCGATGTAGCCTCGTCGAAGGATCTCGATTTCAAAGCCATGCTTTCCATTGGGAAATAATGCTGGGCCTCGGGGGTCGCGAGTTCGATCAGCTCTCCGAGGGATCCGCCCGCCGCCCTCGCCATCGCCCCCGCGTCGCCGATCGCGTTCCTTACGGCGATTTCAAGGGCCGCCTGCCTCAGGCTGTCCATCTTCGAGGAGGTGAAGGTTATGCCGTCTATCTCCGCGGCTCCCGCGTCCATGACGGCGTCGATGATCTTTCCGGCCATCCTGAGATCGCCGGTAAGCACCCTCATCCTGTGAACGGCCGCGAAACCGGTGACCTCGGGCCTTTTGCCGGCCACGAACGGGCCGTATTCGGTGTTGACGCCGTAATGGACCGTGTAAACAGTCTCGCGCGCGAAACCGATCTCCTCGAGCTTCCTGTAAACCTTCCCGCTTACGGCGGCGTTCACAGAGGACGCCTCTTCGGATCTTTTCGCTCTCGAGATGATGGAAAAATCGACCTGGGCCCTGTCCGGAGACGCGAGGACCGTTCCTGAGCCGCTGGTGGAGATCTGCGGTTCCCCCGCCTTCGCGACTGCAGGGATCGCGATAAGGGCCGCGAGGCAGAAAGCAGTCGCCGAAAACAACTTCGCCATGCTGTCCCCCTTCTAATGTCCGCGTTTTTCAGTTGCTGTTGGAGCGATTTTGCTGGCTGTGAGAAAAGATGTCAACACCCATTTTTTAAATTCCGCACGGCGGGCGGCCGCCAGCCGCCTTCCGGTCATTTCTTCGGGGCCATCCCGTCCGGCATCAACACGGCCACCACGCGCCCTCTCGCGCATATCTCCCCGCCGGCCGACAGCGTCTCCGTCACAACGACCTTTCTCTCCTTTATCTCCTCGATCCGCCCCCTGAGCTCCAGCGGCCCGTCGATCGGCGTCGGCCTGAGGTAATCGACATGAAGCGAGGCCGTGACGAAACGAAGAGCGGGCTCGGTATCCATCTCCCGCCCCCTGCTCCTGTAAGCCGCCGCGGCGGCCGTGCCCGTGCCATGGCAGTCGATGAGGGAGGCTATCAGCCCGCCGTAAACGAAGCCCGGGACAGCCGTGTGGCACGGCCTGGGCGTGAAGACCGCCACCGTCTCGTCCCCGTCCCAGCGACTTTTTATCTGAAGGCCGTCTTCGTTGAGCCTCCCGCAGCCGTAGCAATGGCTGAGGTCATCCGGATAATAATCCTGAAACGCTTTCCCTTTCATCTCCCGCTCTTTCCCATTGAATGCGTCTCAACCTGGTATGACGAGGGTGGGCAGGCCCTTCACGGCGACCCGATAGAATGTGACGCTTCTTTTGGCGTCCATCCCGACGACCAGCCTCGCTCCCCGGCCCTGCCGCTGGAAATTTCTTCGTATCGACGTCATGAGATTCGAAAATTTCGACTCCGGCCGCCCCTTGATCTCGGTGACTATCTCGAGAATCAGGTCGTCCTGCCAGGTGATGTCGAACCTTTCGGGCACGACCCTCTGCATGCGGTCGACCGTCGTTCTGACCGTCTCGCTCACGATCTTCAGCACCGAATCGGGGCTCTGTTCGGTGAAGGCGTAAAGATGAACGTCTTCCACCCGCCGCACGAAGTGACTGCCGCCGCCGGTGAATTCATTGCCGAATAACCACCGCCCGTCGCTGCTTTGAAGCTCCTCCACGGGCTGATCCCACAGCACGGTGCCTCTCTGTTTGAGGACGAAGCGCTTGCCGGGGATATCGATCACCAGGTAGACGCTGTCGGTTTTCGCGAGCTCGAGCTCGGCCTTGAGAATGGAATATTCAGTCTGAAGTCCGGCCAGTTCGTCCTTCGTTCCGGAATCGGTCCCGTTCGCGCTTTCGTCGTTTTTCCGGCCGCAGCCGAATAACGAGGCGGCGAGAAGAGTGAACATCAATAAAACGCATCGCCGATTGCAAGACATGAGCCTACCGCTTTCAGAATATGAATACTGCCGTCCCGTTCGGGACCGCGTCGAATATGACCTTCAGGTCTTCGGACCCCACGCGCACGCATCCGTGCGTGACATTGATGCCGAGCAGCCTTTCATAGATCGTTCCGTGGATGAAATACCCGTTGCCGAAACCCATCGCGTAATCGCCCATCATCTCGGGGTCGTAGCGTTCCTTCTCGTCCTTCGGGATGGTCTCACCCTCCTCGAGGAAGGCCCAGTCGGGCTTTCGCCACCACGGGCTTTTTATCTTTGAATTGATCTTGAAGATCCCGTGGGGCGTTTCGAATATCCAATGGCGCCCCGAAGCCTCGTCGACATATTCCCCGCCCGATCCGGTCGAGCATTTCGCATCCAGCATTATCTTGTCGGCGGTGCGAAGGTATATCCGGTTCGAATGGGTGTCCACCACTATGTACGCCTTCGCCGGAGCCATCTTCGCGAGGGAGGCGCGCATCGCGGTCATTTCCTTTTTCAACTGTTTCACGTCCGACGGCGCGCCGGCGGAAACGGGATCACCGGAGGATTCCCGGTCCCGGCAGCCCGGGGCGGCGGCAATCGCCGCGGCGGCCGCGAGGGCGGCGAGCGATATCCCGGCCCGGCGTCTTGAAATAATTCCGGTCATGG
>JALOPX010000178.1 GCA_025453655.1 Candidatus Krumholzibacteriia bacterium
AGGCTGTCCACCCACGGCACGGTCCTTCCCGCGACGTCGATGTCGCCGACGTAGGGGAATGAAATCCTGCCGTCCGGCCTGACCTTTATGTTTTCCCTGTTATATTCCCTGTTGTAGAGGAAGACGACGTCGAGGGCGTCTCCGTAGCCGATGATATAGTCCCCCGCGTCCTCTCCGGAGGGTATCGCCGAGGGGTCGAGCCGAACCTTCTCCACGGCGCCGGCGCGATTCTCGATCAGCCTGTTGCCTCCACCGCAACCGGCCGTCAGAAGCAGCGTTGCGCCGATGGCGGCAAGGGCCAGCCTGCCGGAGATGATATTCTTCCCTGTCATAATGATCCTGCTCTTCACCCGAACCCGCGATTTCCTTAAGCCGGGGCAAATTTACCCTGTCAGATAAGATTTGTCAAACAAGATTTAGGGCAAGATGCATGCCAGAATGTCAATATGCCCCTTTCCTGGCAATGACGGCGGGAATGGTCTTGAGAATGATCTCGAGTCTCATCCATTCCTGAAACCCGATATGGCTTCTGCCCGAGATCTGCCAGAAACAGGTGATGCCGGGGATCACATCGAGGCGCCTTCTCTGCCAGGGAAGGTAGTGCGCCACCTCGGAGGGTAGATTGGGCCTCGGGCCCACGATACTCATATCCCCCTTGAGTACGTTGAGCAACTGGGGCAGCTCGTCCAGGCTGGATCTTCTGAGGAAACGTCCCACGCGGGTAACACGGGGGTCCTCCTTCAATTTGAAAACCGGTCCGTCCACCCCGCTGAGGGGGCGCAGGGCCACGATGACGTTTTCCGCGCCGGTTATCATCGATCTGAACTTGTAAAAATCGAATTCGACGCCGTTTTTGCCGATCCTCTTCTGCCTGAAAAGGACGGGGCCCGGCGAATCGAGCTTCATGAGGAGAACTATCACCGGGATAACGGGGAGGAACAGAAGAAGTATCATGGAGGCAAGGACGATATCCATAGTCCTTTTCAGGAAAGCGTAAGCCCTGCCCTCCCTGACCTCCGGGATCTCGATGCTTGTGATGATGGAACCCTTCGCTGCCTGTACCATCTCGCTGAACTCGGGTAAGCCGGCCATCTCTCCTCCATAAAAAAACCCGGGCGAAAAGCTTCAGCCCGGGTTTAAGGGTGCAAAAAAACGTTTGCCATAGAAACTCACTTCGCAACCCGAATCGTCAGTGCTGAAGCAAATACCTATAACAAACGTTTCCTGGTACACCTCCCCTTTACTGATAGGGATTCTATCACAATTTTTTCACTTCTGTCAATGATAAAAATGGCGGTGTTTCGCCGGTCTGCCGGATCGCCGCCCGCGCGAGCCCCGCGGGCGCTATGACATCAGCGCGGAGTATATCAGGGGAATCATGATCTCGTGATGCCCTGTGAGCGACAGCGATCCGCCCCCGAACGCCGAAGGCCTCCCGAGCACGTTCTCCGAAGGCCTGTAATGCTGGATCATGTCGATGTTGCAGGTCGTGATGTCGTTGAAGGGGGCTCCGAGATTGCGCGCGACGCTGAACGCCTTCAGGAAAACCTCGGGCAGGATCACCGCGGATCCGGCGTTTATCACCACGCCGCCGGAATTTCCAAGGTTCTCGACCCTTCGGCAGAAAATCCGGAAATCCCTTGCCGAAAGCTCCCCCCAGGCCGCGCCGTCGAATCCGGGATGCTGATTGACGATATCCGTGCCGATCGCGACGTGCACCGTGAGCGGGATATCCATCCGGCACGCCTGGCCGAACAAGCTGGAATCCCTGTGCGGGGCCTTCTCCTGCATAATGAACCGGCCGATCGACTCGCCGAGCCCCGAGCCGTTCGCGCGGCCGCGCGAGACGGCTTCGAAAAGAAGATCGGCTGTCTCCTTCGAAAATCCGAATATTCCCTTTTCCAGGCTTGCCGCGACATCCTCCGACGTCCTGCCGAAAAAGGCGATCTCCATGTCGTGAACCGCGCAGGCCCCGTTGACCGCGAGGGCGGTCATGTATCCCTTTTTCATAAGCCCGACGAGGTACGGCGGGAGGCCGCACTTTATGACGTGCGCCCCCGTCATCCATATGATCTCGCGTCCTTTCGACGAACGCGCCCGCCTCATCATTTTAACGAGTTCCCTCACGCGGTTCGCGGCAAGCTGATCCGGAAGCGAATCGAACCACCTTCTGAACCCCTTTCCCCCCTTGAGGGGACGGCCATAGTCGGCGACCGAGACCTTGCTGTCCCTCTCGTCGAAGGGAACGGATTTTATCCTTGAAAGATCGATCTCGTCGTATCGGTCTGACATCGAAGGTTTTTTCCTCTCGCTGGATATCCTTTACCTGCGGCCGCCGAGGGTGTATTCCTTGAGCACCGCTTCGAATGCCCCCACAATCACCTGGGATCTGAGCATGACGGGCATCCTCACGTTATCATCGGTGAGCCATATTGTCAACTTTCCCTTGTTCTCGAAGATGGAGCTGGTCTCCAGCACCGGCTCGACCACGATGCAGTCGAACTCGCCGGCCGGGACGCTGATCCGCTCTCGCATGATGAACTTCACGTAGATCGGATAGTTCCTGCCGTCCGTATGGTTCGCCATGGCAACGGCCTGGCCCGGGCCGGCGGCCAGGGTCCTGATATAGTAAAGGGCGGTCAGGAAGTCGCGCGTGTTGGGGACGATCGGCACCTGTTTGTCCTTGTAGATCGCGACGTGGTTTTTCTGATCGAAATCGATCGTCATGTCCTTCTTGAACCTGCCTTCGCGAAGATGCTTGACGAACCTTCGGGAGATCAGCAATTCGGAATCCATGAACGATTCATGCTTGTCCCGAACCTTGAATATCCTGTCGAAGGCCTTGTTCGTGCGGGCCATCGAGACGATATGGTAACATTCCACGCTGTCGAGGACCGCCATGTTGGGAATCTCCAGGGTCGCTTCCCCTGCATTTATCAGCCCGTACCTTATGGTGAAAACCAGGTCCTCCCCCTCCGCGAAAGGAATCGACTCGGGAAGAAGATTGACGAGCTCGTATCCAAGCAGTTCTTCGATCCCGTGATCGTAATTGCCCTTTATCGTCTTCGAGCCTGCGACGGCGACACTGTCTTCCTGGTCGCTTTGACCCGCGGAATGCCCTGAAAAAAGGACAATCGGGACGAAAAGCGCGGTCACCGCGTGAAGGAGCCCGGACCTTGCCAATATAGTTTTAATCATCTCCATAACCATCGCTCCTTATTAAAGTTAAGGCGCGCTCCTCGGTCCGGTCCAGGGCCGCGCCGCTACCCCTCGATCAAAGATATGCAAGCATCGTGCGCGTTTCGCGAATTAAGGGCCCCGCCGGCTCTTTCACATTATTCCTTCCTCGACCAGTATATCCAGGAACCTTCGGGCGACGCTTGCGGGCGAGTAACCGTTCCTCACCAGCGAACAGCCGTTCCTCGCGATCCTTTCCCTGAGAGGCGCGTCTCGGCGCAGGCTCTCCACGGCCTGCGCAAGCCCCGCTGGATCCCCGGCCGGCACCGTGATGATGTTCTCGCGGTCCGTGAACAGCTCGCGTATCGCCGGCGACTCGCATGAGATCACGGCCCTGCCGACGGCCATCGCCTGAAACACCTTGTTCGGTATGACCATCTGTGTCTTCTCGGTCTTCCCGAAAACTCCGAGGACGATATCCGAACCGGCGATCATGGGCTCCAGCTCGCCGGGCGTAACGTAATCGACGAACCTCGTGTTTCGCGACCCTGACCGGGCCGACCTCTGTTTCGCGTCGGAGAATGTCTGCCCTCCTCCGACGAGGGTGAACGAG
>JALOPX010000068.1 GCA_025453655.1 Candidatus Krumholzibacteriia bacterium
TTGTCGTCGTCGAAGAATATCCCGACCGCGCGCCTTTGAGCCTCGATCCTTTTCCGGGGCTCTTCGAGCTCCGATCCGACCTTCTCCTTCAGCTCGTCGAAATCCCGGACCTTGAGGCTTATCTCTTCGATGATTCCCCGCACTTCGGGATCGGTCCTCTTCGCCTCCGGAGTGTCGAAGCAGATGATCGGCCTGTACAGCGCGCAATACTCGGCGATTATCGAGCTCGTGTCGGATATGAGAGCGTCCGAGAGTTTCATGTAGACGTAAAGGTCGTTGTCTCCCACGAAGCTGATATTGACGTTCCGCTTCAGGATCTCCCTGTATTTGCACCCCGTGAACGGGTGAACCGTGGCGATTATGTTGAACCTTTCCGTAAGTTCCCCGAGCCTTTCGTACCACTTCTCGACGGACGACATGCCCGAATCGTTCCAGGTCGAGGAGAAAAGGAGGGTTTTTTTCGCCGGATCGAGCTTGAGCTCCTCCCTGAGCCGGCCGAGAAAGGAATCGTCGATGCTGCCGTCGAGAAGCGAATCCAGCTTCGGGAACCCTCCCGACACGGCGTTGTCGATGCCGAGGGCCTTCGCCAGTCCGGCCTCGTTCTCGGAGGTGAAGAGAAAAAGATCGAAGGCGTTGTATTTCGAGGCGTCTATCATCTTCTTGAAATGGTAGGGGCCGTGCCTCAATCCTATCTTCCTTATGCTGCCGCAGGGGAATCTGTGGAGGGCGTGCCTCGCCATGATCACGATTCCCGGAAAGGACGGCCATCTTTCGGACGCGATCCCTTTATTGGAGAGATATTTCTTTATGCGCGCGTTCCTCGCAATGTAGTACGAACCGTCTATTTTGAGATTCCTGAATATCTCGTAGTCGAGCTCCTTGTCGCAGTAGAAGGCGGTTCCCGCCCTTTTCCCGCCGGAATTCTTCAGGTTCCACATCAGGCAGTAGAACGGCTTTATGAGATAGTAGGAGAAGGTCATGCCCCGGCTCCCCGCAGATGCTTCATAAAGGCCTCCGCCAGCTCCCGTTCGAAGCCGGCCGTCCTTTCGGAAAACTTCCACTCTCCGCCCGTTCGCGAATAATACCCCTTCGATTTCACGAAGACGTTTATGCCGAAGTGGAGAGCCTGGAACTCCAGAAGATAATAGCTGCCGTTCTTTTCGCAGATATCCAGAGAGAGCACCGGCTGAGATATCTTCCTGAAGATGCCGCTGGCGAAATCGAGAAGGGCGCCGTCCGGCTCGAAATCGAAGTCGAACTTCTTCGCCCCGCTCGCCCTGAAGTCGTTGTCCCTCACGTGCCTCTTGGTGACGTAGAGCCTGTCGTAAAGGACGAGCACCCTGTAGTCGTGCTCGAGCCCCGGCACGTACTCCTGGATTATGAAGGGCCTGTAATCGGTAACATATTCCCTGTACTGCTCGAGATCCTTCTCGTTGGTGTATTCGGGGTATTCCCCGTAGCTCTTCTTCGCGCGGAAATATTTCCTTCTCAGGAGATCGAGCCTGTCCCGGGCCGGGACGGAGATGAAATGTCTTTTCAGCAGCTTCTCGAGCTCGTCCCTGTTTCGCGCGAGCCAGACCTGCTTGCCGTTCGAGCCCTCGATCGACTTGAGGACGGCGGGCCACGTGAAATCGTGTTTCCAGACGGCGGCAGGATCGCTGAAATAGAAAGCCCTGAGAGAGCCTATTCCCGCCTCCTTCTTGAAAAGCTCCTGATACCCCTTGTCCTCATGGCATTTCAGCATGTCGTAAGAAGGGATGATCATGTTCTTCTTCGACAGGGCGAAGACGACGTCCTTCACGTACTGCCTGACGTGAAATTTCTGCGTGAAGGTGTAGATGATGACGCGGTCCCGGATATCCCGGCCGAGGTTGGCCATCTCGTCGAAGGTGCCGGTTTCCATCTTGAACCCGCCGGCCCTGAACGCTTCGATAAAAGCCCCCGTGTCGATCGAGACCCAGGGCTTCCTCGTCTGTCCGAAGAATCCGTTCTTTTCCGTCAGTATCAGTATTTCAGGCTCCGTCATATTGCCCGCCATTATTTCATGTATCCTTCCTTGAACAGTTCGCTGCGCAGCAGATTGATCTTCCTCAGCAAATTCAGGGGTTTTCTCACCGCTGGAAGAGCCCCGCCCGCCTTTATCTCCTCGAGGGCCCTGAAAACATTTTCGGAGACGCTCCCGTCCATCCGGGGGTTCACCTCCGACATATGCCTCGCCCGCCGGGCCCGGTGCTCAGCCGGATCGGCGAGGACCCTGTCGAGAGCCGCTCGAAGCTCGGACGGCGACGAGATATCGATTCCCTTGTCCTTTCTCGCCGCGGTCCGGTACGTGACGACCGGCTTGTCGAGGGCCATGAATTCATAGATCACCGAGGAGGTGTCCGAAACCATCACGTCCGCCATGTGCAGGTAGGGGGTGATGTCGCAGGCGTCGGTGAAGACGATGTTTGGATTCCGCGAATCCCTGATCGACGCCGCCAGCGATTTGTCCATGAACTCGTGGAGCTTGATCACCCAGGTCTCGCCGTCCCTGATCGAGCCGGGTATGACGGGAAGCAGATCCTCCCCCGACTGGTGCCTCCCCGAGAAGGTCGGCGCGTAAAGAACGATCTTTTTGCCGCGGTCGAATCCGTGCCGTTCCCTCAGCCCTTCCGAGGGGTAGTTCACGATGTAATCCATCTTGGGCCATCCCGTCTCGCGCACGAGGAAATATTTGTGCTTTTCCCTTAGCCTTTCGAACCTTTCCGTGACGACGGGCCCGGAGGTGAGATAAACGTCGAAGAAGTGCCTGATCCTGTAATGGGCCTCCTTTTCGACGCCTATCCCGTGGAATATCCCCACCTTGATTCCCGGGAGCCTGAAGTCGACGTAATTTCCAGGGGAGATGCAGAAATCGGGATTGAACGCGCGCCCTTCCGATATCGACGCGATGATTTTCTTATCCTGCCATATCTTTTCCGCGGCGAGCTTAAGGCGGACCTTTTTCGATGCGTAAATAACGTAATCGCCGCCGCCCTTCGCGTCGAGAAAGTCGACGAGCGGCCGGACGACCGGGATGGAATAGTATTTTGCGATGTAGAACAGAAACTTCGTCATTCCTTGATCCTGTTCCTTATAATCGTCGTCGAGACCCCTTCGGTCCTCGGAAGGTAGACGACCTCGCAATACTCCTTCAGGAAATCGAATTTCCCCAGCCAGTCGTCGCCCATCACGAAGACATCGATCCCGCGCGCTTTAATGTCGCCGACCTTCTGCTCCCAGCCGTTCTCCGGGATCACCTCGTCGACGTATTTCACCGCTCTCACTATCTCTGCGCGGTCTTCATACGGGTATGTGCAGACCTTTCCCTTGATCCTGTTGAATTCATCCGTCGATACGGCAACCGTCAGATGGTCCCCGAGCTCCCGGGCGCGCCTCAATATATTCAGGTGCCCGATGTGGAACAGGTCGAAGGTTCCGTACGTTATCACTTTTCTCATTTTGTCCCCCTGCCGCCGTCGAGCCGTGCCGCCAGCTCCTTGAATTTCCCGAACACCATCTCAGGAGTGATGTTGAACGAATTGTCCGCGGGGTCCCTGAATTCGAAATCCCTGAGGTATTTGTGTATCGGCAGATGCCAGGCGGTCCACTTGAGCGGATCGGTTTTGGGCCCGAACACGGCGATCGTGGGCGTGTCCTGGGAGACGGCGAGGTGATTTATCCCTCCGTCGTTGCCGATGTAGATGAACGCCCTCCTGAGAAGGGCCCCGGCCTGGTTGAAGGTCGTTTCCGGGGCGATGACCGGTTTGTTCTTCATCATCGAAGCCATAAGCTCGACCCTCCCGATCTCGCCCGGCCCCCAGAGAAGAACGACCTCGCAGTCTGTATTCTCATTTATCATGTCCGCCGTGCGGGCGAACCTTTCAATCTCCCATTGTTTCCTTGCGACCGGGGTGACCGGGGAGAATACGACGAGCCTTTTTCCCGCGAGCCCCGCCTCGTTCAGCCAGCCGTCGACGTACGCCTCCGACTCGGGCCTCACGTGATAATAGATGTTATCCGACGTCTCCTCGATCCCGAGCGGCGCGAGGACGAGGAATTTCGCCCTCGCGTAATAAATCTTGTTGTTCCTCGGGGCCCTGTAATTATAAACCCAGTTGTATCCCTTCAGCCGGCTCCATCTCCTCGTCTTGTTCCAGCCGAGCCTGAGCTTCGCGCCGCTGAAGAAGGTGATCTGCGCCGATCCCGGCCCCCTTATCTGATCGATCACCGTGTCGTATTTCAGTTTTCGCACCCTTATTATCGTTCTTATCCTTTCATAATAATACGCGGCGGTCCTGCCTTTGCGTTTCTCCATCAGGATGAGATTGTCGATGTACGGATTGTCTTCGAGAATCGTGGCGTAGGGCCTCTGAACGAGAAAGTCGATCACCGCCCCCGGAAATTTCCTTCGCAGCGCGGGAAGATACGCCGTGTTCAGCAGGACGTCCCCGAAGGGCTTGTACTGAATTATGAGTATTCTTCTTATCCGTTCAAGCTGCTCTTCGGTCGGCCTGTCGCTCATCCCGCCACCCCTCGCTATTTCGCGTCTGTGTCGCCGTAATCCGCGTATTCTTTCTCTTCCATCAGGCCGGATTTGCGCCTCATGTTGATCTCTCTTTTCAATCCCGCCCTGACGTCGTTCGTGATATACACCGATCTCGCGAGCTCGATGAAATCGCCGTCGAACTCCTTCTTTCGTTCCTTAGACCTGATATCGTCCTCGATATGCCAGAGCTTCAGATTCACTTCCTTCAGGGAGAGAAACTCCGGCGAATCCGTCGATATGCCCGCCGATTTCATCGCGGCGGCGAGCAATTCGTATTCCTTCCTTACGTTCGCCTTCTTCGCCTCGTCTTCGAATTTCTCGAGCTTGATCGCCAGTATGGCGACCTTGTCGACCAGCTCCCCCGTGGACACTTCAATCTTCATGTTCGCTCCCCATATTCGCCGATTTTCCCAGCATGTCGTCGACCGCGGCAATCACCGTATCGACGGCGATCATTTTCATGCATTTCATCGACGGGCAATCCGTCTGTTTCTCCTCGGAAGTATAACAAGGAGAGCAATCGACCTCCGAGTATAAATTCATATCGTCTCCATATCCCGCAATATCGGGGCGGATGTACCCGCCGAATATCAATACCGAAGTCTTTCCGACGGCCTTGTTCAGGTGCATGAACCCGCCCTGATGTCCCAGGAAAAAGATCGAATTTTTCAGGATCGCCGCCGTCTCTCTAAGGCTCCTGCCCCTGGCGTCGATCACTCTTTCGAGAAGAGGCTCGGAGGTCAACCCGATTTGAACGAACTTTATATCGGGATAATGGTCCCTTGCCGACTGGAAATTCCCGATCCCCCATATGTTCCTGTTCGCGCTGAATTTCGTCTTGCCGGAGGGGGCAATCGCCACGAATGGAAAATCGAATTCCGCCCTGGCCCGATCAATTTCCTCCGCGGCGAGGTGCAATTCGGGCAGCGCATAATCCCCGCTTCCGATGTATCCCTGGATCTGCGAAATGAATGGCGCGCCGGTTTTCCCGGCAACCCTGTATTTCGGCTTGATGAATTTCCCGGTCGTCTTGAAATGCTTCCCCGTTATCCAGTCCACGTGGGGATTATTGAGGAAAAGTTCCGGTATCGGAGTCTCCACGACTATCTTGTGATCGGGATATTTCCTCTTAAGCCCGGGGAGAAGGACCGTCAGAAGGATATTGTCCCCCAGGGCGCCGGAGATGCGTCTCACGAAAATCGTTTTCGGCCTCAAAAGGAAGTAGAAAAGCTTCAGGTATTCGAACATCTCATCCCTTTGCCAGGTTCGAGAAATATCCTTCGAGTTTGTCGATCATCATGTCCTCGGTAAACCGCTCCTCCAGCGTCCTGACGGCGTTCGCGCCCATGGAGTCTCGGAGCCCTTCGTCCTCCATCAACAGATGCAGTTTCTTCGAGAAGGAGGGCAGGTCTCCGAATTCGGCCGTGAAGCCGTTGAAACCGTCCGAGATTATTTCGTCGACTCCCCCCACCCTCGTCGAAACGACGGGCTTCCCGCACGCGAAGTATTCGACGATCGTATTGGGGAATCCTTCGCGACTCGAGACGGAGGCGCAGATATCGTAGCACGAGGCGGTGAAGACGGGATCCTCGACGAACCCGGCGAAGACGACCTTGTCGCCGAGCGAGCGGAAATCCCTCAACCGGACGAGATTTTCCATCTCCGGCCCTTCGCCCGCGATCACGAGTTTCCAGCCCGGATGGGCGGGCCGCAATCCGTCATATACTTCGATAAGATCCCCGACGCGTTTCACCCCCGCGAGCTGGCATGTCATGCCGATCACCTTTTCCCCGGGGCGAATCCCCCACTCTTCCCTCCGGGCCGCAATTTTCCGGGCATCCTTCCGCGCGGGATTCCTCCCGTTGTGAATCGTCGTGAATTCATCCCTGTTCAGCCAGGGGGCGCGTTTTTTCGAGGCTTCTATTAGATAGTCGCACGGAACGATGCATCCCGAGACGAGGAGCCGGTGGGTGAGCTTCGTCCTCAAACGATCGTTGAAATCGTCCTCGCGCCCGACCCTGCGGACGTTGGGTATCCCGCATATCTTGGCGGCGATCCCGCCTATGCCGATCTCCTTGTCGATGTTCGTCAGGACCGCGTCGATTTTGCGCTTTTTTATGATCCGGACGATGCGAAGGATCGTGAACGGATTGAAAATCGGCCCCAGTTTCATCGAAATGACGCGAAGGTGGCCGGTGTCCGACCTGTTGAGTTTCGAGTTCGGGTGGGACAGGATTACGACCTTATGGCCCCTTTCTTCGAGCCTGGCGGCGGTCCTCACCATCCAGCCGGTCACGCCCCCCCATCGCTTTTTCGAGGATATGTACAGGATGTTCATTGTTTCTCTTCGTGCCTGTCGATTATTTCACGTTCGATCGCCCTGTACGCCTCGTCCGCCCTCCGGTTTCCGGCGTCAAGACGCTCCCAATACTTCGCGTATACGAGAAAATGATAAAATCCCCTGCAGACGCTCACGATCAGGCCTTCGACGCCGTCCTTGTACCCTTTTTTCGAGATATACCTTCTCCTGAATTCATAGAAACCCGCCTTGATCATCTTCGTCTTCGAGAATTCCCTTCCCGAAGCCTCGAACCTCTCCAGCTCGGCGGTCGAGTACCTGTTGAGCTTTTCCACGTATTGGAAACAATCCCTGTATCCGAAATGGACGATGTGGTTCGATTCATCCTCCGCGTCGAGCCTGAGGACCTTCCCCGCGGTCTTGAATTTGCCGTGCACCAGCTCCGAGGGCTCGACCTTCCCCTTTCTGAAGAATCTCGGGTGATAGTCGGGATGCATCCCGGTGTGCCTCATCCATCTGCCGAAGACGTAGTTTTTGAACGGAATCTCGACGACGTCGCAATCGGGCCTCTCCGATATCTCCCTCAGCCTCGCCGCCAGGGCCGAAGGCACCCTTTCGTCCGCGTCGATTATCAATATCCAGTCCCCTTCGGCCTTGCCCATGCCGAAGCCCCTCGCCGGCTCGACGAAGCCTCCGGTCCTGTCGAAGGAATAAATCCTGTCTGTGTATTTTTTGCATATTTCGAGCGTCCCGTCGTCGCTTCGCATGTCGACCACGATTATCTCGTCGGTCCAGCGGAGGCATTTCAGGCAGGCCTCGATGTTGTTTTCCTCGTTGAGTGTATGAACGACCGCGGATATTCTCATCAATCCGTCTCGATTTCCCGGTTGTACCCGTACGTTCTGTGCAGATAATCGACGAATTCGCCCGATCTGGCATTCCTGTATCGGCCGTAGAATTTATTTTTCTCCCGCTGATGATACACGATGACCGACGGCACCTCGACGGAAACGATCCCGTTCCTCGCGCAATCGAGGAAAAAGGCCGTATGCTCGACCGTCTTCAGGTGATCGTTCCATCCGACCTTCCTTATTTTGTCGGTTTTAGCGACAAAGAACTGCTGCAGATGGTTAAAAATCCCGAATTCCCCGATCCGTCCGAGCGGTGTCCTGCTCCTTTTCAGTACGCCATCGGAAATCGTCACCGTTCTGCCGGCGCGTCTCATCTTTTTCCCCTGCCACCAGTGCCTCGGAAGATCGCAAATCAGGCCGGCGGCCAGGTCGATTTCATCGTGATCCTTCAAGGCGCGGAGAAGATTTTCGATCCTTGTCTTCCGCCCGAAGACGAAATCGTCGTCCAGGGTGAGGAAGTATTTCGTCGACACCTTTCCGAGCAGCAGGTTTCTTCCCGCGCTGACGCCGGAATCGAACGGCATTTTATAAATCGTCACGTCGAAGCCGGAGTCGGGGCCGGCATCGAAGGTCTCCCTGCTGTCGTCGGCGACGAGGATTCTGATGCGTTCATTTCCGTAATATTTTCTTACGCTCGAAAGCAGCCTTCTCAAGGCCGCCGGCCTCTCGAAGGTCTTTATTATTATCGTGACGTCCCTGAACAAAATGCGGCCGCCCTTCGACTCAGATCACGATATCGGTTCTGACCGCGTTCGACGGGCCGAACTGCCAGTCCCAGTCCCTGATCGGGGCCCTCCATCCGGGCCCGTATTTCGTCGCGAGATACTTCTCCGTATCGCCGGGGATGCCGAACCGCTCCCCCCTGAATTCGATTTCGGCCCGTTCAAACCCGTCGTAATAGTACTTGATGAGGTTCCTTCCGGCTTTTCCCTCTTCCTTGATTTTTCTCCAGGCCCCGTGCCACACGCGGGAGCCCTCCCTGTAGAAAAAGAATATGTCGAGCTTGATCCCCCGTTTCCTGAAGGACAATTCGAGGCCGCAGTCCCTTCTCCCGAATATATTGTAAAGCTTCCAGCCGTTATCCGTGAAATCGAGAATCAACCTGTCGTCGAAATCCTCGATGAAGGCGCCGAAATCGAGGTCCTCGTCGTGCCGGATGAAATCCCCTCCCCTGTAAATCCCGAGAAGAGTCCCGTCCGTCAGCCAGCAATTCACCCCGCGCCTTGCGAGGATGTCCCTCGCCTCGACTATGTTCAGGAACGCCGATTCCGCGTCCATCCCGCTCTTTTTTTTCCTGGATATTTTCCTGAACAGGTTCATCGCGCGCGATCCCTCCGGTCGCCGTTCGCCCGATCGCCCCGACTACCTCGTGTTGAATTGAATCTCATACAGTTGTTTGTATCTGGGGGTGGACTCGAGAAGATCCTCGTGTTTTCCGATCCCGACGATCCTTCCGTCGTCGATCACCACTATCCTGTCCGCGTTGAGAATGGTGGAAAGCCTGTGGGCGATTATTATGACCGTCCTGTCCTTCGTCGCCATTTCGATCGCTTCCCTGACCTTGTTCTCCGCCTCGGAATCGAGCGAGCTCGTCGCCTCGTCGAAGATCAGGATTGGAGGATCGCCGATCACCGCCCTCGCGATGCAGAGCCTCTGCCGCTGCCCCCCCGAGAGATTCGACCCCTTCGGGCTCAACATCGTGGAGTAGCCGTTTTCGAGCCCGCCGATGAATTCGTCGGCGTTGGCTATCCTGGCGGCCTTCCTCACGTCTTCGGACGAAAGCTCCTTGTTCGATCCGTACCTGATGTTGTTTTCGACGGTGTCGTTGAAAAGGATCGATTCCTGCGTGACGGTGCCGAAGAGGTCGTGAAGGTCCCTGACCCTGATGTCTCTGAGGTCCACGCCGTCGATCGTGATCCTTCCCCCTACCGGGTCGTAGAATCTCTCGATCAGGTTCACGAGCGTCGTCTTCCCCCCGCCGCTCGTGCCGACCAGGGCCAGCCTCTCTCCCTTGCGGATTTCGAGGTTGATATTTTTCAATATGGCCTTTGAATCGTAGGAAAAGCTCACGTCTTCGATTTTAAGCGAATCGGTGAATTCCTTCTTCCCGACGGCGTTCTTCGATTCTGTCACCACGGGCTCGAGGTTGAGGATCTCGAACACCCTGGAAAGGGAAACGAGGCCCCTTCTTATCTCGGTATAGTACTTCGTCAGCTCCTTCATCGGATGAAGTATCGAGAAGACGGCGAACAGGAAGGCGGTGAACGCCCCGAAACTGAGCCCCGACTCCGGCTCCAGAACTATTCTTCCGCCGATCAGGAGAACGATCACGCCCGTCAGCGTGCCGACGAATTCGGAGATGGGGATGTTGGCCGACTGATATAGATGCGATTTCAGCCACGAGACGTAGAACCTGTGATTCTCCCTGCTGAATCTCTCGAGCTCGAGATCCTCCTTCGAGTACGATTTCACGATCTTGATCCCGTTGAAGACCTCCTCCATCTTGGAATAGAGGCTCGAGTACGTTTTTTGAATGCGCTTTGAGTACTTCTTGATCTTGGCTCCAATGTAGGATATGGAGAAGGCGAATGTCGGAACCACGACCAGCACGTACAGGAACAGCTTCGGGCTGATGAAAAGGGCGATGAAGACGTAAATCACCATGAGGGTGAAATCCCTCAAGGAGCCGAAGAAGGACTGGATGAAAAGATCGCTCACGATCGTCACGTCCGAGGTCAGCCTTACCTGGAGATCGCCGATCTTGCTGTCCTTGTAGAAACTCATGGAGAGGTCGAGGTATTTCCTGAAGAGAAGGTTTCTCATGTATTCAATCGTTCTCCCCCGAAGGGAGATGAAGATGACCCTGTTGAGATAGTAAAAGGCGTTTTTCAGGATGATCAGGACGATCAATCCGATCGATATCGCGAGAAGCAGGGTATACGGGTCGGTCACGGAGAGGACGTCCTTCATCGAGCCGAGCAGCGAATCGTAGGTCGTCCTGTCGAAGACGTTCGAGAAGGAGAGGTTCGAGAAGAACCCCCCGAAAGTGGAGGAGATCCTGCCGAAGAGCCCTGAAACAGTCTTGATGTCGCCGGCCGTCCTTTTCGACCCGAACACATAATCGAACAGCGGAACTGCCATGGTGATGCTGATCCCGCTGAAAAAAGCGTATATCAGCATCGTAAAAAGCCCCGACAGCATCAGTTTCCACTGTAGAAGCATTATTTTTATGAGTTTTCTTATATCTCCCACAATTTTTCACCCCGCCGGATATTAACCGAATTCCCGGCGGCCTGCAACCCATAAACTCCCCGGCGGTTTTGGCGATTACCGGCGTTTTGACCTTTCGATTCGATCGGGAGGGGCCGGTTTCCGGGTGTCCCGCCGCGGACCCTGGCTGGCATGCTTGTTGCCATGACCAATGGCAGTAGCAGCAAACTCAACACGCACGGGAGGTGCAAGATGAGACTTTCGAAACTTATGACGGTCGCCGCGATCACGGTCGCCGCCTGTTTCGCCGCGACGATGGTTTCGGCGCAGCAGAACGGCCAGCAGCAGGCGATCCAGCAGAAGCAGATGCAGCAGCAACAGCAGCAGCTTCAGCAACAGCAGCAGGCTCAGCAGCAGATGCAGCAGCAGAAGATGAACAAGCAGAACCAGCAGCTTATGCAGCAGCACATGACGCGCACGCAGGAGACGATGGAAAAGATGAACGGTCTTTGCGAGCGCGCCGTCAAGCTCGGCCAGGAGACCGGGAAAAACGCCGGGCAGAATCAGGCGATGGCCCGGGAACAGCGCCGTCTCATGCAGCATCTGAGCAAATCGGTCGAGAACATGACAGGCGAGATGAAGAAATCGATGGAGCAGCTTCAGGCGATGACGCA
>JALOPX010000069.1 GCA_025453655.1 Candidatus Krumholzibacteriia bacterium
CAACGTATACCTGTCTTGAGCCGGAATATTCGCCGCTGAAGGCTATCCTTCCGCCGTCCGGGGATATTCTCGGAAATATCTCAAGCCCTTCCGGAAACGACGTGACCCTCCTGGCCTGTCCGCCCGCGGTATTGACGGCCCATATATCCCCCGCGTAGACAAAAACCGCCTTGTCGCCCATGATGTGCGGGTAACGCAGCAATCTGGCTTCCTCGCCGCTCGCCCGCCCGGCCACGCATGAAATCAGGATCATGGCCGCGGCGGCGAAAGCGGGCCTGTAAAACGACCTTCGCATCCGCCCTCCTTTGGAAAACAGTTACCGCCTCAGGTGAACCCCGGGCGATCGTACAGGATATACACTGGCTCCGTCCAGTGGTTCCCGCCCTGGAACAGCTTCGGGCTTGACATGACTGCCGTTATGGAATATCTCTGCATTGACGAATCCCGGGGGGCGGATAACGGTTTGCCTTCGATCCGGCGCGTCCCTTCACTCTGCCCTGAGAGGCTTGATGGCTGATAATAAAGGAATCCCGGCGAACCTCTCGGCCGGCCGGCCGGCCGGCGCGCAAGACCTTATAATAGTGCGGCGGCACCGCCTGGTCCGGGCCATGGCACCGCGACCCGGAGGCGTGCTCCTCGATTTCGGATGCGGCGACGGGGCGCAGACCCTTCTTTTCGGAAACGATTTCCCTGCAATCATAGCGCTCGACATCGGAGCGGGCCTGCTCGCCCGGCTCAGGGACGAAGCGGCGACGCGAGGGCTCGGCAACGTCGTCCTGCCGGTGAATTACGACGGGAGAAACATCCCGCTCGCCGACGGTTCGGTCGACTTCGCCGTGTCGTTCGAAGTGCTCGAGCATGTGGAGGAGGAGGCGCGGATACTGGCCGAGCTCGCGAGGGTGACGAGGCCGGGCGGCATCCTCGCGATGTCGGTGCCCAACCGCTGGTGGATCTTCGAGACCCACGGCGCGAACCTTCCACTGCTGCCGTGGAACCGCGTGCCGTTGTTCAGCTGGCTTCCGAAAGGGCTGCACGACAGGTGGGCCAGGGCGAGGATCTATACGAAAAGGGGGATATGCGGAAAACTGTCCGGCGCGGGTTTCGAGATCCTGGATTCGGCCTACATCACCGCTCCGATGGACGTCGTACGCTGGCGTCCTATGAGGAAGTTTCTTCGTTCGACCCTGTTCAGGAACGATCGCACCGGCGTCCCCTGGATGTCGACGGCGGTTCTCGTTGTGGCCCGGCGAAGGTGACCAGCCGGGTCAATCGCCATCGGGACCGCCGGCATCCAGAAGCCAACTCATCGCGTCCTCGCGGCCGGTGAAACAGCGAACGTCCAGGCCCCGGTTGACCGCCACGTTCTCGAAGAACCTTCCTATCTCCTTCCTCTCCTCCCTGACGATGAGGGCCAGCCTTATATTCCCGGGCGCGTCCTCCGTAAGCCCCGAGGCGAAATCGAAATAATCCACCGTGGCCGGATAGGCGTGCGCCGTGGTGACATCGACCAGCACCCTTCTCCACCCGTTCCGGGAGAGTATCTCGTTGGCGTCTATCTTGGAATTATCGAGCTCGGAGATCGTGAATTCGCCGTAGTAAAACAGCTCGATGTATTTCCCCTCGTCGAATTGCATTATCGTGTAACTCATATCCCCCACCGGATCAGGGTTTCCTGAAATAAACGGTCATCACCGCGCCGGCGACGCAAAGGACGATCCCGGCAAGCTGCACGGGGGATATCCGCTCCTTAAGAAAAAAATATCCGAGCACCGTCCCTATCACCGGCGCGAAACAGAAAGCTATGGTCATCACGGTCGATATATTACCTGATTTCAGCCCGGTATAAAGAAATATTATGCCGAGACCGCCGGAAAGAATCCCTCCTCCCAGGGCGACGAGAAGGATCGGTTTCGGCCCGGAATCCCTGACCTGGCCCCAGAAAGGGTGCGAGACGGCGAGAAGCAGCGCCAGCGACACCAGCGTCCGGATCGCCGCCCCCATCACGGGCGAGAAGCCGCCCAGCCCGACTCCCCGTTTCTCGAGCATCGAGCCGCCCGCCCAGCACAGGGCGGCCAGCAAAGCCCACATCTCAGCGCGCATAACCATCCTTTCCGGCAGGCCTCACCTCGCGAAAATCAGCAGGCTGACCGCCATCACGACCATCCCGGCCACCAGGCCGTATATCGCCAGGTGGTGCTCGCCGTATTTCTGCGCGGTCGGGAGAAGCTCGTCCAGCGAGATGAATACCATGATCCCGGCCACCGAAGCGAACAGGATGCCGAAAACCACGTCGTTGATGAAGGGGAACAGAACGGCGTACCCTATCGCCGCCCCCACGGGCTCGGCGAGCCCCGAAAGGAAGGACCAGCCGAAGGCCTTTCTCCTGCTCCCCGTGGCGTAAAAAACGGGGACCGACACGGCGATCCCCTCGGGAATATTGTGGATCGCAATGGCGACGGCTATACCCACTCCCATCGCCGGGTCCCTCAGGGCCGCGGTGAATGTCGCGAGCCCCTCCGGGAAATTATGGATCGCGATCGCGAGGGCCGAAAACATCCCCATCCTCAGAAGGACGCTTTTGTCAGCGACGGCGTCTGGTCCCATCTCCTCGAGCTTGCGGGCTTCGTGGGGATTCACCGCCGCCGGGACCAGCCTGTCTATGAGAGCCACGAGAAAGATCCCGGCGAAGAAGGCCAGAGTGGCCGCGAGGTACCCGTTGAAATCTCCGAGCGCGGCGCCGAGCGAAAGGCGCGCCTTGAAAAAGATCTCGACCATCGACACGTAGATCATCACGCCGGCCGAGAAGCCCAGGGAAACGCAGAGAAAAGGGGTGTTGGTCTTTCTGGCAAAGAAAGCGAGAGCGCTCCCCACACCGGTCGAGAGGCCCGCGAACAGCGTCAGAGCGAAAGCGAAAAGGACGCTGTTGAGCTGCATCGGTGCCCTCCGGAACGAAACAGGCGAGCGGTTTGAATGACTGGAGCTATTTCAAGGCCGCGAGAGCTTCGTCGAGCGTGTCGTACATCCTGAGTATCAGCTTGAGATTAGTGACCTTGAAAATATCCGACAGGCGCTTCGAATTGACGACGACGACAAGCTCCGACTTTTCCTTCTGAGCCATGGTCCACGCGGAGATCATTATCCCTATGCCCGTGCTGTTGGACCATTTCACCCTCGAGAGATCGAGGACGATCTTCTTCACGCCGGAGGCGAGGACCGTCTCCACTTCCTTCCAGAGGAGATAATCCTCCTTCTCGCCGGAGAGTTTCCTGCTCCCCATGTCGATGACGGCGATGTCGCCCAGGCGGACCGTTTCTATGCTGCTCAAGCCGTTCTCCCCCGGAATCGTCTCTTATGGTATGAACGATGGGCTAAAATTACTCCCGCCTGCCGATTCTTTCAAGATTATTTTTACAGGCCCGCCCTGCCGAGCCGGTAGGCCCGCTCGAGATTAAGCCTTCGGCGGGACGGATCGCCGAGAACCATGCCTCCGAGAATCTCGAGGCGGGCCGACCCGAACCCGACGCCGAGCAGGCGGTCCTGCAGCATGACCCTTCGCATGCTTTCGGCGATGCCGGTCTCCTCGAGATGCTCCTCCGTGTGCCCGGCAGTGCATATGACGAGCGCCTTGGGCGCCTTTATCGCCGGCGCGGCGTGAGCGCCGTTCTCGTAGGTATAGGCGTATCCAAGGCTCCAGACGCGGTCGAACCACCCTTTCAGCTTCGCCGGGCAGTCGCTCCACCAGAGTGGATAAACAAGGACGAGGGCATCCGATCTTCCGATCTTTTCCTGCTCCGCGAGGACATCGGCGGGGACCGGCGCCGAAGGATCCATTCCCGTCTCCCTCTCGTACTGCCCGGGATCCATGTCCGACCTGAAATTCATAACGTAGAGGTCCCCGATCTCGCAGCAGTGCCCCGCTTCGGCGAGACCCCTGACGAAAGAATCCAGAACCTCCCCCGTAAACGATTTCCTCGATGGATGCGCGAAAACGATATAGACCTTCATTCCTGCTCTCCCGTCACATTTTCAAATTCGCCCTGGTCATGGCTTCGGCTTCGTGGTCGACGCCTCGCGCGTCGATTCGGCATTTTTCCTCGCATGGTGAATGGCCGCGGCCCCGAGAAAGAGTCTTCTATACCTCACTTCCTTGAAACCCGCCTCCTTCATTATCGCGGCGAGGGCGGGCGCGTCATGGAAGAGAGGGATCGAAGAGGCAAGGTAGGAGTACCCTGTCCGCGTTCCTGTCAGGAGGTTTCCAATTTTGCTCGCAAAATACTTTATATAAGCACGATAAATCGCTTTAAACATGGGGGATGCGGACTGACTCGTCTCGAGGTTTACGAAAGACCCACCGGGCTTCAGGACCCTGTGGAATTCGGCGAAGGCCGCCGTGAGTTCCTCCCTGCTCGTATTGATGTTGCGCGTCGCGAAAGCCATCGTAACGAGATCGAAGGTCTCATCCCGGAAAGGGAGCGTACCGGCCCTTGCCGCGATGAAATCGATCCTCCCGGCATCCCGTTTCCTCCCCGCCTCCGCCAGCATCTCGAGGGAGAAATCGACCGCAGCTATCCTCGTCCCCTCCGGGGCGAGGCCGCTCAGGAGCACTGCCAGCTCTCCCGTTCCGGTACAGATATCGGCCCACACCCCGGCGCCCGCCTCCCGGGAGGCCGCCTTCGCCGCCGCCCTGCGCCAGCCGAGATCCAGGCCGAGCGTCATCATATGGTTGACAAGCTCGTACCTGCCGTGCACCTCGGAAAAGATCGCCCTTATCTCGTCCGCCGTTGCTTTCCCTGGAGCGCCCGCTCCCTTCACGTTTTCATTTTTCAAGGCCGTTCCATCACCCCTTTGCCCCCGAACCGATCGCGAAAAGTCCTCCTGACGACGCGCCATACGGCTCCTCGCAGGGCCCGTATGCCATCCGCCGGCATGGATCCATTTCCCGGAACGCGCGGCTCCCCCTGAAAAGGGCGGCCGCCTCCTTAAAACAATCGAGAACGCCGAACCTCAGGTCGCTGCCGCCCGTCGCGGAGGCGAGCCCCCCGATCAGCACCATGGGATCGACCGTCGAGTCGGTGCATGCGAAAGGTCCGACGGAGACAAGCCCGACCCCCGGCCTTCCCATCGCGTATCCCCCGATGCCTCCCTTGTCGAGCACATAGCAGAGCTCGGGGAAGAGGGCCATGCGCTTCCTGATGAAGAAGCTCCTGTCGTCGCCGAAGAGCCTCCGGTCGATCGCAAGAATATCCCCGATGTCCCCGGGCCCCGCCCTGCGAACGAAGGGGCTCTTTTCCGCCTCCACTCTGCCGATAAAGCGAAGCGACGCGCATACCTTCCTGAACCCCTCCCTTTCATAGATAGGCGCCGCGGCCTCCTCGGCGTCGAGGGCGATGCTCTCTATCCCGTTCGATCGCAGGTAATCGATCCCCTTCCTGAAAAGGGCCGTCCCGTACCCCTTCCCGCGCGCATCCCTTTTGACGATCAGCTCGCCGAAGAAACCGCTTCGCGGGTAACGTACCGCGACGCACATCCCGGCCCTCCCCGAATCATCCTCGGCGACGAAACAGCCCGCCGGGTCATATTCGAGAAAGGTCTCGAAGACCTCCCTCGTCTCGGACGCCCAGCCTTCCTGCGAAACCAGGTCGAAGGCGAACTCGACGTCCGAGAGGTTCATCACCCTGATCCGCATCCCGTTCCTTCCTGCCGGCGGAAGCCCTCTTCGGGCCTTTCCGGATCCGGCGTTTCATGCGCCGCCCTGTCTTTCATGCCCGCGATCCTTATGCCCAAAAGTATCCTGAAGAGAAGGGTTCCGGCGATCCATCTCCCGGCCCTCCGGGGCAGGGCCGACAGGGCCCTCTCGAAAAAAACCGGAAAGGATGCGGGAACCGGGAGATAGTACCCCCTCGCCCCGACGAGCGCCCTTATCCTTATGAATCCGGAGTCCCTGAAAAGCGTTCCGAGTTCGGAGTTGGTATATTCCTTCAGATGAAATCCCGTCGCTATCTCCGTGAAATATTTCGAGATATCATGCGGGCCGTTAAGCCTGTTCGGCGTGAGGCAGATGTATGTCCCGCCGGGCTTGAGGCATCGATATACATTTTTCAGGTGTTCCGCGAGGTCGTCAGGGTGAAGGTGCTCCGCCAGCTGGTCGCTGAATACCGCGTCCGCGCTTCCTTCCGGCACAGGTATCTCCAGGCCGTCGGAGATCAGGAGCCGCATATTGCCCGGGATCGCGACATCACCGGCGATCTCCCTCGAGACGTCAATCGAGTAGACGCGCTTCGCGAATCCTGAGACGAGAAGCGAGAGGGCGCATGAGCCGGCGCCCGTCTCCACGAAGGTGGATTCTCCGCCGATGTAGCGCCTGAGAAGCTTCAATCTCGAGCGGGCGGCCGCGCCGGCCCGCTCCGGGGAGGATTTCCTCCTTAGCTGGGAATGGCCCGGAAGCCGCCTGTAAAGCTCGTCGTAGAGGGCCGGGTACAGGCGTCCGCGCTCCTCCCTCGGAGCGTTCCTGAGGATGTCGGCGAGCTCCTTCTCGACGCGGTAATGTTCGAGGAGATCCCCCCGCCCTCCGCCGGATTTACTTGATGTTCCGCCGCTCATCGGGCATTCACGCTCCGAAAATGTTTCTGCGAAAGAGGAAAAAAAGCGCGCCGAGCAGGCAGAGCCCCGCCCAGAGGTAATCGAGTGTCAGCCTTTCCTTCATGAAGAGAAACGAGAATGGGACGAAAACGGTCAGAGTTATGACCTCCTGAAGGATCTTGAGCTGGCCGACCGTCATCACCTGGTGCCCGATCCTGTTGGCGGGAACCTGGAGAAGATACTCGAAAAGCGCGATCCCCCAGCTTAAAAGGGCCGCAACGAGCCAGGGTTTGTCGGGAAGATTCCTGAGGTGCCCGTACCACGCGAAGGTCATGAAAACGTTGCTGCAGCAGAGAAGCACAATCGTCGCGACATAATGCGGCATATTATTTCCTCCGCCTCCCGCCCGGCGCCCGCCGGTTATCCTTTTTCGACGAAGGCGCGCGGCGATGAGGATCTTCGCTGCGCGCGCGGCATGCTTGCCGGGTGGTCATTTCATGCCGAGCGACCGCCCGATCCTCGCGGCCTCCTCCACGGCAGCCTCGTCCTTCAGTATGTCTCCCCTGTCGTAAGCCGTGCCGAGAACCGACCCTGCGAACCGGACTCCGAGATGCATGAAACTTCGGCGCAGCATCTCGACGAGAAGGTCGGCCTCCTTCGGCCCGTCGTTCGCCGGGGAGACCAGTATCGCTTTCTTACCCTGCAGCCCCCTGCTCGCATAATAGGGGCGGAGCCTGTCGATGAATTGCTTCATCGGCCCCGTGGGCCCGAACCAGTAGACCGGCGTGCCGAACACGATCACGTCGGATGAGTCGATCAGGGGGTATAATTGACGCATGCCGTCATCGAGAGCGCACCGAAGATCGCCCTTTTTGCACATCCTGCAGTCGATGCACGGCCCGATGGCATGGTCGTGAAGATGACGTTTCATCACTTCGTGTCCCGACCTTCCCGCTTCATGGAGGATCGTATCGACCAGGATATCGGTATTTCCGCCCTTTCGCGGGCTGCCCACCAGTCCAAGCACTCTCATTATCCCCCGCCTCCGGCGACGACGATACCGGAACGGATCGACCCCCCATCTCACGTACATGGTTTCATCCGTCCCGGCCTGACGCGCGAATATTAATTTTCTTCAGTAATTTCTTCAAGCGTAAAGTCCCTGGGGGCCGGTGACGGTTTCGCGGCAATCCCGTCATCGGCGCCGGAGCGGGTGAACGGCGCAAGGTATTTACGGGAAGAAACGACGGCGCGCGGATCATCGCCCGTCTTCTCTCATCGTGAAAAGGAGGATGACACAGCCTGCGACCGCGAGTAAGGTCGCGACGATCCCCTCCACCGGACGCCCGAGGATGAATCCTCCGAACCCGACGAGCATCCCGAAGACGACGAGAAGTCCGGCGAAGATATTGAAGGCAGCCTCCGAATAACGGCTCTTTTCGGCCCCGCCGCGGAAACGCCTCCATCCGGGCCCGCCCGGCCTAACTCGGCCGTGGAACGCGCGCAGCCTCTCGTCGCCGACCGGCTTGGTGGCGAACGTCACGGCGACCCAGAGGACGACTGAAAGTGCGGCGGTCAGGGCAGTCGAGTATGGAAACTGCAGCCAGGGAGCCCCCTCGAGCCCTGGCCTTTGAGAAAGCATGGAAAGCACGAGGGTGGCCGCCATCGCCGCGGCCATCGCCGTTATCTCCGACCAGGCGTTGACGCGCCACCAGTACCATCTCGCCACGTAGACCGACCCGACGCCCGCCGTCACGGAGATGATCAGTTTCCAGGCGAATGATATGTCGCTGACGAGGAAAGACGAACCGGCGCCGAGAAGCGCGAGGCCGACGATCGCAATGCGCGCCAGCAGGACATATTCCTTTTCGCTTCGTCCCTTCCAAAGAAATCTTTTAAGAAGATCGTTGACGACGAGCGAAGAGCCCCAGTTGAGCTGGCTGTCGATCGTCGACATGAATGCGGCAAAGAAGGAGGCGAGCATCAGCCCTAGCATGCCGGGCCTTAACAACTCCCTCATAACGAGCGGGTAATAGGTCTCGGGGTCGTCCACTTTCCCGAAGAAGGCCATCCCGCAAAGGCCGACGATTATCCAGGGCCAGGGCCTAAGTGCCACGTGGGCTATGCAGAACCAGAGATACCCGAAGACGGCGTGCTTTTCGTTTTTAGCGGCGAAAAGCCTCTGCGCGAGATAACCTCCCCCGTCAATCGTGTATGAAGCCCACCATACGACAAGGACGAGGAGAACGAACTCTGTGAACGGATTTGCCGACAAAAGCGATTCCGGCGCGGGAACGATCCTCAGCGTCCCGGCGATATCGAATCCCTTTTCCGCAAGCCCCGCCCTTATGCCGTCCATCCCTCCAAAGCTTTTCCACGAGATGACGGCAAGGAAGATCGATCCGCCCATCGCCAGGGCGAACTGGAGAAAATCGGTCATCACGACACCCCAGAGCCCCGACATCACCGTGTAGAACACCGTGACGAGGAACAGGCACATCACAATGAAGACCTCGGGATGCATCCCCAGCACCTCGCCCGCCTCCTGCCATCCCATCACGACGATGACGATCTTGGCCATCGCCTTCATCACCCAGGCGATCACCAGAATGTTCTGAAATATCCCGAACCACGCGGCGCGGTAGAAACGAAGCGCGGCGGCGGGCTTTCCGTCGTAACGAAGTTCGATCAGCTCGGCGTCGGTGGTTATGCCGGCGCGGTTCCAGAGCCTGGCGAAAAGGAAGACGGTGAAGACAGCCCCGATCCCCCAGTGCCACCATATCCAGTTCTGCCAGATCCCTCCCCTGGCGACGAGGCCCGAGACGACAAGCGGCGTGTCGGCGGCGAATGTGGTGGCGACCATCGACGTGCCTATGAGCCACCATGGGAGCGAACGGCCCGAGACGAAGAATTCCTCGGTGTCGCGTGACGCGCGCTTCGACAGCAAAACTCCGATCCCGAAAACGATCACGAGGTAAACGGCGATTACCGCGATATCGAGACCCGTAATGATCATGCGGCCGGAGCCTCCTCTTCGCGTGTCTGATCGCCTATGAACCTGTTATACAGGAAGAGGGCCGCGAGCGCGGCGACGCCTATCGCGGCGAAGGTGAACCACATCTTCGCGGGGTCCCTCGGCCCCTCCGCGGGGCAGTACTTGCCGAGAAGGTACCCGGAAAGGGGGCCCCCGACGAAATTGGCGATGAAGGCCTTGAGATAGCTGAACCCGAGATACAGCCCGACCTTGCCCTTCGGAGCGAGTGTCGCCACGTAGTCGAAGAACCTCGGCGCGAATGTCATCTCGCCGATCGCGAAGACCGCAATCGCGACGCACGTCCCCCACAGTGTCGGGAAAAGTCCCAGCAGCACCATCCCGAAAACCGATATCGCCATCCCGAGCCCCATCGATCCGAAGGGTTTCATCTTCGTGACAAGGGCCGCGACGAGCATCTGGAAAAGGATGATCATCCCCGGGTTGATGGAGATTATGTATTCCATCGGCGCCGTCTCCGATATGTGGGTCACGATGTACGTCGGCACCGAGAGGTAGAGCTGCCAGAACATCAGGTCGAACCCGGAGAAGATGATTATGAAGGCGAGGAACTTGAAATCGACAAAGAGCCTGAACATGTCGGCGAAGGTTTCGCGCACCGATCGCACCGGTTCGCCCGTCCTGTCGGGCTCCTTGTAAAGGATAACCACCAGAAGGAGAGCCACGAGGGACATCGCCGCCGAGAAAAAGCAGATGACCTGCATCCCGAAACCCTGCCATTTGAGCATCTCGAGGAAGGCTTCGGGGGACATCGGCGGATGCTGCGACGCGGCCCTGTCGACGAGGCTCTGCGTTATCCCGAAGGGCGGGACGCTGGCGCCGACCCAGTCCTTGAGTCTCGTGAAGTTCGATTCGGAGAGCCAGTGCCCCAGGTCCTGCCTCAGGCTCTTGGCGATGATCTTTCCCGTGAAACCGCCGATGTTGATCACCATGTAGAACAGGGAGAACCCGATCTTCGAAAGTCCCTCCGGCGATGTCTTCTTCACCGTTCCCGATATCACCGGCTTGACGAAGGCCCCCCCGACCGCTATGAAGAAGAGGGCGACGAGAGCCGTCGCCTTCGAAGGCAGGATTCCGAGAATCGAATATCCCACGGCGAGAACCGAGAATGTGATGAACAGGCTGTTCCGGAAACCGATCTTGTCCGAGATCGCCCCGGTCGGTATCGGCATCAGGTCAAGCGAGGCGAAGAAGAACCCCGTGATCGGGGCGGAAGCCTCGACGCTGAACCCGACCCTTCTCGTCAGGTAGAGGACGAGAATCACGTTCATCCCGTAATAGGCGAGCCGCTCGAAGAGCTCGATCGTGTTGGCGACCCAGAAAGTCCTCGGGAATTTCGTCAGGTACATGCCGCCCGCCCTTCCGTGGATTGAATGAACCAGCCCGACGCCTGTTCACGGGACATCCCGCGCCGACGGGCATGAAAAGGAACCGGCTCCCGAAGGAGCCGGTTCCGACCATCGCGAAAAGGGATCAGAATCCCGCCTTGAACCCTATGTATATCGTATATCCGGTCAGGTCGACCTTGCCCTCGTCATATTCGTCCTCGAGCGCCGCGTCCTCCGGGCCGTAATACAATTCACCCTCGCTCGTGCCGCCCGCGAGGAAGACATCCCTGGTCTCCCCCTCGAAATCAGTGGCCGTCCCCTCGAAACCGCCGATCGATGCCCACCTGATTTTGACACCCACATCGAAGGAGAGGCTCGGAACGATCGAGAATTCCATCCCGCCGCCGCCATGAATGCCGAAGCCCCAGGTTGAAAGCTCGGCATCATAACCCGCCTCGTCCGAGAAATTCAGCCCGAAATCGAGTTTCGTGTAATACATCGCCGCGCCGGCGTACATGTACGGTTTCATGCTGGCGAAGGGAACGTTCGGCTTGAAATAAAAGTTGGCATTGATGGGAATCGATTTGATCTTATGCTCGAATTCCACGAATTCACCCGCTTCAGAGAAGGAATACTCCGAATTTCCCATCATTATCCCGGCTCCGACGCCGACTTCGCCATTTGATGTTGTCTATCTCTCCGGCCCCTCCGGCGGCAAGCGATTCGTTGGCTTCATCGACCCAGTCGTTGAAATCCCCGTACGAGATGTGGCTGTACCCCCCCGTCGCGCGGAATCCGATCCCCGCATGAGAGACGCCGGCCGCGGCGACCACGATCGCAGCGGCTGAAATCACGGAAAAAAGAACTTTCATGGCTCCTCCTTTGTGTTCCCTCCGGCCCGGCACCCTTTTTACGCAAGTTTCAGGCCCGAACGCGGCCCGAACGCTACTTGCGCTGCTTTATCTTGTTGATGTCCTTTCTCGCCCCTATTACAAGAAGCACGTCGCTGTCCTTGATGACGAAATCGGCGTTCGGGACGAGGATGAAATTCTCCGGGATCAGTTCCTTGATCCCGATCACGTTCACGTTGTATTTCGCCCTCAGCCCGAGCTGGGCGAGGCTCTTGCCTACGAGCTCCGAGATAGGAGCGATCTCGGCTATGATGTAATCGCCCGACATCGGCAGGTAATCGAGGATGTCCGGGGCGGCGAGGTTGCGCGCGACCTTTATCGCCATGTCCTTCTCGGGGAAGATTATGTCGGTCGCCCCCACGTTCCGCAGGATCTTGCCGTGGTCCTCGTTCGTCGTCTTCACGACGATCTTCTTCACCTTCATCTCCCGGAGATAAAGGGTTATAAGTGTGGCTGCGTTCGCGTTCCCTCCCATGCTCACGATATTGGCGTCCATCTGTTCCAGACCCAGGCTCAGAAGAAGGTCTTTCTGGGTGGCGTCCCCGATTATCGCCTGCGAACAGTAGGGACGGATCTTCTGAATCATGTCCTCGTCCTTGTCGAGGGCCATCACGTCGTTCCCCTCCTCGAAGAGGGTCTTCGCGACGTGGAACCCGAAATTTCCCAGTCCTATCACGGCAAATTTGCCAGCCATATCCTTTCCTTTCTTCCCGTACCGGAAGCGTTACCCGATCATCACTTTTTCCTCCGCGTACGTATAGTGGCTCGCCTCTTCCCTGCGGGTGATGATGTACGCAACGGTCAAAAGCCCGACGCGGCCGAGCAGCATCATGACAATTATAACTCCCTTGCCGCCGGTCGAAAGAGCCGGCGTGATGCCCGTCGAAAGACCCACCGTTCCGAACGCCGAGACAGCCTCGAAAAGGTAGGCGAGGAAATATTCATTCCCGGACCTCCCCGTGCCCATCTCCGTGAGGAGAAGGAGCACGACTCCCGCCGTGACTACGAGCACGGCCAGTATGAAAACGGCAAGCGCCCGGGAAACGATATCCTCGGGAATCGACCTCATAAACAGGCTCGTCGATTTCCTCCCCGTTATCTTGGTCTTGAAAATCGCGGCGAACACGGCGAGCGTGGTCGTCTTGACCCCGCCCCCGCACGACCCGGGGCTCGCCCCGACGAACATCAGCATGACGAGTATGAAGAGGGTAACGGGATTGAGCATCGCTATGTCGAGGGTGTTGAAGCCGGCGGTCCTCGCGGTCACCGACTGGAAGAGCGAGGCGAAAAGCCGCCCCTTCGTGGAGAGGTGGGCCAGTTGTCCGGAGCGTTCCGCCAGGTATATGACCGCGCTTCCCGCGAATATGAGAAACGCCGATGTAGAAATGACCATTTTCGAGTGGAGGGAAATCGGCGGTCTTCGGCGCCCCTTTTTGTACATTATCCTGTTTCGGAACTCGTACATGACGGGATATCCGATACCCCCGGCTATTATCAGCAGCATTAAAGTCGTGTTCACCCACGCGCTCGCCGCGTACCGCATGAGACTGTCGCCGAAGGTGGCGAACCCCGCGTTGCAGAACGCCGATACGGAATGGAATACGCCCTTGTGGATCGCCTGCATCGCGGGCAGTTCGCGATTCCAGAAAAGGAAAAGCGACAGTGCTCCAAGGAATTCGAAAACAATCGTGAATATGAATATCGACTTGATCAGGCTCCTGATGTCCCCGAGCGGAGCCGCCGTGAAGGTCTCGGTCACGACCCACCTCTGCTTCATCCCCACCCCCTTGCCCAGGAAAAGGAAGAGAAAGACCGAGAAGGTCATAACCCCGAGCCCTCCGAGCTGTATCAGTGCGAGAATGACGGTCTTGCCGAATCCCGTGAAAGCGGTGCCGGTATCGACGACGACGAGCCCGGTCACGCAGACCGCCGAGGTCGCCGTGAACAGGGCGTCCATCGGCGCGAGCGGCTCGCCCGTCGACGCGGCGGGGAGCGTCAGCAACGCGGCTCCTATAACCGAGGCGGCGGTGAAACTGATTATCACGAGAAATCCCGGCCGCATCCTCTGGACCGACTTAAGGAGGTTTATCCGCCATTTATTGATACCGCTGTCCGGCAATCCGACACCCCTTCGGCCGCTTCATTTCCGGTTCCCGCCCATTTCGATCCAGACGGACCGGCACCGCCGCCGGGCGATCCGATCCTGCCGGTAATGAGCGCGGCCTTCAATCCGGCGATTCTGAACGCTGCACGGGAAAAATTCAAACAAAAACTTGACCGGGCGGCGAACCGGGCCCGGCCACATTAATTATTCGACATTGCCGGATTCATGGAATATAATGGCTCCCGATCTTTCTTCACGTGAATGAACGGTTTCTTTCACGGTTTTATCGCATCCGGAAGCCGGCCTGCGGCGAAAGGATGACGGATGGCTGAAAAGGGAAGGTTGCCGGCGAAGGATGACGGGGCCAGGTGGTGCGCGCCCGACTGCCCGCACGCCTCCTTCCCTGAGAAGGATCATCTCGGGGGGGCGTGCCACACCTTCATCGCCCTGTACTGCGGAAAG
>JALOPX010000008.1 GCA_025453655.1 Candidatus Krumholzibacteriia bacterium
CGGTCAGCTCGGGGAGGCTGTAGTGCGTCCTGTCCTTCGACCTGAGGGCGAGGTACAGCGACAGCGCGACGATGACTGCGGCAAGAACGGCGTACTCCTTCTTTATCCTCATGATCGTCTCCTCCGTGGAATCACTTTCTGAACATCATCTCTATGGCGCGTTTTCTCGATTTTCTCTTCAGCCACACGGCCACGCCGAACAAAGCCGTCAGGACGGGCAGGCCCGCGATGTTGAAACTCTTCACGAAGGTCCTGGCCGCCCCCGACGTCTCGCGCAGCGGATTGTATCGCTGCATCTTGCTTCTCATGGCGGCGTATTCGTCGCGGTCGTTGAGGTGATCGAGAAGGTTCATGATGAATGTCGCGTTCGTCGACTGGCCCCCCTCGTCGAGGACGTTGTTTTTCAGGAGCTGCGCCGTTCCGAAGACGACCAGTTTGCCGGGCTGTCCCTTCTCCAGCTTCCCGAGCCGCCCTTCGATCCCCCCGGGCGCGCCCGGCGCGGCTCCGGCTTCCCCCGCCGGCCCTGAAGAGAGCGAGTCGGCGCCCTGGGGCGCGGGCTTTTCGGGGATCGGCCTGCCCGCGAAATAACTGGGGAATTCACCGCTCACGATCGCGGCGAGCGGCCTGCTCATCATCTCGGCGGGATCCTCCGGCGGCCTTATGAACATCGGGGTGAGGTTTATCCGGTCCTTCATCTCCCACGACCTGTCGGACGAGGAGAAGAGGGGATTCCCGGCGAGGCCCGCGACGGAGAGGCGGTCCTCCTTAAGTATCACGGGGGAGCTCATTATCGATATGAGAACCTTTATATTCTTCATGAACGGGAGTTCCGCGGCGATCTTCTCCTCCTTGATCACGGGCGCGAAATATATCGACTGCTTGCCGCCGCCGTATGCCTGGGGCATCTGCTGTTCGAAGCAGTTCTCGTCGAGGACGTACGATTTGGGAACCTCGATCCCGTAATGCCCGAGCAGTTTCTCGAGACCGGTGTTTATCGGCATGTAGACGGGGCCCTGGTTGTAATTCATCTGCTGCCCCCGCGAAACGTCTATCTCCTCGAAGGGATCGAGGAAAAGCGCGATCGATTTGCCCTTCATCAGGAACTGATCTATCTGGAAGAGGTCGTATTCGCCGAACTCCTGCCTCGGGCCGGCGATGATGAGGCAGTCTATCCCGTCGGGAATCCCCTTTTCCATCGTCACGTCGACCAGCGAATATTCCCGCTCGACCAGGTTGCCGAGGTTGGAAAGGCCCTCCTCCTGGCCCGGCGCCTGCTGGGCCCCTTCGATCGGGAGCGTCCCGTGGCCGGAGAGGTAGCCTATCTTCTTGTTGATGTCGAGAACGTCGTCCACCACCTCCGAGAGCCGTTCGCCCATAGCGTTCATGTCGGCCATCTGATACTGAGTCCCGAAAAGGGGCATGCGTATCACGTCGATAAGCGGGATCGTCGCGTGCCTGCCGCCGCTCTCGACCACGATGCCGGCCGATCCCGACCTGTCGACGGACGGGCTCCCCGGCCGGCCCGCGGAAGGCCACCTCAGCGTCAGGACGCCGTACGAGGATATCAGCCCCTCGGCGGAAGGGTCGGCCGAGGGATCGATCGACGAGAAGGAGAGCTTCCCGTAATACTTGGCGTTCAGCGACTCGACGATCCTTTCCACCTGCGCGGGTATCTGCGTCAGGTCGCCGAGCCTCAGCCTCGGAGCCACCTCGCCGAGCGACGAGGAGAGGAACAGCTTTATCCCGACGGGAGCCTCGAGGTTCAAAAGAACGCTGATCTTGCTGTTCATCTTCTCGATCCTTGAGGTGATCTCGTATTCCAGGCCCTCGGTCGTCGTTATCGACGGTATCTTGTCCACGACGTCCCCGTGGATCATCACCATCCCCATGTAAGCCTTCTTGAAGGCGACCTGGTCCTGTTCGATGCTCTGCACCTGTACGGGATATATGCCGAAGCTGCGCGCCAGCTCCTGGTTCTTCTTCGCATTCTCCCCTATGTCCCCCTCTTCCGCGCTCACGTCGTAGAACCTGTAATTGAAATGCCTGTTGGAATGCGCCGAGTATTCCTCGAGCAGGTCGTGGAGGTACCTTTCAGTGTTGTTGTGCGGCGCCGGAAGGTCCTTGGTGAAAAAGACGTTTATCGTCAGCGGCTCGGAAAGGGTCGATACCGCCTCCACGCTCGCCTCCGAGAGCGAGTAGAGCCTGTTCGAGGTCAGGTCGAATCTGAAAAAGAGCGACATGCCCGCGATATTGACGAGCACCACGACGGCCAGGTAGAGAAGGAACCTGTAATATCTTCCGAATTTTCTTCCCTTGATCATCATATCCTCCCTACTTTTTTCCTTCGACGACCAGATGCGCCCCGTAGAGGGCGATGAAAATCAGACTGGCGAAATAAAGAATATCCCTGGAATCCAGTATGCCCCTGGCAATATTCTGGAAATGGTAATCGGCTCCCATGTACTGCAGGAACCCCAGCAGCGATTCGGGAAGAAAGAAAAGGAGCTTGTCTATCAGCGTCAGGGCGACGCAGATCACCATGCCGACGATGAAGGCGATTATCTGGTTCCTGGTCAGCGAGGACGCGAAGATACCGATCGCGCCGAACGCCCCCCCGAGAAAAATCGAACCGATGTATCCGCCGGCCACCGGCCCCCAGTCGAGATCGCCCATCGAGGCGGTCGTTATGGCGTAACTCAGGGTCGGCGCCATCATGATCGCGACGAAGGCGGTCGCCGCGAGGAACTTGCCCGCTATGATCTCCCTGGACGTCACCGGCAGCGTCACCAGCACCTCGTACGACCCCACGCTGAACTCCTCTGAGAAGAGGCGCATCGTCACCGTGGGGACGATGAAGGCGAGAATGATCGGAAGCAGCGAGAAGAAATCCCTCAGCTGGGCCTGGTTGTAGAGGAAGAAGGTCGAGAAGAAAAACCATCCCGAGAGGACAAGGAAGATCGCAATCACCACGTACGCGATGGGCGATATGAAATAGACCTTGAACTCTCTCTTGAAAATACAGGCGATATTTCCCGCGCTCATCGTCAGTTCTCCTTTGTCAGTTCCCTGAAGATCTTCTCCAGACTCTTGGATTCCTGCCTGTACTCGAGCAGCACCCAGTCCGTTTCCCTTATCCTGCGATATATCTTCTCCCTGATGTCCTCACTCGTCCCGCACAGCAATCTCAGCGACAGGTCGCCTCCGGCTCGGTCCTCGACGAGCGTTTCGCGCACACCCCCGACAGCCGAGAGGATCTCCATCGCCTTCCTCTCATCCGCCCCCCGCAGTTTCATCGAGAGGAAATACTCCGATTCGGAGCTTTTCCTCAGTTCCTCGGTGCTGCCGTCGGCGACGATCCTGCCGCGGTTGATGATGACGACCCTGTCGCACGTCGCTTCGACCTCGCTGAGGATGTGGGTCGAGAGTATGACCGTCTTTTCCCTGCCGATCTTCCTTATGATGTCGCGTATCTCGACGATCTGGTTCGGATCGAGCCCTGAGGTCGGCTCGTCGAGCACGAGGATTTCGGGATCGCTCATCATCGCGTGGGCGAGCCCCACCCTCTGCTTGTACCCCTTCGAGAGCTCGTGAATCGAACGGTGCATCACCTCCCGAAGCCCGCATATCTCGGAAAGCTCCTTTATCCTCGAGATCATCTCCTCGCGGCCGAGCCCACGGATCTCCGCCACGTAGGAAAGGTAGTCGAAGACCAGCATGTCCTGGTAGAGGGGGGCCGATTCGGGCAGGTAACCGATCATCTTTTTTATCTCGAGCATCTTGTCGCTTATCGACAGCCCCTTCGCCACGACCGTCCCCGAGGTCGGCGAGAGATACCCCGTCAGGATCCTCATCGCCGTCGTCTTCCCCGCCCCGTTGGGCCCGAGGAGACCGAGAATCTTTCCTTTTTCTATCGTCAGGCTGACATGGTCGAGCGCGCAAAGATCGCCGTAATATTTCGTCAGATCATTGATTTCTATCATCAACGACTCCTTTCATATCAGGATTTATTCAGCCGGCCCTTCTGGATAACGGCAGCCGCCGCCCGGACGGCCTCCGGACGGGCTGCGGACGGGCTGCGGCGGCGAACCATCATGAGCTTTTAGTCCTTTTATACGCGGGAAAATTATATAAATTCCCTTTCCGAGGTCAAATATTTTCTTGGACACACGGCCGGAACCTCATAAAAAATATCAAGATACAATAATCCCCTCCGCCCCTGCCCGTTTTTATCGCTCGACTCCCCGCCCGCGAAGATGATATAAGAACGGGGGAATTGCCGGAAATTCATCATGCGTTCCAGCCCGGCGCGGGGCGATCAACCCGGGGAGAATCAGGTGGAAGACAAAGGCGCGCTCTTCGGCGAATTGAAAAACGAGGCGGAAAGAATTCTTGCCGGTCCGGGCGCGGCGCAGCAAAGGCTTCAGGCGGTGTGCGACCTTCTCTGCCTTCGCGTCGGCCACTACGACTGGGTCGGCTTTTACCTCGTCGGCTCCACCGAGGGGGTACTTGAGCTCGGCCCCTTCCACGGGAAACCGACCGATCACGTGAGCATCCCCTTCGGCAAGGGGGTCTGCGGCCGGGCGGCGGCGGAAAGAAAAACGATCATCGTGCAGGACGTGGCCGGCGAGACCAATTACCTCTCATGCTCCCCCGACGTCAGGGCCGAGATCGTGATCCCCCTTTTCAGGCGCGACGAGATCATCGGCGAGCTCGACATCGATTCGCACGAAATCTCCCCTTTTACGCAGGAGGACAGGGAGCTGCTCGAGGCGATCTCCCGGGCGGCCGAAAAGATTTTGTGAGGGTGCCGCGGCCGGTCCCCGGATCGGCCCCTTTTCGCCCGCGGGCCGGCGGACCGGCCGGCTTCTCGTCGATATGCCAAGCGCCTCCCGAAGGCCAGCGCCACCGCGCATCCCCCCGGCGATAAATCAAATCACCTGTCCGCCCATCGATACGCGGCCAGGAAACCGAGCCTCGCCGTATCCGCCAGGATCTCGGGATTGATACGGTGAATCGTATCCCCCGTCATATGGTAGTGAAGATGCGGCCCGTTCGAGAAGAAGGCGGCGCACGAGGCCCCGTTCAGGAAGAAGGGGGCGAAATCGGACGAGCGCACGCCGACATGCTCGATCTTCCATGTTCTCCTGAGGGCCCCGATCTCTGCGCCGGCCCTTTGAATCAGTTCGAGAAGCCCGGGAGGATCGGGAGTGTACCCGCAGTTCACGCCCTCCCCCTCGCCGGTCATGTCGAAATTGAACATCGCGTCGACGCGTTCGAAACCGCGCGGAAGGGCTCCGGCGAAACGGCGCGAGCCTTCGAGCCCCTTTTCCTCGCCGCCGAAAAGGACGAAGACGACCGAACGCTTCGGCTTTTCACCCAGCGCGGAAAAGGCCCGGGCGATCGCCATCACCGTCGCGCTCCCGCTCGCGTTGTCGTTCGCGCCCGTGAAAAGCATCCCCATGTGAAGACCGCAGTGGTCCAGGTGGCCTCCGACGACGACGCACTCGCCGCGGTGCTCCGGGGACGACCCCTCGATATAAGCCGCGACGTTGTACCCCGTCCCCGAGGGGAAATGCCTCGAGGCGACGTCGTACGATATCGTGGCGTTCAGCGCGAACGACAGGGGATGATCTGAGCCGGAGAGATCGTTCTTAAGCCTCCCGCAATCGGTTCCCTTCTCCGCCAGGATAAGATCGGCCGTTTTCTCGCTAATGATCGCCGTCATGAATCCTTCGATCCGGTCGCCGTTCGGATTGGCGATCGGTTCGGGGTATATGTAGAGAAGCCCCGCCGCCCCCTTGTCCTTCGCCGTCTCCATTCTCTTCCTGTGCTCGTCGTGCGGTTCGAATTTTTCCCCGCCGCCCGGCGTTCCGCGGAAGCAGACGACGAACCGCCCCGCCGCGTCGATTCCCGCGTAGTCGTCCCAGCCGAGCTCCGGCGCCGATATTCCCCATCCGGCGAAGACGAGCCCGGCGTCGCGGCTCCCCGCGTCGGTGAAGAGCTGAGGCATGAAATCGATCCCCGCCGCGAGGACCGTATCGGCGGGCGCCATCGCTTCCCGATCGCCGCCGGCGGCAGGATGAAGGACCATCCGGGCGGAATCTACGACCGTATAGGGGGAGGGATAAGCCTGCAGGTACCCTTCGCCGTCGCCGGCCGGGGCGAGCCCCCATTCGGCGAAGGTCGAGGCGGCCCATTCGGCGGCGGCCGTGTACCCTTCGTGCCCGGTGAGACGCCCGGCGAACTGCGCCGAGGCGATCTTCCTGCAGAGCGTGTAGGCTTCTATCGGGTCTATCGAGCGGCACGCCGCGGAGAGGTCCGCGTCGCCGCCCGCCGAGGCCGCGGCCGGCGCGAAGAGGCCGGCAAGAGCCAGTACGGCGATCATGAATCGGAGCATTTCCCTGATCCTTTCGCGGGATGTTTTCGTATAGCGTCACGTTCTTGATTATCGCGTTCGCCGAAGCGGCTCGCCGCACCGGCATCGGCACGATACCAGACCGCGGCCCAGCGATCCAGGCAATTCCGGCGGTGGTTTCAGGGCCGGGCGGCTATTTCGATCCGCTCCCCTTCCCGAAAAGGGCCAGGTACTCCCCGTACCCCTCCTTTTCGAGATCCTCCTTCGGTATGAATCTCAGCGCGGCCGAATTGATGCAGTACCTCATCCCCGCCGGCCGGGGCCCGTCGTCGAAAAGATGCCCCAGATGTGAATCGCCCTCACGGCTTCTGACCTCGGTTCGCTTCATCCCATGGCTCGCGTCGACCTTTTCCACGAGATTCCCCTCCTCGAGCGGTTTTGTGAAACTCGGCCATCCCGTGCCGGAATCGAACTTGTCGAGCGAGCTGAAGAGAGGCTCCCCCGTCGCCACGTCGACATAGATTCCCTCCCGCTTGTTGTCCCAGAACTCGTTGTCGAACGGGGGCTCCGTGCCGCATTCCCGGGTCACCCTGTACTGCATCGGCGTCAATTCCTTCCTGAGGGCGGCGGGATCCGGTTTGCGCCGGGCCGCGACGTTCCCTGCCCTTCCGACTTCCGTGCTTTTTGCGGGATCGGCATCGCGCGCCGGGCCCTCCGCGGGATCGGCCCCGGGCGGCGGGGCGAAAGAGCGGTTCTCTTTCCCCTCCCATGTCTTCCCGAGAAAGGCGTCCCTTCCCGATCCGGAGCGGTACATCCTGTATTGAAGGGGGCATGTCCGGGAATATCCCTGGTGATATTCCTCCGCCTCGTAAAAGATCTCGAACGCCCTCACCGGGGTGACGACGGGACGGCTGAAAACGCCGGAGGCGTCGAGGGCCTTCTTCGACTCCTCCGCGAGGCGCTTCTGCTCCGCGTCATGATAAAAGATCGCGCTGCCGTACTGGGGCCCCCTGTCGACGAACTGCCCGCCCGCGTCGGTCGGATCGACATGGGTCCAGAACAGGTCGAGAAGCTCGCCGTAGCCGACCTTCGACGGGTCGAAGTGCACCTGGACCGCCTCGAGGTGCCCCGTGCCGCCGGCGCAAACCTCGCCGTAGGTCGGGTTCTTCACATGCCCTCCCGTGTATCCCGATACCACCCTGATCACGCCGGGGACCTTTTCGAAATCGGCCTCGGTGCACCAGAAACATCCCCCGGCGAATGTCGCCTTCTCCACCCTGCCTGAATCTTCATTATTGGCCATCTCATACTCCTGTCCCGCCGACAAGCGCTGGTAAAAAGTCGCAGCCAGGATCGATAATATCACCGTCACGACGAATAGTTTCATAAAAAGCCCCTCCTTTCGTTGCCGCGGCCCGGGATCCCGCCGGCGCCGGGCCGATCCGGCCGGTCCCGACGCCGGGGCCGCTCTGCGGATCCACGCCCCGCGGGCTCTTCGCGCGGGCGCGGCCGCCCCTATATAAGATAACAATAGTCCTATATTATTGCAAGCCCCGGGAACGGGCGCGCGGCCGGTCTATCTTCTTGACACCGCCGGGCGTTTGTTGCAGATTAGTCGGGACTCGATTCCATGGAGGATGAAGTGGATTTTCGCACCCTGTTCGAACCCAGGACGATGGCCGTGATAGGCGTCTCGCAGAACAACGAGCGCCACGCCGCCAACGTCATTTACAACAAGAACCTTTACCGCTACCCCGTGAAGGTTTACGCGGTAAACCCCAAGGGCGGCGAATATTACAGGGAGAAAATCTACAAGAGCCTGAAGGAGATCCCCGAACGCGTCGACCTCGCGGTCATCGCGGTGCGGGCCGAATACGTGCCGTCTGTGCTCGAGGAATGCATAGAATGCTGGGTGGGCGGAGCCGCAATCATCTCGGGGGGCTTCGCGGAGACGGGGCGCACGGACCTGATGGACAAGCTGACCGCCCTGGCCTCCAAGGCCGACTTTCCGGTGATCGGCCCCAACTGCCTCGGGATATACTCCCCCGCCTTCGTCGATTCATTCTTCCTGCCGAGCGAACGGATGGTCAGGCCGGTCTCCGGCAACATAGCGATCGTAAGCCAGAGCGGCGGGATACTAGTAGATCAGATGGTCAAGTTCGCTGGGCAGGGCATAGGCCTCTCGAGGGCGATCGGCCTGGGGAACAAGGCCGTGGTGAACGAGATCGACATGTTGAAGTTCTTCGCCCGGGACGACATGACGGAGGTCATCGCCTTCTACATCGAGGGGTTCGGGCCGGGGCAGGGCCGCGAGTTCGTCACCGCCGCGAGCAGGTGCCCCAAGCCGGTCATCGTGATGAAGGCGGGGAAAAGCGAGGCGGGCAGCAGGGCGGTATCGAGCCACACCGCTTCGATAGCGGGCGATTACAAGATCTTTTCCTCGGTCATGAAACAGTTCGGGGTCGTCGAGGCGATGGACGAGTACGAGCTGGTCTCCTTCTGCGAATCGCTGAGCTGTTACCCGACGTCGGTCAAAGGCCGCATCGGGATAGTGACGGCGAGCGGGGGGCACGGAGCCGTGGCGGTCGACAAGTGCGTCGAAAGCGGCCTCGAGGTGCCGGCGCTGACGGCCGAAACGCAGCAGATAATAAGGAACAAGCTCTCGCCGAAGATTAAGTCGCTCGCGTCGGTATCCAATCCGATCGACCTCACCGGCAGCTCGCACGACGACGACTTTGTCACATCGACAAGCGAGCTGAGCAAACTCGACAACATCGACTGCATACTGGTGCTACTCCTGCCGTATCTTCCGGAGGTGACATCGGACGTCGGGGCGCGCCTCGCGCAGATTTACCAGGAATCGGGAAAGCCGATCGTCGCCTACGTCCCGCACGTGGAGAAATACATGATGATCATCGAGGGCTTCCAGCTCAACAACGTCCCGGTCGCCGACTCGATCGACGGCGCCATCCTCATGGTCGAGGCGATGAAAAGGTGCAATCCATGCTGAACAGGGAGATCATAAGCATATTCGACATGTCCGCCGCCGCCGGGTGGGTGCTCGAGCCCGACGCGAAGAAAATTTTCAAGCTTGCCGGGTTCGACGTCTCGGAATTCGCCATGGCCCGCACCGCGCCGGAGGCGACCCTTTTCGCCGGGGCCATCGGCTACCCGGTCGCCGCCAAGGTCGTCTCCCCCGATATCATCCACAAGTCGGACGTAAGCGGCGTGGCCCTCGGGCTGAAGGGCCCCGAGGACCTGGAAAAGGCCTACAAGCGGTTCAGCGCGATGCCGGGCTTCATCGGCGTCGTCGTGGAGAAGATGCTCTCCGGCGTCGAACTGATCATCGGTGCCAAGAACGACTCGCAGTTCGGGCCCGTCGTCCTTCTCGGCATGGGCGGTGTCGGCGTCGACATCTACAGGGACACCGCGATAAGGATGGCCCCGTTGAAGCGGGAGGACGTCGAGTTGATGGTCTCCTCGCTGGCAGCCCGGAAGGTCATAGAGGGGCACCGCGGAAGCGAGCCGGTCGACATGGAACGGCTGATTTCGACGCTGATAAATTTCTCGCAGTTCGTCATGGAGCTGGAATCGCGGGTGGATTCGATCGATCTCAACCCGGTCATGTGCAGCGGCCCGAACTGCTGGATCGCCGACGCGAGGATCATCCTTAAAGCCAGCGCCTCTTCCTGAAATAAAACACCATCCCCGCCATCACGAGAACCATCGCGAAGAGCGCCGCCGGGTATCCCCATTTCGACCCGAGCTCGGGCATGAACTTGAAATTCATCCCGTAAACCCCCGCGACGAAGGTCACCGGGATGAATATGGTCGAGATTATGGTGAGCACCTTCATCACGTCGTTAAGCCTGTTGCTGATGCTGGAGACGTATATGTCGAGGAGGCCGGCCATCATCTCGCGGAGCGATTCGACCGAATCGATCACCCTGATCGCGTGGTCGTAGACGTCCCTGAGATAGACCTTCGTGCCGGCCGATATCAGGCGCGACTCCCCCCTTTCGAGCCCGCTTATGACCTCCCGCAGCGGCCAGACCGATCTTCTCAGCAGGAGCATGTCGCGCTTTATCGATTGTATCTCGCGAAGGACTTCGGGCGAGGGATCGCCGAGAACGATATCTTCGATCGCCTCGATGCGGTCCCCCTTTTTCTCGATGATGGTGAAATAGTTGTCGACGATCACGTCTATGAGGGAATAGGCGAGGAAATCGGCGCCGCTCTTCGTGATGCGCCCCTTTTTCCGTATCCTCTCCCTGACCGGCTCGAAGACGTCGCCCGGTATCTCCTGAAAGGAGAGCACGTAGTTGGAACCCACGACAAGGCTGACCTGTTCCGAAACGATCCGGCCCGTTTCCCCGTCGTGGGAGAGCATGTTCAGGACGATGTAGATGAAATCCTCGAATTCCTCCATCTTCGGCCTTTGCTGCGCGTGGACGATGTCCTCGAGGACCAGCGGATGTATCCCGAACCTTTCGCCCAGCTTCTCGACCAGCTCGATATCGTACAGCCCGTCGATGTTTATCCACGTCACCGTCGGCTCGTCCCTGAAGGGGAAGCACTCTTCGATCCTCCCGATCACCTTCTCAGTGAACGTATCCTCGCCGTAGTCGATGACGGTCATCACGACCCCGTCGTCTTTTTTGCCGCCCCCGTAGAAAAGCGTCCCGGGCGGAAGGCCCGCCGGTTTTTTGCTCGTTCTGTAATATTTCGACATGATTCCACCTCTCTGAAGGATCGGCGCGGCGCGTGCACGGCTGATCGGAGCGGAGCGCGATGCCGCATTCCGGCCACGACTTGTGGAACGCTATCCGAATCGCGGCGTATTTTCCAGAACTAATTGGGACGGGGCGCCCCGCGGGCCCGGGAGCCGTTCGGGCGGATCGGCCGGCGCGTCAATATTCGGCCGGGAGATCCTTGATCTGCGCGTATGTGAAAACCGGGCCGTCCTTGCATACGAAAACCGGTCCCACGTTGCATCGGCCGCACTTGCCGATGCCGCACTTCATGCGGTTCTCCAGAGTCGTGAAGATGGCGTCCGGCTTGAAGCCGGCCTTGTCCAGGGCGATGAAGGTGAATTTTATCATGATCGGCGGGCCGCAGACGATCGCTATGGTATTCTCGCTCGAAGGGGCCATCCCTTCGAGAACGGTCGGGACGAAGCCCACCTTCCCCTTCCATTCGGGGGTTTCCCCGCCGGGATCGACGGTCGTCACGATCTTCACGTCCGGACGCGCGGCCCATTCCTCCAGCTCGCGCTTGTACACGAGGTCGGCCACCGTGCGGGCGCCGTAGAGGATCGTAACATCCCTGAACCAGTCGCGCCTGTCGAGGCAGTTCCAGATGAGGCAGCGCATCGGGGGCAGGGCGATCCCGCCCGCGATGAAGAGCAGGTTCTTTCCCTTCCACTCCTCGATGGGGAAGGTGTTGCCGTAGGGCCCCCTGAAACCGATCGTGTCCCCCTCCTCGAGCTCGAAGAGCGCCGAGGTGACGCGACCCGCCTGCCGGAAGGTGCACTCGATATACCCCTCGCGGGTCGGGGAGGACGCGATGCAGAATGTGCATTCCCCCTCGCCGAAAACCGAGTACTCGCCGAACTGCCCGGCCTTGAAGGAGAACCTGCGGCCCTCCTCGGGATCGTTGAACAGCAGCCTGAAGGTCTTCACCCCGGGAGCCTCCTCGGTGATCTTCTCGATGCGCATTACGCTGGGCTTGTAAACGTTGGCGTCGCTCATGACTTGGCCTCCAGGAGGTCGATGAGGTGTTCCTTTATATTCATGTCGACCGGGCAGGCGCGCGAGCAGCGTCCGCATCCCACGCATCCGAAGACGTCCTGCCGCTCCGGCATATAGCTGAATTTGTGCATCAGGCGCTGGCGCCAGCGGGCCCCCTGCTCCTCGCGGGGATTATGCCCCGATGTGTGTATGGTGAAGGCGGGGAATCCGCACGAATCCCAGCAGCGGAGCCTCACGCCGCGGCTCGTCGTCCCCTCGTCCTGGATGTCGAAGCAGGCGCAGGTCGGGCAGACGTAGGCGCAGGCGCCGCAGCCGAGGCAGCGAAGGGCCTGCCCGTCCCACAGCGCGTCGTCGTCGAAACGGGCCTTCGCGCGTTCGCCCGCCTCCTCGCGCGTAAACGACTTTTCGATCCGGGCGAGGGCCGAATCCTTGTCCGCCCCGGCGGGAGCCGGCAGGAAGAGCTCAGGAGCGAGCTCCACGAGGGCTTTCCCCTTCGCCGTGACGATCTCCGCGAGAAAATCTCCGGAAGCCAGCCTCGTCAGGAGGATGTCGCTCCCTTCTGTCGATCCGGGGCCGAGCCCGACCGACGCGCAGAAGCAGTATTCGTCGCCCGCCGCGCAGCTGAGGCCCACGACCGTCAGCTTCTCGAGGCGCGCCTTGAAGAAGGCGTCCTGCGTGTCCCACGTGAATATCGCGCCGAGCGAGCCTATGGCAGCCGCGTCGCATGGGTGCATGCCGAGGACGACCGTTTCGGGGAGGGCCGAGAGATCGGGATCGGCCGTTTCCATCGCGCCGCCCCGCCTCTTGAAGGACAGGATCCGCTCCACTCGCGGGAACAGGAGATTCTTCGCCGACTGAGTCGTCTGGACGTAACCGAGGTCCGCCTCCGCGATCGAATCGATCGGGGCAAATTCGACCCGGGCGCCTTCGCAAACCGGGGCATGGACCTTTCGTCCGGCGGCGTTGATCTTTTCGACCAACCCGGCGAGCGCCTCTTTCTTCAAAAGTCTTCTTTCTATTTCCATGGCCTCACCTGATGAAGTTTTCCCTGTCGTCCGGGTGGAATGTTGACAGGGCGTAATCGACCTCGGCCTTCATGCCCGCGCGCTGGTGGAAATTCGATTCGATGTCGCCGATCAGGACGCGGTTGAGAAGGTAGAGCGGGATCCCCACCGGGCACGCGCGCGAACAATCGCCGCAATCGACGCAGCGGCCCGCCAGGTGCATCGCGCGCATCACGTTCCATTCGAGGTTCCCAAGCTCATGGGATGGGACCGGGATCCACTGCGGCTGGTTGCATTCCACGGTGCATCGCGGGCAGTAGCACATCGGGCAGGCCTGGCGGCAGGCGTAACACTTGATGCAGCGCGAGATCTGCCCCAGCCAGTACTTCCATCTCTCGTCCGGGGACATCGCCCTCACGCGGTCCATCTCGGCCTGCTCGGCCGGATCGATCGGCGAAGCCGCCCCGGCGAGATATTTTTCGATGTCGGCGAAGGTCTTGAACTCGATGAGCGACCCGTCAGCTCCCGGGGCGAGAACGACGAGCCCGCCCTCGGCGATCTGGAACTCGCCGGCGAGCTGAAGAACGGTTTTAAGCGCAGGCAGCGTCGCCACGATCGCCGGTTTCCCCAGTTCCTTCACCTCGCGGCGCGTAAGGTAGATGGCGAGATTCTGTCTGCACCGCCCGTCGAAGATCAGTTCGTCCGCGCGCTCCGGTTCCCTTACGAATATGGCCCTGGCGCGATCCCCCGTCCCCCCGCCGTAACCGATCACGACCCTGACCTCTCCGGCCTCCAGCAAAGCCCTTGCCTTTTTCCTCAGCTCGTCCAACGGGAACCTCCTCATACCGCGCCGGCGCGGTCGATCTTCCTGAAATTCTCGTACGGTCCCAGTTTGCGCACCGCTTCAACCGTCGTGTTGACCACATCGGCCCACTTGGCCCCCTCGGCGGCCGAGACCCAGGAAAACTGAACCCTCTCGACGTCGATCCCCATGAAATCGAGGAGGCCGCGGAAGAGGATCCAGCGGCGACGCGCGTGGAAGTTGCCCGATGTGTAGTGGCAATCGTTCGGGTGGCATCCCGAGATTATGATCCCGTCGGCTCCCTCGGCGAACGCCTTCAGGAGCAGCATGAAATCGATGCGCCCCGTGCACGGGAAACGGATGACCTCGACGTTCGGGGAATACTTTATCCTGCTCGTGCCGGTAAGATCGGCTCCGGCGTAGGTGCACCAGTTGCAGACGAAGGCGACTATCCGCGGTTCAAATTCCGGCATCGGGTTCACTCCTGTCAAGCAGGGCCATGACTTCGGCGAAAACCTGTTCGTTCGAAAAACCCTGCAGATCTATGGCTTTCGTGCGGCAGACCGCCACGCAGGTGCCGCAGCCCTGGCACAGGCCCGGGTTGACCTTCGCCACCGTCTTTATCAGTTTGCCGTCGCGCGTCCGGATCTCCTCGCGCTCTATGGCCTGGTAGGGACAGGCCGCCTGGCAGAGGAAACAGCCGACGCACGTCGAATAAAGGGGCGGCGCGCTGCGGTTCACGACCGCTATTACCGGCTCCCTGGTCAGCTCGTCCTGCGAGAAGAGTGCGCCGACCTTCGACGCCGCGCCGGAGGCCTGGGCCACCGACTCGGGGATGTCCTTCGGGGCCTGGCAGGCGCCGGCGAGGAATATACCGGCCGTGTTCGTTTCCACCGGCTTCAATTTCGGATGGGCCTCGGCGAAGAATTTGTGGGCGTCATAGGAGACGTGCATCTTCTGCGCGAGCTCCTCGGCGCCGTCGTTCGCCACCGCGGCGGTCGCGAGGACCACCATGTCGGCCTCGATCTCGACGGGCTGCGCCCCGAGGAGGGTGTCGGCGCCCTGGACGATCAGCTTCCCCTCGCGCTCGTATACGCGCGAAACGCGTCCCCGGACATATTTGACGCCGTCCTCCTCGATCGCCCTTCGGACGAACTCCTCGTACATCTTCCCGCCCGCCCTGATGTCCATGTAGAAGATATATGCGTTGCCGCCGTGGACCTTGTGGCGGTAGAGCATCGCGTGCTTGGCCGTGTACATGCAGCAGATCTTCGAGCAGTACTCGATCCCCTTGGCCGGATCGCGCGACCCTGCGCAGGCGATGAAGACGACCGTCTCCGGTTTTTTCCCGTCTGACGGGCGCCTTATCTCGCCGAGGGTCGGCCCGGAGGCCGAGGCGAGGCGTTCGAACTGCATGCCGTCGATGACGTCCTTGAATTTGCCGAACCCGTATTCCGGGAAGAAATCGCCGTGCTTGATCTCGAAGCCGGTCGCCAGCACCACCGCTCCGATGTCGGCTTCGACGATCTCGTCCTCCTGGTCGAAGCGGATCGCCTGCGTCGGGCACACCTTTTCGCAGAGCCTGCATTTGCCCTTGAGATAATAGGTGCAGTTGAGGCGGTCTATCACCGGCTTGTTCGGCACGGCCTGCGGGAACGGCACGTATATCGCGGGCCTCGTCCCGAGCCCGGCGTCGAACTCGCTCGGGATCTTCCTCGTCGGGCATTTCTGCGAACAGAGGCCGCATCCCGTGCAGGCCTTCATGTCGATGCTTCGCGCCTTCTTGCGGATCTTGACCTTGAAGTTGCCGATGAACCCCTCGATGCTCTCGATCTCCGAATAGGTGTGCAGTGTTATGTTAGCGTGCCGCGCCACCTCGACCATCCTCGGGGTGAGGATGCACTGGGAACAGTCGAGGGTGGGGAATGTTTCCGAGAGCTGCGACATGTGGCCGCCGATCGACGGGGACCGTTCGACCATGATGACCTTGTGCCCCGCGTTGGCGATATCGAGCGCCGCCTGGATCCCGGCGATCCCGCCTCCTAGCACGAGCGCGGTCTTGGTCACCGGCACCTTGATCGGGACGAGCGGCTTGTTGCGCCTCACCTTCTCCACGATAACACGCACCAGATCGATCGCCTTCTCCGTCGTCGGGTCGCCCTTCTCGTGAACCCACGAGCAGTGCTCGCGTATATTGGCCATCTCGCAGAGGAAGGGATTCAGGCCCGCCTCCTCGCAGGCGCGCCGGAAGGTGGGCTCGTGCATGCGGGGCGAACAGGCCCCGACCACGACCCCGGTGAGATTCTTCTCCCGGATGGCCTCCTTTATCATGTTCTGCCCCGGATCGGAGCACATGTACTTGTAATCGACGCTGTGGACGACACCCGGTATCTTCGCCGCCGCCGCGGCGACCTTCTCGCAGTCGACGGTGGCGCCTATGTTCTCGCCGCAATGGCAGATAAAAACCCCTATGCGCGACACGGGTTACACCTCCCCCGCCGCTGCCGGCGATTCGGGCCCCGCGGGAACCTTGCCCGCTGGACGCTCCCTGAATTTGACCGGCACCATGTGGCGGTTGAGGCCGAGCTTCGCGGGATCGATCCCCATTGCGAGCCCCACCGCCTGGGTTATAAAAATGGCCGGCATGTCGTATTTCCTGTTCATGGCCTTTTCGATGGCGCCCCTGCGAAGGTCGAGATTGGAATGGCACATCGGGCAGGCGACTATGACGGCCTCGGCGCCTCGTATCCGCGCGTCTTCGAGGATCCGCCCCGAGAGCCTGCCCACGAGCTCCGTCTTCGAGACCGACAGCCCCGCCCCGCAGCATTCCGTCTTGAATGCCCAGTCGATCGGATCCCCGCCTATCCTCCTTATGATCTCGTCCATGCTCCGCGGGTCCTCGAGGCGGTCGAATTTAAGGATCTTGTGGGGGCGGACCAGCAGGCACCCGTAGTAGCAGGCGACGCGGCGGTCGAAGGGGGACTTGATTCTCCCTTCAATCGCCGGCATGACACGGCTGTCCAGAAACTGGAGAACGTTTATGATCTCCGGTTCGCAGCGAAGGTCGTACTCAATTATGGCGGATATGCGCCGCCTCAGTTCCTCGTCTTCGAGAAGCTCGTGCCGCGTCACCTTCAGCCGGCTGTAGCAGGCCGCGCAGGGGACGACGATCTCCTTCATCCCCGCCGCCTCGGCCTTCGCAAGGATCCTGGCGGGAAGGGACAGCCCGAGCTCGCGGTTCATGTTGTGGGCGGCGGTCGCGCCGCAGCAGTTCCAGTCGGGCACCGGTTCGAGCTCGATCCCCGCCCCGGCGGCAACGGCCATCACCGACTCGTTATATTCACGGGATGAACCCTCGAGCGAGCATCCCGGATAGAATCCAAGTTTCATCTTGCATCCTCCCCGCCGGCCTTCGAAGACCTGCTGAAAATGCGCCGGATCAGGGGCAATCCCTTTATCGTCTCGGGGATCAGGTTCAGCTTGCCCTTGAAATACATCTTCGGGGCGAGCTTCACGTCCTGCAGAAGGTGCATCGAACGCGCCTTGTAGTCGACCACGAGCCCGACCTCATAGAGGCGCCCGGTGTATTTTATCGAATCGAGGAACGAGCGGTGGAAACGGATGATGTCCTTCGCCCGCGGACTGGTCATTCCGAGGCGCAGCGATTCGTGCCTGAGGTAATCCATCATCACGGGGATGTCGATCTCCATCGGGCAGCGCGAGTAGCATGTCTCGCATGTGAGGCAGACCCATATCGTGTACGAGCGAAGAACCTTCTCCTCGAGTTCGGGGCCTCCCGCCTGCAGCATTCTCAGGATAAGGCTCGGCGGATAGTCCATGTCCGCCGCGAGCGGGCATCCGGCGGAACATTTGCCGCACTGGTAACACTTGTCCACCGGCACGCCCGTTTGTTCCAGGATTGCGCCGGCGAGAGAGGCTGTGGCTTTGTCATGATGCGCGTCGGTTGACATGCGGCCTCCTTTCAAGACATTGAGAATCGAATGTATAAAAGAAAGGCGCCGAATGCAAGCATTTAATCCCCCGGAGAGCTGTCCGCGGGCAGGCTCCTCCGCCCCGCGTGAAAAGGGATTTAATCCGGGTAAATGGGTTGACATGAAAGCCGGGATTTTCTATACTAGCCCGACCGGCCAGGCCGGTTCGATTGGCCCGTTAATCCGGAAACCTTAACCGTGGAACAAGTTCAAAGCCATTTAAAGTAACAGGAGTATCTATGCTCTCAGATTCCCTGATCAAGAAGCTCGAGGACGCCGCGGGGAAATACCCCTGCCGCAAATCCGCCCTGCTTCCGGCGCTCGAGATGGCGCAGGCCGCGAACGGCAACCTGCTCGATCGCGGGGACGTGGCCGAGGTGGCTCAGCAGCTCGGAACGACGACGAGCCAGGCCTGGGGCGTGGCGACCTACTACACGATGTTCAACACGAGCCCGGTCGGCAAATGGCACCTTCAGGTCGACACGAACGTCCCGGGCATGCTCGCGGGCGCCGACGCGATCGTCGACCGCATCAGGAAACGGCTCGGAATCGAGCCGGGCCAGACGACCCCCGACGGGATGTTCACCCTGTCGATCGTCGAGGACCTTGGCTCCTGCGGAACCTGCCCCGTAATACAGGTGAACGACACTTACTACGAGAATATGACCCCCGCGAAGGTCGACAGGCTGCTCGAATCCCTCAAGGGCGGCGTCATGCCTCCCCGCAGGGACGCCGGCGCCTGGGGGTCCGAATGCGGGATCCTTCTCAAGAACAGGGGGAACCGCAAGGCCCGTTCGATAAAGGGATACAAGGCGGGCGGCGGATACGCGGCCCTCGAGAAGGCGAGGGGAATGAACCCCGGCGACATCGTGGAGATGGTGAAGCAGGCCACCGTCAAAGGGCGGGGCGGAGCGGGGTTCCCCGCCGGCATGAAGTGGGGATTCCTCCCGAAGGACGACCCGAGGCCGGTTTACCTGATATGCAACGCCGACGAGGGGGAGCCGGGCACCTTCAAGGACCGGCAGATCATGGAGTACGATCCCCATCTGCTGATCGAGGGGATAGCCATAGCGGCGCGCGCGATCAAGGCCGCCAAAGCCTTCATATACATACGCGGGGAGTTCGGATGGATCGCCGACATCCTCGACAAGGCGGTCGCCGAGGCGGGGAAAGCGGGGCTTCTCAGGGAATGCGGCATCGTGGTGCATCGCGGCGCCGGCTCCTACGAGTGCGGAGAGGAAACGGCGCTGATCGAATCCCTCGAGGGCAAGCGCGGCGTCCCCCGCATCAAGCCTCCCTTCCCGGCAAACGTGGGCCTTTACGGGTGCCCGACGATCGTCAACAACGTCGAGACCCTGGCCGTCATCCCGTTCATCGTGCAGAACGGGGCCGAGGCCTTCAAGGCGATTGGAAGCCCGGCGAATTTCGGCCCCAAGCTTTTCGGCGTCAGCGGCCACGTCAACAGGCCGGGCGTCTATGAATATCCCCTCGGCACCCCCCTGATGGAGATCATCGAGGCCGCCGGAGGGGTAAAGGGCAACCTCAAGGGAGTGATCGTCGGCGGGCTCTCGGTGCCGATTCTCACCGCCGACGAGGCGAAGAGCCTGAAGATGGATTTCGATTCGTGCGCCGCCGCCGGGACGATGCTCGGCTCGGGCGGCGTCATGGTGATAAACGATTCCGCGTCGATCCCGAAGATAGCCCTCAGGGCGATCCGTTTCTACGCGCACGAATCGTGCGGCCAGTGCACGCCCTGCCGCGAAGGCTCGGCAGTGATCGCGAGGCTCCTCGGAGGGCTGGTCCGCGGGACGGGCACGACGAAGGACATCGACACGGTCCTTCACATGTGCGACACCATCATGGGAACGACGCTCTGCCCGACGGGGGACGCCTTCTCCATGCCCATCCGGGCGATGGTCAGGAAGTTCAGAAGTGAATTCGAAGCGTTGGTGAAGTAGGTTTTCAAGACCCAAGGAGTGCTCATGTTCGTAACTTTCAACGGAAAGAAGTTCCCGGTGGCGGAAGGGAGGACGGTTCTGGAGGCGGCCCGCGACAATGGCCTCTTCATCCCGTCCCTCTGCTACCATCCGAAGACCGGCCCGGCCGGCAAATGCCGGGCCTGCGTGGTGGAAATCGAGGGCATGCGCGGGCTGCAGACCTCGTGCACGATTCCCGCAAAAGACGGGATGGCCGTGACGACCAACTCCCCGAAGGTTCTGGCCGCCCAGCGCCTGGTGGTCGATCTGATGCTGTCGTCGGGGCAGCACGACTGCCTGAGCTGCGAACAGAACGGTTCCTGCGAGCTGCAGAACGCCGCGTACTTCCTCGGGATCGAGAGGCCGTCGTTCCGCGTCGACTCGGAACCGGATTTCGACGAATCGTCGGAGTTCATCTACCGCGACCACGAAAAATGCATCCAGTGCGGGCGCTGCGTCGCGGGGTGCAACAACACGGTCGTCAACGAGGTTCTCGATTTCGGATGGCGCGGTCATAACACGAAGGTCATCTGCGACGACGACCTGCCGATGGGAACGTCTTCCTGCGTGCAGTGCGGCGAGTGCGTCCAGCTCTGCCCGACAGGCTCGATCATAGACAAACGCTCCCGCGGCCAGGCGAGGTCATGGGAGGTCGAGAAGGTCGAGACGGTATGCCCCTACTGCGGGGTCGGATGCCGGATCGCCCTTCATGTGGACAGAAAGACCAACCGCATCGTCCGGGCCACCGGCGTCGAGGACGCCCCGACGAACCAGGGGATGCTCTGCGTGAAGGGGCGCTTCGCGTTCGACTTCGTGGCGAGCACGGAACGGCTCACAACCCCCCTCATCAGGGAGAACGGGAACTTCCGCGAGGCCTCGTGGGAAGAGGCTTATTCCCTCATCTCGTCGAAGCTCGGCGAGATCAAAACGAAGCACGGCGCCGATTCGATCGGCGGGTTTTGTTCGGCAAAGTGCACGAACGAGGAAAATTACCTGTTTCAGAAGTTTATGCGCGCGGTGATCGGCACAAATAATGTCGACCACTGCGCCCGTCTCTGACACAGCTCGACGGTGGCCGGTCTGGCCGCCAGCTTCGGTTCGGGCGCCATGACCAACGACATCGCCGGCATCAAGAACGCCGACGTGATCCTGGTCATCGGTTCCGACACCACTTCGGCGCACCCCGTCATCGCGGCGCGCATAAAACAGGCGGTCCGCTTCGGCAAGACGAAGCTGATCGTCATCGACCCGAAGAAGATCCGCCTCGCCGACTACGCGACGATATACGCGGCCCAGAGATGCGGGACCGACGTCGCGGTGCTCAACGGCATCATGCACGTCATCATCAAAAACAACTGGCACGACGCCGCCTACGTCGAGGAGCGCTGCGAGGGGTTCGAGGATCTGAAGAAAGAGGTCGAGAAATACACGCCCGGATACGTCGAGAAGATATCGGGCATCCCCGCGGCGCAGATAGAGGAGATCGCCGAGCTGTTCGGCAAGGCTCCGACGGCGGCGCTCTTCTACGCGATGGGGATAACGCAGCACACGACCGGCGTCGACAACGTCTGGTCGACCGCCAACCTGCAGATGCTCTGCGGCAACCTCGGGAAATCCGGCGGAGGCGTCAACCCGCTCCGCGGCCAGAGCAACGTTCAGGGCGCCTGCGACATGGGCGGGCTGCCGAACGTCTTCCCCGCCTACCAGAAGGTCGACGACCCGGCGATCAGGGAGAAGTTCGAAAATGCCTGGAAGGTAAAGCTCCCCGAAAAACCCGGGCTGACCGTGACTACCATGATCCAGGCGGCGCACGAGGGGAAGATCAAGGCGTTCTACATCATGGGCGAAAACCCGATGATCTCGGACCCCGACCTGACCCACGCCGAGGAATCGCTGAAACACGTCGATTTCATCGTCGTTCAGGACATGTTCCTTACCGAGACGGCGGCCCTCGCCGACGTCGTCCTCCCGGCGACGGCGTACGCGGAAAAAGAAGGCACCTTCTCGAACACGGAGCGCCGCGTGCAGCTTCTCAAAAAGGCCGTCGAACCTCCGGCGGGAACGAGGCACGACTGGGAGATCATCAGGGATCTCGCCGGCTCGATGGGCGCGGCGGGCTGGGATTATTCCCGTTCCGAGGACATCCTCAGGGAACTCGTCACGCTGGCCCCCTCGTACGGCGGCATCACATACGAGCGGCTGGGCCGAAACGGCCTTCACTGGCCCTGCCCGACGAAGGAGCACCCGGGGACGCCGGTGCTGCATGTCGGCAAGTTCTCGCGCGGCAAGGGTCTCATGAAGGCGATTCCCTTCAAGGAGCCGGCCGAGCTTCCGGACGCCGAATATCCGCTCATCATGAGCTCGGGACGCGTCCTCGAGCAGTTCCACACGGGAACGATGTCGAGAAAGACGGAGGGGCTGAACCGCCTCGCCGGCCCGATGGTCATGATGTCGGTCGAGGACGCCGAAGCCCTCGGCATCGCGAACAGCGAGAAGGTCAGGGTCACGACAAGGCGCGGTTCGATCGTAACGAACGCCTTCGTGACGAAGCGGATCGGCAGGGGAACGATATTTCTCCCGTTCCACTACGCCGAGGCTCCGGCGAACAGGCTGACGATAGCCGCGCTCGACCCGGTGGCGAAGATACCGGAATACAAGGTGTGCGCGGCGAGGATCGATAAAATTTGACCCGGGCCCTCTGAAAAGGCGCGCTCAGGCCGGAAAGGGATGGTTGCCGATGGATAATCTCGAATTCGAACGCGTGATGGCCGTCGCCATAGCCCGCGAGATCGAGGCGAATCAGTTCTATTCGGAGGTCGCGAAGAAATTCGAGGACGGAGCGACGAGGGACGTCTTCACGAAACTCGCCTCCGAGGAGATGGGGCACATGGAGCTTCTCGAGAACTTCAGGAACGACCCGACGATGGTCATGAAGATCTCGGCTCCGCCGGTGGACGTGAAGCTCGCCGAATCGATGGAGCTTCCGAAGATCAGCACGGCGATGAAACCGGCGGACGCGATCGCGCTCGCGATGAAAAAGGAGCAGCAGGCCGTCGAGTTCTACAGGGAGATGTCCAGGAACAGCAGGGATTCCGCGGTGAAGGCGATCTTCGACAACCTGGCGAACATGGAGCTCAACCACAAGAAGATGCTCGAGAACGCGTTCGTCGATATAGGATATCCGGAAGCGTTCTGATCGATTGCCGCTCATGGCCGACTTTCGTTTGCCGGGCCGGTCCGCTTAAGCGTTCCGGCCCGGCGTGGTTTAAGGGGCGGCCTGCCGGGCCGTTTCCGAAATAACAATGGTGATCGAGACACGGTGAAAACGATCGTAATCACAGGAGGCCGGCCCGAAGACGCAGGATCGGCGTGCGCCCGCGGGATAAGGTCGCTCGTGGAAGGCTCGGCGCTCCTCGCGATCGGGAAAGACGCCGGAAGAACCGGCCCCCATGAAGCCTTTTATCCGGCCGGGACCCCGTGGAGCGTCATCGAGTCGGAGAACGGAAAGCGCGGGCTCCTCATCATCGAAAGCGACGACTGCCCCGCCGGGCTTGTCCCCGATTGCCTCGTCCATCTCGGAAGCGGCGCCCGGGCGGCTTCCGCGGACTCGCCGCCCCGGAAGGCGGATTTCCATAGCGGCAGGGCGGCCGACGCGGGGACGATAGAGCGCTGCGCAGGCCGCCTCGGGCTCGGCGCCGCGACGGTGCGGCGGATTGCCTGGCTTTCGGGATCGCGCCCCGAGCCGGTCACGGCGATCGTGCTGACCGGGGGAAAAAGCAGTCGCCTCGGGCCCGACAAGGCATTCCTCGACTTCGGCGGGGAGCGCCTCGTCGACAGGATAACGCGGCGGCTCGGCGAGTCGGTCGACGGTATCGTCATCGCCACCTCCGCCGACAAGGCGGGCCTCTTTCCCGGCCACAAGGTCGCGGTGGACGAGATTCCCGACCAGGGGCCGCTGAGGGGAATCGTTTCCGGGCTCGCGCGCTCGGAAACGCGGTTGAATTTCGTGATCGCCTGCGACATGCCGGACGTCGACACGGGCACCCTTCGCGAGCTTCTCTCATGGTCCGAAGGGTTCGACGCAGTCGTCCCCTCGTTCAGGGAGGGGGAAAGGGAGCCGTTGTTCGCAGTCTACCGGAAAACCCTTCTCGATCCCGCGCTCGGGCTGCTCGAACGGGGGGAACGCCGCGTGGCGTCCCTTTACCCGCTGTGCCGGACCAAAATCCTCTTTCTGCCGCGCAATCCGGGGCTCGCCAACATCAATACGCGCGACGACTACGAAAATTACATCGGGGGAAAAAAACGCACAGCCCGGAGGGATCCGATATGACGGAAGCCGACGATGGCCGGATGGTAAAAATGGAGGTCTCCCGTTTCAGGGACGGGACCTTTTCCAAGGCCTTGCAGAATATCGCGAGGGAGGTCCCCTGCACGATCATCGCCAACGACGTCGAGATAGCGACCCTCTCCTGCACTCCCGCGAACCTTCGTGAATTCGCCGCCGGATTCCTTTTCACCGCCGGGATCATCGACGGTATAGGGGAACTCCTCGCCTGCGATATCGACTCCGCTCGCTGGAACCTCGCCTGCTCCGTCTCCCGCACCCCAGACATCGGCCTGATGAACAGGAGAACCTACACATCAGGATGCGGCAGGGGAGTGATCTTCTCGAACCTCAACGAGTTCCTGGCTCGATCTCCGATAGATTCCGGGCTGACGGTCACCGCAGGCCAAATCGCAATCCTTTCGAACTGGCTGCAGCACAGTTCGCCCCTGTTCAGGGAAACCGGCGGAGTCCATACGGCCGCCCTGGCGGTTCGCGGCGATCTCCCCGAATGGTCGGTCGACGATATCGGCAGGCACAACGCCGCGGACAAGGCCATAGGGCGGGGGCTTCTCGGCGGCGTCCCGTTCGGCGAATGCGCCCTCGTCACGACGGGGCGGACCTCTTCGGACATTCTTTTCAAGGCCCGCCGCGCGGGAATCCCGATTACGATCTCACGGGGATCCCCCACCCATCAGACCATTCTAAGGGCCCTCGACCTCAACATCACCGTGGTGGGTTTCGCCCGCGGCGGAGCCTTCACGGTGTACTCCCACCCTCAGAGGATCATCCCTTGATTTCTACGCGAATAGTGATATCTTCACATTGAATCGAATCGTCGCCGGCCCTGCGCCGGAGGCATGTTTTACCCTGCGAGGATATGACTTATGACGCATTTATGTTTTATGAGCCTGGTCCCGGGCGCGAAATCGCTTCTCGACCTTCTCGCGTCGAATTCGATACTTCTTCTTTTCACGATCATCGGGCTCGGATACCTGATCGGGAACATAGGCATCAGGGGGTTCAAACTGGGAGTCGCGGCGGTTCTGTTCGTCGGCATGGCATTCAGCGCGATCGACAGCCGCCTCGCCCTCCCGGAGCATATCTACGTCATAGGCCTGGTGCTTTTCGTCTACGCAATCGGACTCCAGTCGGGACGGGGCTTTTTCTCCTCCTTCAAAAGGAGGGGGCTTCGGGTCAACATCTTCGCGCTGATGATTCTCGGTATCGCCGCCGCGGCGACCGTGATCATAAAGGAAATCATGGGGCTCGCCTCATCGACGGCCGCCGGGCTGTTCTGCGGAGCCCTGACCAACACCCCGGCTCTCGCGTCGACAGTCGAGACGGCCGAGGGGTTGACGAGGAACCTCCCGAATGAAACCGCCGCCTTTTTCGTCCACAGCCCCGTGGTCACCTACGGGCTCGCCTATCCGTTCGGAGTTCTCGGAGTCATTCTCTGGCTCTATATCTTCACTAAACTCTTCAGGGTGGACTTCAAGGCGGAGGAGGCCCAGGTCCTCGAGGAATCGGGCGGCGGAACGATAGAGAGCCGGACGTACAGGGTCACGAACCCGGCGATAACCGGGAAAACGATCGAGGAGATGCTGGGGCTCCTCAGGGACCCGGGATTCGTCCTGAGCCGCATCCGCAAGGGGGACACGATCCTCGTCGCCACCCCGGGCACCGTCCTCTCCCCCGGCGATCAGATCGTCGCCGTCGGCCCCCCCGAAACGCTGGAAAGCGCGCGCGTGCTTTTCGGCGAACAGTCCGGCGAGCAGCTCCCGGAAACGGCGGGGCCCGTCACATATCGCCGGATCTTCATCTCGAACAAGGAGATAATCGGCAAGACGATCCGCGAGCTTCAGCTCCACAAGAAATTCGACGCGACCATCACGCGCCTGAGGCGCGGCGACGTCGACTTCGTCCCCTCGCTCGACACGGTGCTGGAATCGGGGGACAGGATAAGGGTCGTCGCAAGGCGCGAGAATATCGACGCCCTCTCGAAATATTTCGGCGATTCCCTCCGGTCCATTTCGGAAACCGACTACCTCTCGCTCTCGCTGGGGATAGTTCTCGGCGTCTTCCTGGGCATGATCCCGTTCAACCTTCCCAACGGTATGGTTTTCAGGCTCGGTTTCGCGGGCGGCCCGCTGATCGTCGGGCTCATCCTCGGGCGGCTCGAACGAACCGGGCCGATCGTCTGGGGCCTTCACTACACGGCGAACCTGGTGCTGCGCCAGGTCGGGCTCGTCTTCTTCCTCGCCGCGATAGGCACGAAGGCGGGGCCGGGCTTCGTCGAGACCTTCAACGCCGGAGGCTGGAACCTGATAGCGGCGGGAGCCGTCATCACGAGCCTTTTCGCCGTCTCGGCCATCCTGGTCGGCTACAAGGTCCTCAGGCTCCCCATGTCCGCGGTGATGGGAATGGTGTCGGGGATGCAGACCCAGCCGGCCTGCCTGGCCTATTCGAACCAGCAGTCTTCGAGCGAGAATCCGAACGTCTGGTACGCCGCCGTCTACCCGGCGAGCATGATCGCCAAGATCATGCTCGCGCAGATCATAGTTTCGATGATCCTCATGGGCAGGTAGCGGCGCGCCGGAAAACGAAACGAGGCCGACCGTGTTCGAAGGCCGAAAAAAGACGCCGGCGCTCGCGTGCCTCGTGGTGATGGCTTCGCTCCTCCCCTCTTCGGCGTTGTGCGCCCGCTGCAAGGGATACCACGCGGTGCTCACCCCCCGGTTCGCCCCTGAGAACGTATTCGACCTTTCCGCCGGCGGCATGGAAGCGGCCGCCGGGCGTCTTCGCGAAGACGACCGCGCGGCCTGCCGAGCCGCTATCTTCGAACGCCTCATGGATCAACGGCGCCCGTCCGCCGTCGAATCCTGGCCGCCGAGGCCCGACGCCCTCGGGAGGGCGGACAGCCTCCTCGGCGACGTCTATATCCTCGGTGTGCATGAAGGCCGCCGCCTCGGGCGCGACATCGGCTGGGACGAGAATCCGGCCGAATCGGCCAACTGGGAATTCAACCTTCTGGCGATGGATTTCCTCCCCAACCTGTCCGAAGCCTTCCGCGTAACGGCGGATAAGAAATACATCGACAGGGGCAGGGAGGCGATCCTGGATTTCGTCCGCGACAACGCCGACCCGGAGGCGCTTCCGAGCCGCTATTCATGGTACGACCACAGCGTCGCCTACAGATCGATATACGCGGTCGACTTCTGGAAGCTCTGGGCCTCTCTCGGCGAAAGGGACGACAGCTTCGCGTCGGCCTTCATCGAGTTCATCTGGAGGCACGCGATCTACCTCGCCGAAGAGAGATACTACTCGCGCATGACCAACCACGGCATCTTCGCGAATATAGCCCTCCTGAGAATAGCGGCGGCCTTCCCGGAATTCCTCGAATCGAAAGCCTGGAGGGCGCTCGCCGTCGAGAGGATGGAAAAGCAGGCCTCCGACAACTACACCGAAGACGGGATACACAGGGAATTCGCACCCTCCTACCACCTGCTCGCGACGAAACTCATGCTCAGGTTCCGCGACGACTGCCTTCGCTCGGGCGGCGCGCCTCTTTCGCCCGGATTCGAGGCCGTTATGGCGAAGGCCGTGGACAATATCGTTCACCTCGCGCATCCGGACGGGGAACTGGTCCTGTTCGGCGATTCCAGCACCGGCGAGTTCCGGAACGCGCTTCAATCATTCGGGCCGGAGGACCCGGTCTTCCTGTACGTGTCGTCGCGGGGCGGGCCGGGCGTTCCCCCCGCGGAAACCTCCAGGGCCCTTCACGAAACGGGCTTTTTCATGATGCGAAGCGGGTGGGGAACCGGGAGGCCGTTCTCCGATGAAACATTTCTCATCGCGGATTTCAGCCCATGGGGAAAGGCTCACCAGCACGAGGACTTCCTCTCATTCGAACTGTCGGCCAGGGGATTCAGGTGGTTCACGGACCTCGGGACCTTCAGTTATGACAACGATGATCCGGGAAGGAAGTATGTCACATCGCCGCCCGCCCACAACATAGTCGTCCCCTTCTCGGAACAGGCCGCGGCGAGGCCGCGCGGCCGCGAGCGGATAGAGGACAGGACGAAGAGACCGTTCGAGTCGATAGTCGAACACACGGAAACGCTGACCGATCCCGCCGGCAGGATCGCCTCCTGCAGGCAGCTTCTCGCCCGGGATATCGGCGACCTCGAGGACCGGGTCCTTCTGATAATGGCCATGAGCCTGGAGGAACTGGGATCGAACGATCAGGAAGCCAGGGAATGCCTCGAAAGGATTCTGGCCATGGAAGGCGGCAGCCCCTATTCGGAGATCGCCTCGCAACTGCTCGGGACGCTCGACCTGGACGTCGAAAAGATGGTCTTCGACGACAGCTCCGACATGGAGGTGCACGGCCGCCCGGGGACCCCGCCCGCGAGGACGCTCCTTCCGCAGGACGAGCCACTGAAGATCGAAGGCGGCGGCATCGGGGATCCCGGAACGTCCGTGCCCGATCCAGGCGTCCGCAATGATGCCTCACCGACCTCGCAGACGGTCAGGCCGGACATCAAGCAGAGCCCCGAAGTTCGGCACTGGATCTCGAACGGGGATTTCGACTATCTCGAGGGCGGGTTCAACTACTGCAGGAATTTCCGCCACGAAAGGGCGATTCTATTCATAAAACCGTTCCACTTCATCATCGTTGACAGGATTCACGACGGAATCAAATTCGAATACGGGGAACTTTTCCATCTAAAGCCGGGGGTCAAGACGGCCGGCGCGGGGAACAATTACCTGCTGACCGCCCAGGATTCCCTCGGATGCGTCTTCATGTGTCTTTCGTCGCCGCCGCAGGCCTCGAGCTCCGTCATCGAAGGACGAGCGCGCGCCGGGCTGCAGGGCTGGTACTCAGGATCCTTCGGCAACCTGGAACCGGCGCCGGTCATACGGTATTCGTTCACGCCGCCCGAACCGGGCGATTATTATTTCGTGCACGCCGTGCTGCCGCTCGGCACGGACGCGGCTGCCGAATACAGGCTCGTCGTCGATGAAAAGATCTCCGGCGCCCCGTGGAACCCGCTCGGCGGCGCCCCCCTCGTCTTCACTATCGAAGAGCCGGGATACCGCACGGCCGTCTCCTTCATGCCCTCCGCCGCGTTCAGGGCTCAAAGTCCGCAAGGGGGCAGGGGACCTGAGATATCCGTCGCGCGCAAACGGATCTGAACGGGGCTTTCGCCACCGCATGAAAACAACGGGGGCGCCGGGCCCCCGTTGTTGAGATCGTTTCTTCGGTTCCGGACGCGGCCGCGCCGCTATTCCTTCTTTTCCAGTTCGCGGTAAAGAAGCCGATCACCGGCGTCGTCGACGATCGCCCTGTACCAGGATTCCGGGTAGCTAGGGTGCTTCACGTGGCCCATCTCGTCCTTGAGATTCCCGTCCATGTACTTTACGAGCAGGTCCTCGCCGAGCTTCCTCCACCTCGCGACCGTGGCGTCGGCCGTCCGGCAGGAATAATCGGTGAGATAATCGACGGCGAGCCGCGGCGACTGTTTGTGGAGGGCCGACGCCGCCTGGTCCACCCCGTCCTGGCCGGCTATGAACGATCCCTCGAGATCGCGCTGGATGATTCGAATGTCCCTTATCATGTCCGAATAGCGGGAGTAGGCGAAGTTGGAGACCCAGTTGAAAACCCAGAAACCGGAGTCCCAGGTGAAGTTGTGAAAATCGCCGTTCCCCACCGCGAAGGACCGGGGCACCCTGTCGATCCCGCAGTAGATCGGGTTGTACACCGTGCTGTAGGTGTCGTCGACGCCGAACCAGAAGACCCCGCCCACCGGATCGGGAAGCCACGAGCGCGACTGCGTGACGAAGGAGAATCCGGTCTGCTGCGTCGAGACGGCCCGCTCGTGCACGTAGGTCAGGCTGTCGACCTGCCATGTCATCGGCCTCCAGCGATAGGGGCACGCGAAGGGCCCGGCGCCGACGTCCTTCGTCATGTCGAAATCGGTCCCTTCGAAATGATCCCTCATGAGCTCCATCATGTCGTGGACCGAAATCTTGTTGTCGGGCTTTATCCAGAGGGGCATCGGCTCCGCCCCGGGGACCCCCTTCACGTAGTCCATCGAAATGCCGAGCGATGGGGCGACCCTGTTGAACATCGACCACACCCTCGACTCGCAGAAACGAAGCGCGCCGTAGTCCGCGGGAGCGTACGCGTCGGCGAAGCTGAAATCCCCGTCCTCTCCCTTGAAATACCCCTTTTCCCTCGCGAGGGTGATCACGTCGGGCGCGTAGAGGCAGTTCTTTTTATCGTCGAGCGGGAACTGCCTGATCCTCGCCTGGTTGGCGTGGGCCGAAATATATCCGTCGGGGATCCTTCTCGCCACCCAGACGGCCCCTTTGTTCCCGGGACCCTTGCCGATCAGGTCCATGAACCAGACCTCCTCCGGATCGGCTATCGAGAACGATTCGCCCGAGCTGTAGTAACCGTACTCGGCCACGAGGCCGGTCATGACCTCTATCGCCTCACGGGCGGTTTTCGCCCGCTGAAGGGCGAGGAACATCAGGCTGCCGTAATCCACGACGGCCGTGCTGTCGTGAAGCTCCTCGCGCCCCCCCCACGTGGTCTCCCCTATCGTCACCTGGTGCTCGTTCATCAGCCCCACCACGGAATATGTGCGGGCGGCCTGCGGTATCGTTCCGAGGAATTTCCCCGTGTCCCATTCGTATATGTCGAGCATCGTTCCCGGAGCGTAACTTCCCGCCGGCCAGTAATACAGCTCGCCGTAAAGCTCGTGGGAATCGGCGGCGTACGATATCATCGTCGCGCCGTCCGTCGAGGCTCCCTTCGTGACCAGATAGTTGGTGCAGGCCGAAAGGTCCCCGGCCGCGGAAATGAACATTAGAACGGTTGCGATTAACAGAGACGTCGCTCTCTTCATGCTGCGATCCCTCCTGACATGCTGTGACTCCGGCCCGGCCCCGGATAAGGCCTGCCGTTTATACGGAATACATATTTATACCAATTCCGGATAAAAAAAGCGAGCCGCTTTCTTCGTAAAAGCCGATATTCCTGGGCGCCGGCCGTCCTCAATGAAAAACATGGACTTCCGGCTGGAGTAGTGAAACAATCCCGCTTCAGGAACCGTAACATTTCAATCGCCGGTAAAACGTACAAAACGATCCGCGGATTTCCCGAAAGGAGACCTTGATGCGTCCCGCACTTTCAGTCCTCACGATCATATTGATCGCCTCATCGATCTGCTGCGATGCCGCCGCGAAGGATATCGAGAGCTATATATCCGAGGCCCGCGCCCTCGCGGACGGCCGCGATTACGCCGCCGCGCGCGCCCTGATGGAAGAGGCGGCTGCCGCCTTCCCTCAAAGCCCGGACGCTCTCGCCTACCTCGGGCTCTACACGGGGATGAGCGCGGGCGGCGCGGGCGATTACATGGAGGCTGGAAGGCTGGCCATGTCGTCCTTCGAGATCCTCGACAGGGCCGTCTCTCTCGGTCCCGACAACCCTCTCACCTGGCTTTTCAGGGGGATCATGGGGGTCAACGTCCCTGAATTCATGGGAAGGCTCGATGCCGGCATCAGCGACCTTTCCCGGGCCGTCGAAATGCTGGATGGTTCAGGGCCCGGCGCTTCCCCCGAAACCCTGGTGACCGCCCTGTCCAATCTCGCCGCCGGATTCGCGAAGACGAAGAATGCGGAGGGAGAGCAAAAGGCCCTTGAAAAAATCATGAGGATCGCCCCCGGCTCCGAGGCGGCGGCGGGCGCTCAAAAAAGGCTCGAGGCACTTTCGGACGCCCCCGCGACCGGATCGGCCGGCCTTGGATTCCTGGCCCCCGCACAGGAGGACAGCCCCGCTATTGCCTCCCTCAAGGAATCGATCTCGAAGAATCCCGCTGACAGCGGGCGTATCCTCGATCTCGGGAAGGCCTGGTTCGAAAAAGGGAATTACGAAAAGGCCCGTCAGGCCTTTAGAAGATACACGGAGATCGACCATGAGAACGCCGAGGCGTACAAGTTCCTCTACATGGCAGTCGGCGGGCTGGCGGGAAAGGGATACGACCGGACCATTTACGATGATACCAACTATCGTTCCGGCCTCGCCTTCGAAGCCATGGCCGCCCTGGACCGCGCGGTGAATCTCGCCCCCGGCGACATGGAGCTTCGGCTGATGCGCGGCATCAGCGGGATAGAGTTCCCCTTCTTCCTCGGCAAGCATGACCAGGGAGTCGCCGATCTCGAGATCGTGGCCTCCGGCGCTGCCGTGGCGGATACCCTGCGCGCCCGGGCCCTCTATTACCTCGGCGTCGCGAAACAAAGGGAGGCGATGAGGTACTGGGTCAAGGTGGCCGTCGACCACCCGGAATCAGGCGCCGCAGCGATGGTGTACGGCGCGATGCGCCCGGAAACCTCCGTCTTCGATCCCGAAAAGCACGAGAAGCCCTTCGTAAAGATAGATTTCGTGCTCGGATTCGAGGACGAGCTGCCGCCGCAAACGGCGGTCTGGGTGGAGAACGGGAATGGGGAATACGTGGCTACCGTCTACGCGTCCGGTTTCGCCGGATTCGTGAAGGAAAAGCAGGTCACCCTTCCCCTCTGGGCGGCCTCCTCCGGGTTCGAGGGGGTGGATGCCGTGACGACGGCGAGCATCGACGTCGGGCATTACGTCTACCTGTGGGACCTCAGGGATTTCCGGGGTGAAAAGGTGAAAAAAGGGAAATACACCGTCAAGGTGGAGACATGCTACTGGCCGAGCATGAAGTACCAGATGGTCGAAGCCGTCGTTGCCGTAGGCGGAAAAGGCGAAAAGAACCGGGTTGAGGAGGGTAATTTCATACCCTTCCTCGAGGTCGGGTATTACGCCGGAAAATAGGCCGGAAGAGGGCCAGCCGGGCCGTTCCGGTCACATTGTAATCCGCTCGGTTATAGTGACAAATGCAATCCTTCGCCCGCCTTTTGCGCCGGGCGCAGACCGGTCCCTGCGCCGTCCGGCTGTAAAGACCATCGGGCGGAAATTGATTCCTTGATACGTCGGGGCTGCCGGCAATGTGCCGGCCTGGTGAATGCCGCGGCTTAAAAGCCGTTCCCGCCTTCACTTGACCCGCACGATTCCAATACTGCCGATATGGCTGTTCGCATAAAGCGTACCATCGGGTTACGAAGGGCGCCGAGTGTCGCTTCAGGCCCAATTCTTGCACAAATAGATTCCGGTTTTCTTTAACCGGGAGAGCGCTCATGAATTCAGACCGTATCAGATCTTGTACAAAGGCCGGTTTCACCATGGTGGAACTCATGATAGTGGTTTCGATCATCGGCATGCTGGCCATCCTTTCACTCCCCGGCTATAACCGGTTCATGCAGAACTGGAAGCTCAACGGCGAAACGCAACAGTTCGCCAGCGTGCTGAGGACGGCCCGTTCGGCGGCCGTCATGAAAAACATCGACGTGGTCTTCACCTTCGACATGGACTCAAACACGTATTGGTACTACGAAGACCGGGATGGAAACAGAAGCCGGGGCGCTTCGGAATATCTGAGTTCGACGTACGAGCTCACGCCCGGCGTCATCATAACCGCGCATACCTTTCCGTCCAGAACGCTGATATTCGGCTCGAAGGGCAACACGAGCAACAGCGGGACCATCACACTCAGAAACTCGAACCACAAGAACAGGGGTATACGGATATACGGGGGAACGGGAAATATATCCGTCGACTGAGCTTCGCTCCGCCGGCGGGGACAACAAGGGAGCAGATCGATGATAAATTCACAAAAAGGCATAGGGCTTGTCGAGATCATGATCGCGATGCTCATCTTCGGCGTGGGCATTACGGCGGCGCTCCGAACGCTGCCGGACAGCAACAAGGCGACATCGCGAGCGCGCAACCTTACGATCGCCACCAACCTCGCCCAGCAGAAGATGGAACAACTTGTCGGGACCCCCATCAACGGGGCAGATCTCGCCGCCGGCAACCATGTCGATCCGGAAAATCCAATCGACATCCATTACACGAGAAACTGGACGGTGACCGACAATTCCCCCCTGACGGATATGAAGACGGTCACGGTGACGGTGACTTACACCTCTGGAAGCAGCGACAACTCCGCGACTCTTACAACCTATTTGACATCGAGGCGATAGCTTATGGAGATCAAAAGAAACACGGACTCTCGGAATACGGCGGTAAATGCGAGGTCGGGGTTCACGCTGGTCGAAATGGTAATAAGCATCCTGGTGCTTGGATTCGTGCTGATTTCGGTGGCCGGGATCTTTGCCCTCTTCCAGAAAGGATCGGTCCAGTCGGGCGAATATTCGCTGGCCCAGCAGAACGCGAGGATCGCGGTCGATTTCATAACCGGAGACCTCAGGCAGGCCGGAGCGCAGACCGACTATTACAGGGGACAGCGCCCCATCGTTCATGCGGGGCCTTACCAGATAGCCTTCAACGCCGATCTGGACAACGGGGAGACCATAGACGGCAACCCGCCCCTCACGGCCCTGAGCACCGCCGTCTCTCCGAACTCCGTGCCGCTTTCGGGCGCGCCGATATACACCCCCGCGGCAGATTATGACTCGGACGCCGAGACGGTCGTGTTCACGCTCGATTCTACCCACGACGGGATCATCGGCGGTGCGGACCGCGGCGACGACCCGGAGGAGACGCCGTTGAACCGCAACCTGTTCGTGCTGAAGAAGGCGGTCTACGGGTACGCCGTGTCGGGCGGCAACGAGATGAGGGAAAACGACCTCGCCCTGCTGCGCGGCCCCAATCTCTCGCCGACGTGGACGATCCCCGAGCCGCTCTTCCAGTATTATTACGACCACGACGACGATCCCGCCACGAACGACAGGCTCTGGGGGGACGGCAACGGTAACGGCAGGCTCGACGACGCCGAGATCCTGGCCGTCGCGGCGATGCCTCAAAACCTTCTCGGCACGATCAGGAAGGTCCGAATTACGGCGATCAGCGAATCCGAAAAGTACGACAGCAAGTACGAGACGAACGGCGGGTTCCTGGGCGTGACTATGAATTCCGAGGTCTTCGTGAGGAACATGTCGACATCCAGCTCGACGATACGCGGAAAGGTTTACCACGATGCCGACTCAGACGGAGTGATGGATACCGGCGAAACCGGCCTTCCTGCCGTGGAGGTCCGCCTCGCGGGCCAGAACCGCAGCGTCTTCACCGACAATTTCGGCGCCTTCTATTTCGCTTTGCCGGCCGGCGCATATTCCATTCAGGAGGTCGACCCTCCGGGATATTCATCCACGACGGCGAACCTCGTATCCCTGAACCTCGCTTCGGGACAGGCCC
>JALOPX010000009.1 GCA_025453655.1 Candidatus Krumholzibacteriia bacterium
AAAATATAGAAGGCTTTTTTGCCGCCTGGTTAATGGGGGTCTTTTCCATCCTACCAAACCCCATCTCTTCCCCTAGGAGATGAGCCGCTTATCTGGAAGAGACCTCCGCCTGACTCGTCAGGTTCGACTGTCAACGCTCCGGTAAGAGTCCCTTAGGATCGCTTTCCACTTCTTAGGAGCTGTAGTTGAATACAGGCGGCAATTTTTATTGTAATCGGCGCGCCGGAAGAGATATCATCCGGCCTCGTAACGGGGCGCCACGAACAGTGATCGCGGTGATTCGATGAGAAAAGGGTTCTCGACAGCGGCAATACGGATCGGCGTCGTGACTTTCCTGGCCTTCTGCGCCGGCGAAGGCAGGGCGGCGCGCCCCGCCCACATGGAATTCCCCATCAAGCTGATGAACCTCGAGACGGGATACGTTCTGGGCAACGGCGCTGGCGTAAGGCTCGGGATCGGCGATTCGGGGTTCGGGATAATGAACACCGTTCAGCTCACGACGAACACCCTTCTCGACATGGCCACCCTCGTGAACGGGCAGTTGAAGGTCAGGCTGATCCCCGAGACTGAATTCCTTCCCTCGATAAGCACGGGAGCCGCCTACTACAACCTCGTGTCGTCGGGGTATATAGCGGAGGCGGTCGTCGAGGAGGCCTTCAGCGGTGAGGAGATGGATCTGGACTCCGGGCTCGATGTGATCTCCTGGTTCGTTTCCGCGAGCAGGAGGATAAACGGGAGATTGAGGGCCCACGCCGGGTATCAACTGAGGCATGTCAGGGGCGACTTCGAGACGAAAAGCCCCGTTTTCATGGAATCGGAGGAGGATTCCATGGGAATCGACGCCGACTTCGACGAGTCGGTCACCCAAAGATGCCTCGTCTTCGGCGCGGACTTCGACCTCTTGGACCATTTCAAGCTGATGTTGGAACTGGGACGGGATTTCACGAGCGGCAGGGCGAGGGGGGGCGCGGGCGCGAGACTCGGCGTCGGCGGCTCCTTCGCGATCCAGGCCGGCGTCCTGTGGCCCGGGGCGGAACTCGACGAGGATATCGACATCCCCGTGCTGCCGCATTTTTCCATCTTCTGGAGATTCTAGCGAAAGGAGTCCGGGGTGAAGCGTCTCGCGGTCCTGTTGCTGGCGGTTTCCCTCGCGTCCGGATGCAAATCCACGCTCAGGGTCAACAATCAGTCGGACCCCAAGGATTTCGCGCCGATCGATCTCCCCGGGGGGGGATACACGGGCTCAGCCTTCGCCGAGCTCGAGTACTCGGTTCCGGAAGAGTTGTCGAACGAGGAATTCGACATAGTCCGGGTCGATATCTTCGGCGACGTCTTCGTCGAGGAGATCGCGGCGGCGGGCGAAATGGAGATCGAAATCGACATCTACCTGGGCCTCGAGGCCGGTGAGGAAGACCTCGACGATCCCGAGATCAACACCTTCCTCACGACGATCACGATTTCCGATCCGGATGAACGCCATCACGTCGAGATAAGCAATCCCCGCCTGTTGGAAAAGGGCCTGAGGCAGGGCCGGTTTTTCATCAAGGTGGAGGCTGAGATCATTACCAATCCGACGACCGGCTCCGATCCAAGGCTCGGAGTCCTTCGCATAACCGATATATATTTCAACGCCTTTCTCGAGAGGGAGACCTCGGGCCTCCTCGCATTCCTCAACATGTTCTAGGGGCGCCGGCCTCGCGGCCGTTATTTTTCGCCAGCCTTCGCGGTGGATATCGTCCCCAGGAGCCGCGAATGGAGGGCTTGACCCCCGCGGGGATGTCGGGTATACTGCCCTTTCCGGCATTTCATGGGAAACGCCAGTAAAATCGAGTAAATATCTCTCGGGCGGGCGCGGCGGCGCTGCCGCAGGCCGCCGGGAAAAAGGGAAGGGTCCAGTTCAAGGAGGTAGGATTTCATGTCAGTCAGCGGATTCGAGCCGAAAGCCCTGTGGAAGCAATTCGAAAAGATTCTCAGCATACCGCACTGTTCGGGGAACGAGAAACAGATGGGCGAATACCTGCTTTCATTTTCGAAAAACAGGGGTCTCGAGGCGGAAAGGGACGCGGCGGGGAACGTCGTGGTGAGGATTCCCGCTACCCCCGGCCACGAGAAGGCGCCGACGATCGTTCTGCAGGGGCATCAGGACATGGTCGGGGAGAAGAATTCCAACGTCGATTTCGATTTCTTCAAGGATCCCATACAGGTCGAGGTCAAGGGCGAATGGCTGACGGCGAAGGGGACGACGCTCGGGGCCGACAACGGCATAGGCCTTGCCGCCGCGCTGGCCATAGCCGATTCTCCCGACGTGGTGCACGGCCCGATAGAGGTCCTGGCCACGGTCGACGAGGAGGTGGGCCTTACGGGGGCCGGGAAGCTCCAGCCGGGATTCGTCAAGGGCTCGATCATGCTGAACCTCGACAGCGAAGAGCTCGGGGCTGTCTACATAGGGTGCGCGGGCGGCGGGGACACCACGATAAAGTTTCCCGTTAAAAGGATGGACGTCCCGGCGGGAACGAAGGCTTTCACGCTGAAGGTCACGGGGCTCAGGGGAGGCCACTCCGGGATCGACATCATCGAACAGAGGGGAAACGCGATCAAGATACTGGCGAGGCTCCTCCACAGGGCGACGAACGCGCAGCCGTGCCATCTCGTCGAGCTCAGGGGCGGGAACAAGAGGAACGCCATTCCCAGGGAAGCCTTCGCCGAACTGATGATTCTGGATACCGCCGTCGATGAAGTCGCCCCCCTTCTCGAGGCCGAAGCGGAGAAGATAAGGATCGAGCTCGGCGGAAGGGAGCGCGACCTCGCCGTGACGCTCGAGCCCTCCGACGCCGGCCACACGAAGGTCATGGACGAAAAAACGAGGAAGACGCTGATCGCGCTTCTGCTTGCGATGCCCCACGGCGTCCACGCGATGAGCTACGATATACCGGGGCTCGTGGAGACTTCGAACAACCTCGCCACGATATCGACCGGCCCGAGGGAGGTCGTCATCGGAACCTCCACGAGAAGCTCGATAAAGAGCGCTCTTCAGGCTCACAGGGACAGGATCGCGGCGGTGTCGAGACTCGCCGGAGCGACGGTCGAGGAGAACGATCCCTATCCGGGATGGAAACCGAACCTAGATTCCAGGATCCTGAGCATCGTCAGGAATGTGCACGCGAAGACCTTCGGCAGGGAGCCGGAGATGAAGGCGATACACGCCGGCCTTGAATGCGGCATCATCGGCGAGAAATTTCCCGGGATGGACATGGTGTCATTCGGCCCGTGGATCGAGCATCCGCATTCGCCGGAGGAAAGGGTCAATATCCCCTCGGTGGAATCGTTCTGGAAACTGCTGACGGCGGTGCTTGCCGAAATGGCGTGACAGGGCGAAGTCACGGTTTTTCAAAGACCTTGACATTGCCCGGTGAAGTTTTTATTATTCGGCGACAAAAATAGAATGGTCTAAAGGGGTGTAGCTCAACTGGTAGAGCATCGGTCTCCAAAACCGGGGGCTGCGGGTTCAAGTCCTGCCACCCCTACATTCTTTTCGCCTGTAAACACCTTGTTAATCATCCATACAGGTAATCTACAACCGGTCGCAGGGGGCGGATAATGGGCAGGAAAAGGGTCACGAGCGGGATGCGGCCCACGGGCGGCATGCATCTCGGGAATCTTCTCGGAGCGCTCGAAAACTGGGTCCGGCTCCAGGACGATTACGACTGCTTTTTCTTCATCGTCGACTGGCACGCGCTGACCACTCCCGGGGGCGGGACCGCCGTCGGATACGAGAACGTGGGGGATTTGAGGAACAGGGTCCGCGAGATCGCCGTCGACTGGATCGCAGCTGGACTCGATCCGGGAAAATGCTCGATATTCATTCAGTCGCACGTGCCCGAAGTCGCCGAGCTTCATCTTCTTTTTTCCATGATAACGCCGCTCGGGTGGCTCGAGAGGAACCCTGCCTACCGCGACATGGTCCAGAGCTACAGGATCGAGTCGCCGAGCTACGGGTTGCTCGGGTATCCGACGCTTCAGGCGGCCGACATACTGGCCTACAAGGGCGATTACGTGCCCGTCGGCAAGGACCAGGAAGCCCACGTCAACATGACGAGGGACCTCGGCCAGCGGTTCAACAGCCTCTACGGGAAAAAGGTTTTTCCCATCACCGAAACCCTTTTGACCCCGGTTCCCAGGGTGCCCGGCCTCGACGGCGTGGACAGGAAGATGAGCAAGAGCTCGGGCAACTATATAGCCGTTTCGGACAGCTCCGAGGAGACCGTCGCCAAAATCAGAAGCATGTACACGGACCCGGTCAAGATCAGGAAGGACGATCCGGGGCATCCCGACGGATGTGTCGTCTTCGCTTTCCACAATATCTACAACAAGCCCGAAGCGTCGATCGTCCGCGGCGAATGCGAGAACGGGGGACGGGGCTGCGTGGCCTGCAAGGCCCAGCTAGCGGCCGCGATGAACGGCGCGCTCATGCCGATAAGGGAGAAGCGCCGTGAACTCGAGGGGAATCCGGCGGTCATAGGCGAGATATTGTCGGCGGGGGCTCTCAAGGCGGAAAAGATAGCCGCGGAAACGCTGAGGGAAGTAAGGGACGCGATGAATCTTCCTCGGAGGGGGGACTTTTGATGACCGATATCACCGATTTTTTCATCGACGAATTCAGGAAAAAGATCGGCAGCGCCGACGACGCGCCCCGATTCTACCGGCCGCGGCCCTACAGGAACGCGGCGGTCCGCTTCAGAAAATGTTCGATCGAGGATTTCGAAACCAGGAGGGATATCCTGGTGAGGGAGGCGGGGCTCAACGTCTTTCTCTTCAGGGCCGACATGATCCCGGGGTGCGACCTTCTCTCCGACAGCGGCACGACGACGATGACGATGGAACAGTGGGCCGCGATGATGCTGGGAGACGAGGCGTACGGATCCAACGAGGGGTATTTCGAGCTGAAGGACCAGATCGCGGAGACCTTCGGGCCGGACTGGGTCGAGACGGGGACGGCGTCGGGGGGCTTTTCGGAGAGCCTTTTCCTGTTCCACCAGGGAAGAGCCGCGGAAAACGCCTTTTTCACGATACTGGCCCGCGAGCTGAGGGAAATGCCCGCCCCCACGCCAGTTCTATCCGGGGGGCTGCTTCCGGAGCTCAGGGAGCGCATCGAGGCGAGGGCGTCGGCGCTGCCGGGACGGAAACGCTCGATCGACGATTCGATGTTCATCATACCGAGCAATTCGCATTTCGACACGACGCAGGGCAACATCGAGGACAAGAGGATGATCCCGCTCAACCTTCCGTGCAGGGAACATCTTGAAGGCAGGGAGGATTTCCCGTTCAGGGGGAACATGGACCTCGACGAGCTCGAGAATCTTCTTTCGACCCAGAAGGAAAGGGTTCCCCTGGTCTACCTGACCATAACGAACAACACGGGCGGAGGGCAGCCGGTATCGATGGAGAATATCCTGGGCATACGGCGCATCACGAAGAGGCACGGGGTGCCTTTCTTCTTCGACGCCTGCAGGTTCGCGGAGAACGCCTGGTTCATAAAGCGCGGCGAGAAGGAATATGCTAAAAAATCGATCGGCGAGATCGTTCACGCGATGTTCGCCTGCGTCGACGGATTCCACATAAGCCTGAAGAAGGACGGGCTCGTCAACATGGGCGGGGCCCTCGTCATACGCAGGGGCGGCGCCTTCTACGAAAAATTCCCCGGCATCAGGGAGGGACTGACCGATTACCAGATAATGGCGGAGGGCCATCCCACCTACGGCGGGCTCCCCGGCAGGGATCTTAAGGCGGTCGCCGAGGGACTTCGCACGATCGTGCGCCCCGATTATCTCGACGCCAGGATCCTTCAGGTCCGCGGGTTCGGGGCGAGGCTCTCCGAAATCGGCATCCCCGTCATAAAACCGGTGGGGGGGCACGCGGTATATATCGATCTCGACAGGTTCTTCGGAGACGGCGCCGTGGACGGGGATTTCAAGGGGATATCCTTCGCGGCGCTGATGCTGATAGCCGGCCACAGGGTTTGCGAGCTCGGCGTCTACGCCTTCGGAAGCTATGACGGCGTCCGGGAAAATCCGCCCGTTCCGAGGGTGAACTGCATTCGGGCGGCCGTGCCGAGGCTCGCCTACGAGGACAGGGACCTCTCCTCGATGGTCGAGGCCGCCGGCGTCCTCGCCGAGCACAGGGACCGCATACCGGCTGTGAAGGTCGAGTACGGAAGGGAACTGAGCATGAGGCATTTCAAGAGCAGGTTCGCCTTCCGGAAGTAATCCGCCCCGGATTATTGCCTTGAATGGAATATTTCCTGCATCAATAGACTGTCCTGAAGGATGATACATCCCTGCGTGGCGGAAAGGATGCGGGAGTGACCGACCATCTCGACAGCTTGGAATCCTGCGGGGCCGGCGAATATCCGGTCCCTGAAACGTCTTCCACCCCTGAAAAAGACGGCGGCTGCGAAAAAAGGCAGTTATCGGCGGTTTTCGAGATCGCCAACATGATCAATTCGCAGATCGATCTTGACCAGATTCTATCCAGTATCTCGAGCGCGTTCTCGAGGATCCTCGATTTCGACCTCGGGTGCGTCGCCATCCACGATAAAAGCGAAGGGTGCCTGTATATAAGGCATGTCTACCGCCGGAACGGCGACAACACGGCCGAGGGCAGATACGTGCCTCTCGAGGAATCCAACCTGGTCGGGTGGGTGGCGATCAACAGGAAACCGATCCTGAGGAGGAACATCCGGTCCGACGAAAGGTTCAGGGAGATCATGAGGGAGGATTCGCTCGGTTCCGACATCGTGGTCCCCCTTTTCGCCAAGGGTGTGTTCATCGGAACGCTCAACTTCGGGAGCTATGAGCCCGATCATTACACCGAATACGACCTTCGGCTCGTCAACGATTTCAGCAAGCTGATTTCGATCGCCATCGAAAAAGCGCAGCTTCTCGAGGAGCTCAACGAACTGGGCGAGAAATTTCGAAATCTCATGAGGTCGGCAAACGACCTGATCATGATGCTCGACATGTCCGGCGACATCGTCGAATGCAACGACGCGGTGGCCAGGATCCTCGGATACGGCAAGGACGAGGTGACCGGAAAATCTCTTTCCGATCTCGCCCCCCCGGTCGACAGGGAAATCGTCAAGATGAATTTCGGGAGGATTGTGCGGGGAGAGATAACGAGAGAGATGGAAGTTCCCTACGTGACCAGGGAGGGCGGGGTTGTTTACCTGGATCTCAACCTGAATATCGTGAGGATGAGGGAACATCCCTATATTTTCGTGGTCGGGCACGACGTGACCGAAAGAAAGATGCTCGAGGAGAAGATAACGGTCCAGAACAGGGAACTGCAGGAGAACAACAGGAAGCTTCTCGAGGTCGACCGGCTCAAGAGCGAATTTCTGGGCAGGATAAGCCACGAGCTTCGCACCCCGCTCTCCGTGATCATGGCTTACGCCGGGACCCTCCTGGAGGATTCGGACAGCTCGATCGACCAGGAGACGCGGAGCGATTTCCTCGAGGTGATCGAAGACCAGTCGAACAAGCTTCTGGTCCTGATCAACGACCTGCTCGATCTTTCCAAGGTGGAAGTATCCGACACGATGCTAAACCTGACCGAGGGCAACATAAACGACATGATCAAGGGATCGATGGCGATCGTCACGCGCCTGTCGCAGCGGCACGGCGTTGAGATAATCTCCAGTCTCGACCGTTCCATGCCCCTCACCCGTTTCGATCCTTTGAGAGTGAGGCAGATATGCATCAATCTTCTGAACAACGCCATAAAGTTCACGCCGCGCGGGGAGAGGGTGCTCGTTTCATCGACGCACACCAGCGGCGAGGTGATCGTCTCGGTCAGCGACATGGGCCCGGGAATCGACTGCGACAAGCTGCCCATGATCTTCGAGAACTTCACGCAGGTCGACGGCGGAGCCACGAGAACCAATAACGGCATGGGAATAGGATTGAGGCTCGTGAAACACTACGTCGATCTTCACAGGGGCAGGATATGGGTGGAGAGCGAAAAAGGGAAAGGTTCGACCTTCCATTTTGCCATTCCGCTGGTTTCAGAGATCGCCGCCGCTCCCGAAGTCGATTACGGCGTGATGCCGGCCGTCTGACCGGTTCCCCCGGGCGGATTCTTCCGCCCGCCATTCAATCCGCATGTGAAGGATTTCTTCAGGAAACGCTCACCGATCCGGCCTCGATGTTCAGGGTTCTGAATATCGATGTGACGGCAAGCCCGCCGATCCTCACGAGCCCGCGGCCGTTATCCGCGTCCTGGACTTCGACCAGTATGCGGGCAAGCCCGGACGTTTCCTTCCCCTGCTCCATGACCATCGTTTCCGAGGCGGAAATGCCGTGCCTGAAGAGGTACACGCCGAGCCCGGCCGCCGCCGTGCCGGTGGCCGGATCCTCCCACATGCCCACCGCCGGCGCGAAATGTCTCGCGTACGAGATGCACTCCTCGCTGTACGTGTCGAGGGAGAAGATATGGTTGGTGTGTATGCCGTATTTCCTGTTCATGAGCCCCAGCTTGATGAGGTCGGGATGGAGGTTCATGATCTTTTCCTTGTGCTTGAGCGGGACTAACAGCTGATCCAGCCCGGTGGACACGATCTCGACGGGCAGCCCGGTTCCGGCGATCTCCCCGGCGTCCACGCCGAGAATCGCGGCGATCTCGCCTGTCGGCACCGTCGCCTTCCTGGTGCCGGTTATCGCCTGTTGCATCATTATCTTGTGCAGGGTCCCGCCGGTTCCGCCGGGCAGTTCCATCCGGATCCCTCCCGGCGCCACGTCCCTGTCTGCCTCCGAGAAGTGAATATCCACCGGGATGATCCCGACCCTGGTCTCGAACGGGACCGTCGTGACCCCCCTTCCGGGCTCTATCCTGCCCTCTTCGATCAGGGCGAAGCAGGACGCGATCGTGACGTGCCCGCTGAGATCGACCTCTTCGGTCGGGGTGAAGAACCTGATCCTGAACATCGCGTCGGGACGCGATGGCATCGTCACGAAGGAGGTCTCGGCAAGGCTCATTTCGCCGGCTATCATCAGCATGTCCCGGGAGGCTATGCCGTCGGCGTCGGTTATGACGCCGGCAGGATTTCCTGCAAAAGGCGTCGTCGTGAAGGCGTCAACCTGCCTTATCTTCAATCTGCTCATGTCGAACCCCTTTTCCCTCGTGATTGCAAAAAGCAATTTGCCTGTGCATATCTACCTGTCGCTCCCCGTTCTGTCCCGTTTTCCCTTCCTGTTTCCGGTCGATTCCCGGAGTTTCTCCGGGCCCGTAACTCCATTTTATTCATACAGGTTGCCGGGCGGAACGCGCACGGGGCGACACGGGCGCAAGGCCTTTGGTCCCGTCGCGGTCATGGTACAGCATTTGCAAAATCGATTCCCGACGGAATCCCCCATCGCTTTCAGCGGGATTATTTTCGGAATATTCAGCATTTCGAACATAAAGGGGGAGGTTTTTGCAAGGAGAGCGGATTGAACCTGGAACCGACCATCACTGAACCTGACATGAGGGAACTAGCCTGGTTCGTGCATTCAAGGTTCGGCGTCAACCTGTCCATGTACAGATCGACCTGCATGCGCAGAAGGATAATGCACAGGTTGAACATGGTCGGATGCGACAGCATTGAAGAGTATTTCATGTTCATAGGCAGCAATCCCGAGGAGATCGAGAAGCTGATGGACATAATCACCATTCATGTCACCGGATTCTTCAGGGACAAGGACGTCTTCTCGAACCTGGAGAGAACCGTGCTGCCTGCGATGATATCGGCCAGGGCCGAATCACACCAGAACTCGATCCGCGTATGGAGCGCGGGGTGCTCGACCGGAGAGGAGACGTACAGCCTCGCCATTTTGCTGAATCACCTGATCCAGAGATCGGGGTCCGGCCTCGTCATGGAGGTGTTCGGCACCGATTTGTCGGAGGAATCGTGCAAAACGGCGCGATCCGGGCTCTATTCGGCGGAAAAGATCGAGGAAGTGCCCTCGCAGATGAAGAGCGACGCCTTCGAGCCGGAAGGATCCCTGTACAGGATATCCGCGGGGATAAGGAAGAAAGTCAGATTCATCGTTCACAACCTTTTTTCCCCGCCGCCGTTCTCGATGCTCGATCTGATCGTCTGCAGAAACGTCCTGATCCATTTCGAGCCGGACGGCAGGGGCAGGATAAACAAATATTTTCACGAGAGCCTGAGGGACGGCGGCCTGTTGATGCTGGGAAAAAGCGAGGCTCTGGGTTCGGACGCCCTCGATATGTTCGAGCTCGTTCATCCGAGAAGCAAGATCTATAGAAAGACCGGAGAATCAAATGTCAAGGAGGATTGAGATGGGCCTTTTCAGAATCATGAGAACGCTCAGCGGCAGGGTCTATTTCGCCATGTCGATCATCGCGATAGTCATCTGCGGGCTGATGTCTTTCTCCATCGTCAGGATAGTCGAAAAAAATTCGCGGGAAACGTTCGAGTCGGGATTCGGCGCCTGGCAGGGCTGCCTGTCCGGCCCGCTTTCGTCCGTGACCGGCATGGAGGGCCCGGCGGAATTGAATCACAAATTCGACCTGTTGAAAAAGGATTGCCCATATCTTCGGAAGATCGAGCTGCTCGACGGGAACGGCCTTGTAACGGCCCTGGCGCCGGGCAACCCGGCGGGGAATCCGGACGCGGCCGGCGTGGGCGGATGGTCGGAAAAAGCCGGAGCGGACGGTCGAAACGTAAGGTCGCTTACGGTTCCGATTCCGGGACAATCGGGCGGATCGATGAGAATCACCGTCGCCGACAAATCGGCCGGCGCCGTCTCCAGGTCGGCCGGGATGGGCATTCTGGCGGTGACCTCCGTATCGATCCTGTCCATATTCGTACTCTTTTACTGGTTCATCCACTACATCATAAAGAAACCGGCGCGGCAGCTGCTCGAGGCCAGCAGGGTCCTCGCCAGCAACGCGGGGGATCTCACCGCGAAGATAAACATCGATTCGGACGACGAGCTCGGAAGGCTCGGGACCACCCTCAACGAGATGTTCTCCAACATCTCCGGGATCATAAACGTCATAAGGAACACGTCGGACAAGGTCAATTTTTCGGCGCAAAGCCTCTCGGCTTCGACCGAACAGATGAATTCGATAACGGAGGAGACGTCGCTGACCGTGCAGAACATCGCGAAGTCTACCGACGTCCAGGCCCAGAAGGTCGAAGACATGATCATGGAGATCAGAAACATGGAACGGTCGGTCAAGCAGGTCGCCAACAGCGCCGAGCTGGCCGCTTCGGCCGCGACCAACGCCTCCGAGACCGCCATCAAGGGCGGGGATTCGGCGAAGGAGGCGGTCCAGAAGATCAACAAGATATACGACGTCACGGCGGAATCGGCCGTCATCATACGCCACCTGGGCGAACGGTCCAACCAGATCGGCGAAATCGTGGACGTCATCACCGACATAGCGGACCAGACGAACATGCTCGCCCTCAACGCGGCGATCGAGGCGGCCAGGGCCGGCGAGGCGGGCAGGGGATTCGCCGTGGTCGCGGACGAGGTGAAGAAACTGGCCGAAGGCAGCGCGAAGGCCGCGGAAGAGATAGCGGCCCTCATACAGAAGACGCAGGAGGACACGCAGACCGCGGTCAGAAGCATCGAGCTCGGATCCAAGGAAGTGACCGAAGGCAAGGAGGTCATAACGCGGACCGGGCAGTCCCTGGACGAGATCGTCGAGGTGCTCAAGAGCTCCAGCGACATGGCGCGGCGCATCTCGGCGGCGACGAAGGAACTGAGCCGCGGGATGAAAAACGTGATCAGTTCCATCGACGAGATATCCTCTAGCGCCGAGAAGAACGCTTCGGCCACGCAGGAAACCGCCGCATCGATGGAGCAGATGACGTCGAGCATGGAAGACGTCGCTTCGTCGGCGCAAAAACTCAGCGACATGGCGATTCAGCTCAGGGAGCACGTAGGGCGGTTCAAGATAACGATAATCGACAAAGTGGATGAAGTTGCCGTCACGAAATAGCCGGAAATAAAAGGGAGAGCGATACCATGAATATCGAAGAACTGACCGGCAGGGAAAACCAGGGGATACAGCTGGTCACTTTCCGGCTGGGGGACGAGAGCTACGCGATCCCGGTCTGGAAGGTGAAGGAGATCATAAGGCCGATGAAAGCCTACCCCATCCCGGGGATGGCCGGACCGGTCGAGGGCGTGATCAATCTCAGGGGGGAGATCATCCCGGTTCTCATGATTCATTCCGTGCTCGGCGTGGCACGCCCGGGCGCGGCCAGGAACGGGAGGAAAAAAAGGATAATCATCCTCGATACCGGAGAGGGCGGATTCGGATTCGTCGTGGACGAGGTGATGGATGTGTCGCGGGTGAATCCGGGCGACATAAGGCAATCGCCCGAGGTGAACAGGGATCATTCGTGCGAGGACGCCATCCTGGGTATCGTGCAGGTGGCCGGGAACATGGTCATATGCATAGATCCGGCCCGGCTGGTGTCGGAGTGCCTCTCCGTGAGGGATCTGATGAGTTCGTGCGCGGTCGGTTGAACTCCGGCTCTTTGAGAAATATTGCAGCGATTTAAGCGAAACCGGGAACGAAAAGATTCCGGGGGAGACATCGAATGGTTTGCATCAGGGAAACTGGGCCGGTCGCCAAGATAGGCATGGCGCAGTTCAGGGTCGGGACGGCGCCGATGAAAATGGTGACGATGGCGCTCGGGTCGTGCGTCGGCATTGTCATTTATGACGCCGCGCGGCGCATCGGAGGGCTCGCCCACGTGATGCACCCGAGCAGGGAGAGGGTCAGGAACAACAGCAACAGGGCGAAGTTCGTCGATACGGCAGTGGAGCTTATGATCGCGAGAATGTTGAAGAACGGCGCGAATATGAACAGGATGACGGCGAAGATATTCGGCGGGGCGAGGATGTTCGAACACATCACGGGGGCTGAGGGGATAATACAGATCGGAGACGCCAATATCGAAGCCGCGCGCGGGGAACTCGCGTCGCGGGGCATACCGGTGGTGGCGGAGAGGGTGGGGGGCGCCTGCGGAAGAACCGTTCTGTTCGATCTTTCGGATGGAAGCGTGAGGGTCAGGGACTCTCACGACAACGAGGAGATTCTCTGATGGCCGGCAACCGCGGCAGGGATAAAAACAGGATCAGTGTGCTGATAGGGGAGGATTCCCCCTTCATGCGCAGGATGATAGCGGATTCGCTCGAAACGGCTCCGGATATCGAAGTCGCCGGCACCGCCGCGAACGGCAGGGAAGTTCTCAGGAAGCTGGTCGAATTGAAGCCGGACTGCGTCACCCTCGATCTCGAAATGCCGAGGATGGACGGGCTCGAGACGCTCAGGTACATCATGAGCGAGTGGCCGACGCCGGTGGTAATACTCAGCGGCCACACGGCCGACGGAGCCAGGATGGCTCTCACCTGCCTCGAATACGGGGCGGTGGACTTCATCGCGAAGACCATGAACGGAAGCCGGTTCCCGGTCGACGAGCTGATATCCAAGGTCAGGATGGCGGCCGGAGTCGACGCCGGAAAGGTGAGGTTCGCGCCCTCCGCTTTTGATTTGAAGGTCGCGCGCCCCCCCGCGACGGGGAAGCGCGTCGATTCCATGGTAATAATCGGGGCGAGCACCGGCGGCCCGCAGGCGGTCATGGAGGTCATACCGGGCATCCCGGCGGACCTCGACGCCGGAGTCCTTCTGATACAGCATATGCCACCGAATTTCACGAAGTACCTCGCCGAAAGGCTCGATGCCAGGTCCTCGATCGCCGTCAAGGAGGCGGAGGAGGGCGATCTGCTCGTTCCGGGCCAGGTCCTCGTGGCGCCGGGAGGGATGCATCTTCTGATCGAAGAGGAAATGGGCCGGCCGAGGATAATGCTTCTTCCCAGAAACGAACTGCAGAGAAGCGCCTGCCCCTGCATCGATTTCGCCCTGACTTCGGCCGCTCCCATTTTCAGGAAGAATCTCGTGGGAGTGATCATGACCGGAATGGGCAGGGACGGAACGGCCGGCAGCGTGGCCGTGAGGAAATACGGCGGCAGGGTTCTGTGCCAGGACAGCGAAACCAGCATGATATTCGGAATGCCCGGGGCCGTCGTGGCGGAAGGGCTCGCCGGCGAGGTCGTGCCGCTCGGCGACATCGCCTCCAGAATCGTGGAACACGTAAACGGAAGAATACCGGCGGGGGCCGATTATGAAAACCAGTGATTACAAGGAGCTTTTTAAAAGCGAAGCGGACGAGATACTCCAGGGGCTCGAGGAAGGCGTGATGAACCTCGAGAGAGGGAGCGACCGCGAACCTGTCATAGAGGAATTGTTCAGGCACGCCCATAACCTAAAGGGCATGTCAGGAGCCATGGGATACGATCTGGTCGTCGAAGCAAGCCACGCGCTGGAAAACATTCTTGACGGCTGCAGGCGCGGGACGCTCGACATCGACTCCGCCGGGACGGACGTTCTTCTTAAGGTCGTCGATCTTCTCGGGGCGCTGGTGCGGTGGACGATCGAGGAAGAGGCGGGCCCCGGCGGCAACGAGTTGCTGGGAGAGATTCTCGCCCTTCTTGACCCGATGGCCGGCGGAAACGATGGGCGCTGCCGCGGCGATCAGGCCGGGGAGGACGGCGGATCCGCCGCGGAGCCGGAATCGAAGGAGACGCCGGCGGAGGAAGCGGGTTGCGCCGGAACGCCCGCAGGGATGAATAGCGGGATAAAATCGACCAAGGTGGATCTCGAACGGCTCGACAAGTTGATGGACCTGGTGGGCGAATTGATAATAAGCAGGATCAGGCTCGGGAGCCTCGCCGCCGAAGCGGGCTCGAGGCGCCTCTCGGAGGAACTGACCTCTTCAGGACGGCTCATATCGGAAATTCAGAAGGAAGTCATGGAAGCGCGGCTCGTGCCCGCGGGCCAGGTATTCCACAGGTTCAAGAGGCTCGCCAGGGAAGCCGCCAGGGAACTGGGCAAGAACGTCGATTTCAGGATAGAGGGATCCGAGATAGGGCTCGACAGGACCGTGCTGGAAAGCATGGTCGATCCGCTCGTTCACCTGATAAGGAACGCCATAGACCACGGGGTTGAGAGCCCGGAAGAAAGGGCCTGCTCGGGCAAGAATGAGACGGCGTCGGTGGTATTGAGCGCCAGGCGGGAAAGAAACCGCGTCATACTGGAGGTCAGCGACGACGGCAAGGGGCTGGACTTCGAGAAAATAAGGCAGAACATATCCTCCTCGGGGCAGGCCGTGGATCGAAACGCGGAACTCACCGAGGAGGAACTCTGCAGGATATTGACCGCCCCCGGCTTCAGCACCAGGGAAAACGTCAGCAGGTACTCGGGCAGGGGCATCGGGATGAATGTCGTAATGAAGGTGATCGATTCCCTCGGCGGTTCGCTTCACGTAAAGAGCGTTCCGGGCAGCGGGACGTCGATCTCGATGCATCTGCCCATAAACCTGTCCATCATCAAGGCGCTGTTGTTCCACGCGGGGGGCAACATTCACGCGCTGCCGATAGAATGCATAAAGGAAACCGCCAGGGTTGAGGAGGGTTCGTTCCGGACGATCAGGGGCCGCGACGTGATGGAGACGATAAACGGCCCCGTACCGGTGATCAGGCCGGGGGAGATTTTCGGACTGGATCAGGAAAAGGCGGAAATCCGTTTCATAAAGGTGATTCTCGCGGACACGGGAGAGGGGGACGTCTGCCTGGTGGTAAACCGGATCCTCGGCCAGCAGGACGTCGTCGTTAAAAGCCTGCCGAACATGATCAGGGGGATCAGCGGAATATCCGGCGCGACCATTCTCGGCAGCGGAAAGATAGCTTTCATATGGGATCCAAGAGTTTTATTTCACGGAAGGAGTACGCATGAGTCCGATAAAGAGACCGTCGTATCTCAGAATTGACGCCTTGAAGGAACTCGGAAACATCGGGTCGGCCCACGCGATCACGGGGCTTTCGGAGCTGCTCAAGAAGAGGATCGACGTCTCCATAACGAACGTTGACATCATTCCCCTGCAGATCATCTACACCCTCTTCAACGGGCCAGAGTCGATGGTTTCCGTCGTCTATCTGGAGGGGTACAGCGAGGACTTCAGGGGCATGATGTTCCTGATATTCCCGCATCCCGAAGCGCAGAAGATGGTCGAGATGGCGACCGGCAGCAAGGTCAAGGAGCTTGTCGTTTCCGACGAAATGGCCCTCTCCTCGCTCAAGGAGATAGGGAATATAATGTGCGGTTGTTACCTTAACACCCTCGCCATGTTCATCGGGCGAAGGATCATGCACTCCGTGCCCCAGATCTCGAACGACATGCTGGGAGCGGTGATGGATTCGATCCTGGTGGACCTGAGCCTGGAATCCGACTACGCGATCGTCCTGGAAACGGCGTTCTCGCTGACGCAGAACGAATGCAAGGGATTCCTGTTCTTCATCCCGACTTCGGAGTCGATAGACACGATCTTCAACGCAATCAACGTGGAGTAGACGCGAAAGGAGCCGAATAGTGAAACCGAAAGTACTGGTGGTAGACGACGCAATTTTCATGAGAAAGATGATTTCCGACATCCTCGTGAGCCATGGGATGGAGGTCGTCGGCGAGGCCGAAACCGGGGCCGGTGCGGTGGAAAAATACGCTCAGCTTCAGCCCGACCTTGTGACCATGGACATCATAATGCCGGAGATGAACGGCATCGACGCGGTGAAAAACATCATTGCCGCCGATTCGCAGGCCAAGATAGTGATGTGCAGCGCGCTCGGGCAGCAGGCTCTCGTTCAGGACGCCCTCGCGGCTGGAGCGAAGGATTTCCTGATCAAGCCGTTCAACCCGTCCAGGGTGATCGAGGTTGTTTCGAAGATCCTCAACCAGGTTCCGGTGGTATAGCGAGGCAACGAAAGGACCGATGATGCCTGAACTCAAAGGAAAAGAACGGGATATTCTCCTGAGTTTCGCCTCGAGAGTGGACCGGAACGACCCGGGCGCGTTGAACAATCTGGGAGTCCTGTACTACAGGAAGGGCATCTACGACGAGGCAATCGTTCAGTTCAAGGAAGCCCTGAAGATCGATTCCAGATTCGACCTGGCGCGGGAGAACCTGCACTATCTCTTCGCCGAGACGAAAATGGAAGACCCGGACGTGTGCAGGTGGCAGAAGGAAGTGGAGAAGGATCCGGGGAATCAGGAGGCGATCCTGCGGCTCGGCACCAGCTACCAGAACATGGGCAGGCTCAAGGAAGCCTCCGACATGCTCGGGAAGGTGGTTTCCGCGAACCCGGACAACTATATGGCCAGGATACACCTCGGTTCGGCCCTCAAGGCGATGGGGCTGCATCAGCAGGCGCTGGAGCATTACCTGTGCGCGCAGGACCGGGTCGGCAATTCGGCCGTGTTCCACACCGATCTCGGGGAGATCTATTACAACCTGGGCAGAACGGACGAGGCGATAACAGAACTGCTGGCTTCGATAAAACTCGACGCCGATTACTGGAGATCCCATTTCCTTCTTTCCTTCGCGTACGGAGACATAGGGCATCTTCAGGAGGCGCTCGAAGAAAGCCGCACGGCATCGAGGCTTAATCCTTCCTTCCAGAACACGGAAGCCAACCTCGCTCTTTCGAACGATTCGGGCGAGGGAAACGATCCGACGGCGTCGAGGAACATGGCCAAGGAGGTCCCGAGCCTCGAAAGCGTCTCGTTCACCCTGGGAGCCGCCTACAGGGAACGCGGATATTACAAGGAAGCTTTGAAGGAACTGAAAAAAGCCCTCCTCGACATGCCCGAAAAAGACAGGGTGTACATAGAGATCGGCAAGGTCCACCTTTCGGAGGGCGCCGAGACGGAGGCGTTGAAATCCTTTTTGAAGGCTCTCGAGGAAAATCCCGAGAACGCAGAGGGATTCGGGCTGTGCGGGTGCATTTATCACCTTCAGCAGCAATACAGGAGGGCGGGCATCTGCTATCTGCAGGCCTTCAGGTTGAATTCAGCCGACGCGGATATCATGAACAACCTCGGGGTTCTTCTCTACCAGGCCGGACTTCTGGAGGACGCCGAAAGGATGTTCAAGAAGGGATTGAACCTCAGCCTCTACAACCTCGAATTGAACTACAATTTCCTCGAGTGCAATCTGCTCAAGGAGGAGTACCTGATGGCGGAGAACCTCATTCAGAGGCTCGAAGCCTTCGTGGGCAAGAGCGCGATTCTTTACGAGAAGCGGGCGATACTTCATTACAAGCTGAACAGGATGACCCTCGCGCTGTTCGATATCGAAAGCGCGCTGACCTTCGACCGGAATTACGCCGACGCCCTTTATCTGAAGGGCCTGATATGCCTGAGGGAGGAAAATTTCGACGGGGCGATAGAAGCCGTGCTGGAAGCCGGGAAAATATGCCCGAAGTACAAGGGATTCCATTTCTTCCTTGCCGTCGACGAGCACATCAAGTCCGATCCGGTAAGGGTGCCCAACACTCTTCCGGTAGAGCCGGACGACGAGCTTATCGAAATTCTGCAGGCCGGCGTGAATAGAAGGTTCGACAAGATAAAGGATTTTCTTCTGTCCATAGTCGAGGAGGGAATCAGGGAAGTCGACAACGTCGACAATATGAGCGAAGGCAAATCCGCCGAAGAAACCGGCTCCGCCCGTCCCGCGGCCAACGGCGCGAAGACTGGCAAGGTGCCGGCGGCGGGGGAAACCGGCAACGTCGATCTTCTCGAGGAAATAAGATTCGATCTGTGACCGGTGAAAGGATAATTTAGTATGGCCATCCAGTCGTCAATACAGGAACTGGGACTGTTCGATCTCTTTCAACTGCTGCACATGAACGGCAAAACGGGCAGGCTCATCATCACCGATACCGGGGGGAACAGGGAGGCGCAGGTTCTTTTTCAGTCCGGCTCGGTGTGCATGGCTTCCGTTCACGATCGTTCACCCAAAACCGTGGACATGCTCCTTGAGGAGTGGGGAGTGGTGGACCAGACGAGCATGCAGGTCGTGGCGCGGACGATCGACAACCACAAGAACCTTCTGGATTGCCTCGTGGCCGCCGGGATCTCATCCAGGACGCACCTTGAAAGCTTTTTCTCGGCGCGGATACGCGAATGCGTCTACGGCGTGTTCAAGTGGGAATCGGGGGACTGCCGGTTCCTCGAGGAGGAGCTGGACTCCAGGCGCGAAGTGCTCGCGCTTCTTAATACCGAGAACCTCATAATGGAAGGCGCCCGCAGGATAGACGAATGGTCGAATATAATGAACAAGGTTCCGTCGAGGCATTCGGTCTTCCGGATATGCCTCGGCAACGAACAGGACCAGAAGCTCAATCTGAAGCCCAAGGAGTGGGAGATACTCTCGCTGATCGACGGCAACCGGTCGGTCCATGAAATCAACAACATCGTGGGCGAGGATCTTTTCACGACGAGCAAGCTGATCTACGGCCTTGTCGTGATGGGGGTGATAGAGCTGGCGGTCGACGAGACCAATGCCGAAATTCCCGCGAACAACGAGGAACGCATCGACGAGCTGGTACGCAAGGGGAGAAACTATTACAGCCATCTCAACCTCGAGAAGGCGGCCGCGGAATTCGAAAAGGCGCTGCAGGTCGATCCCGAATGTTTCGAGGCCATGAGGATGCTCGGGGAGATCTACTACAAGCTCGACAGGCTCAGCGAGGCGGCCGTTTATCTTCGCAAGGCGAGAACACAGCGTCCGCAGAATCAGAAAACGATGTTCATAAAGGGGTATCTGCACGCAAGGCTAGGAGAGGTGGAGATGGCGATAAAGGAGTGGGAGGAGCTCAGGGAAAAGGCCAGGAACCCCAAAATCATAGACCTTGTGAAACACCGGATCGGCGTCGCCAGGGAATGGGAGAAGGTCCTCCAGGAGTACTAGAGCCCCGTTCCCGGCCCCGCGAAGCGGCTCGGGGAAAGAGCCGCCCGCCGGGGGATATTCTTCCGGACCGTTAAAACTATCCTTTAAATCGAACCTTCGCGCGTGGTAGTATCCCGTCTCGCCGATCTTTGCCTGTTCGGCGTTTTGACAAAGGACGCGGTACATGGGAGAAATTTACGCCCTGACAACAGCCGTCATCTGGTCTTTCGCGGTGATCCTTTTCAAAAGGTCGGGCGAGAGGATTCCTCCGTTCGCCCTGAATTTTTTCAGGGTCGGCCTCGCTTCGCTATTCTTCGCCGCCACGCTGCTCGTGATGAGGGAGCCGATCCTGGGGGTGGCGCCCCTGGGGGATTACCTGATCCTTATAGCGAGCGGAGTGATCGCGATAGGGATATCGGACACCCTTTTCCACAAATGCCTGAACATGGTCGGGGCCGGAATAAACGCCATCGTCGACTGCCTCTATTCCCCCATGATCATCTACTTCGCCTACATCCTCCTCGGCGAGAGGCTGAGTTTCTGGCACTACATCGGGATGGTGACGATCCTCGCCGGAGTTCTCCTTACGACCAGGGTCGAGCCGCCCGGGGGCAGCTCGAGAAAACGGCTGGTGGCGGGGATATTCTGGGGAGTCTGCTCGATGGTGACCCTGGGGTTCGGGATCGTCATCGCAAAACCGGTCCTCGACAGGTCTCCGGTCATATGGGCCACGGCGGTCAGGCAGATCGGCTGTTTCCTGGCGATGGTGCCGGTTGCCCTCCTTTCGCCGAAGAGAGGCGAGATCTTCGCGACATTCCTGCCGCAGAGGCACTGGAAGTTCATGATTCCCGGGACCTTTCTCGGATCGTATCTCGCCCTCATATTCTGGATAGCCGGGATGAAATACACACAGGCGGGCATTGCCGCCATCCTGAACCAGACCAGCTCGATACATATACTGATTTTCGCGTCGCTCTTCCTGAAGGAGCCGTTCACCAGATTCAAGCTCGCCGCCGCGATTCTCGCCATCGGCGGCGTGTTGATGGTGACCATCGGGACGTAAAAAGGGCGCGCCGGCGCGCGCCCTTAATGGCGATGGCGGGAGAGTCCGCGCCCTGACTATCTCAGATATACGATCTTCCTCGTCTGCCTGTAATCGCCCGCGACGAGTCTCATGAAGTAGACGCCCGAGGCGACCCCCCGCGAGGAGTCGTCCTTCCCGTTCCATACGCTCACGTGGCTCCCGGTATCCATCTTCCCGCTCTCCAGCGTCCTCACGAGCCTTCCCGCCGTGTCGTATATCTTGAGGCTCACCCGCGCCGGCGCGGCTATCGACCAGGCGATGGTCGTCGTGCCGTTGAACGGGTTCGGATAGTTCTGGCTCAGTTCGTTCAAGAGGGTCGGGATGTCGGGCGAATCGGTCGTGTTCTCCTCGATGCAGGCGCCGCCGACGTTGGAATACCCGCCCGCGTACCCCGAGTCGTCGACGATGTTGACGCGGTAGTAGCGGCATCCCGACACGGGGCTGTGCTCGAACCCCTCGGCCGACGCCTCCACAGTCCCGATGAAGTTCGCGATGTCGGGGACGAAACCCTCGGTCGTGTCCGAGTATATCGCGTAGTAATCGAACCCGCCGGGTATCCTCGCCTCCCATGAGAGCCCGAGGGTCGTGTCGTTCAGCGCAGCAACGGAAAGGCCCTGGACGTACGACGGAGCGAAGGTCCGGGCAAGGGGCCCGCCGAAGGCCCCGACGTCGGACCTCGAGCCGTCAGTGTCGGGGATCGCAGGATCCCCCCTGTCGATCCCGCCCGAATGAACGCCGAGCTGGTAATTGAAAGTTCCAGGGTTTGAGTACCGCGGATCCCTGCTGAAGTTCGTCGAGTCCGCTACAATGGTGACGATGTCGACCGGGAGGTTCCCGAAGCAATCGTTGAACCGGAACTCGATATTGTTCGCGGTTGTTGCGTGGAAGCCGCTCGGCGAGCCGCCCGTTATCATATTGTTCCTGACGCCGCAGGAGACCGCGCCCGACATGAAGACGTTCCCGCCCGCGTAGAGGCTGCTGTTTCGGTCGATCGTGTTGTTCGCCCATCCGCCCCACGAGCTGTCGGCGTAAATCCCCCCTGCCACCGTCCCCGCTTCGTTCAGCGCCACGACCGAGTTCCCGAGGTCGAAGGCGGCGGCCCTGTGATATATCCCGCCGCCCATGGAGGCCGCGTAGTTGCCTTCAAGGACAGTGTTGCCGATCGACAGGGAGGAACGCTCGCTGTAAATGCCCCCGCCGTTTGTGAGGCATTCGTTCGAGAGTATCGAATCGCCGTCGGTGGAAAGCGGAGAGAATTTCGCGTAAACGCCGCCGCCGTCCCTGTACCCCGAAGAGCCGTTTATCACGTTCCCGGACATCGTGACGGTCGAATGGAGGGCGTAGATCCCCCCGCCGTTCCTCGTGCCGGCATATTCGAGGTGCGGGACCGACCCCGATATCGTGTTGCCCGAAACAGTCGCGCCGGCCTGGTAAAGGTAGATGCCCCCGCCGCTCTGGGCGCGGCACCCCGATATCGTGTTGCCCGATATCGTCACGTTGCCGTTATAGCAGGCGATCGCGCCGCCCGCGCTGAAAGCGCCGACGCTCGTGTACCCGCAGTTGTCGAATACGTTGTTCTTGATGATGGCCGGGGCGTTGTAGGTGAAAACGCCTCCGCCGTAGACCCCGCTCGCCGGGATCGCGGCCGCCGTGCCCGTCCCGTTCCGGATCGTGAAACCTTCTATCCCCGGCGTTCCCGATCCGATCGTGACGAACGAAACCACGCTTCCGTTGTGCGATATGACCGACGGCCAGGTTTGGGGATCCCTCGCGGTGAACGAGGCGTTCCATCCTCCCAGAAGGTAAATCGATTTTACGATCCCCACCGATTCGTAATATGTTCCCTCGCTCACCATGATGGAATCGCCCGCGGCTGCCGCGCCCACCGCGTCCTGGATCGTCAGGGCGGCCCAGGCGGGGGTCGTGTAGGGATGGATGTTCCCGCCCGCGGGGGAGACGTAGCGGTACGGTTTCCCTGCTATGGTGAAATCGCCGTCGCTCGTGTCGTACCCGCCGACCTCGCCCTCGTACCAGGCGATCACCTTGATCCTCGCCGTAGTGACCGGCAGGTCTTCGACGTTCCATGTAAAGGAGCTCGCCGCGCCCGAAAGGCCCGAGGCGATCGTGTAATCGTAATTGCTCCCGCCGTCGATGCTGAGAAGAACGCTGATCGAGTCGGGCACGACGCGGCTCGTGGTCCAGAGAATGTCGTAATCCCCGCCGACCTCGAGCTCCTCCCCGCCGTTCGGGGCGTCGACGTGGACGTAGACGGTTCCGGGGATATACGTTATCTGCCTCGTTCCGGATCCGATTCCGTTGTTACCGTATTTGATGTAGCCGAAACCGTCCTGTCCCCAGTCCTCGCCCCAGCTGTTCTTTATTATCCAGGCCCCTTCCCCCCCGCACTGATTGTCGTCCCATCCCACGATGAGGACGGCATGATACCCCACAACCTCGTCCTCCCAGCTGAAGCAGCCCGACAGGTAATCGTAGAACCTGTCGACGATGGTCAGGGTCGTGTAGACGGGCCCGGAGAGCAGGGCCTCCTTGATCGAGTTGACGTTGTTCGTAACTCCGGTATGGCTGGCGATCCAGGCAACGGGTTCGCAATTCCCCTGGGTGCAGGGAAGATCGTCGCGCCCCTCATAGGGGATGCACGATTCGAGCACCTGCCCGTAATTCATCATTATATAATAGGCCGAGTAGCTGGTCCCGCCGCCGCACCCGTCGTCGTAGGGATTGCAGTAAAGGGTCTGCGCCTCGGAAAGGTCCTCGATCCTGTCGTCATATATCCTTATATGCGACTCGAGCTGACCGACCGCCGCGAATGCCCAGCATGAGCCGCAGCTTCCCTGGTTTCTGGCGGGGGTCGTCCCGCCGAGCAGGCGCCAGTCGAAAACGGGATCATATGTCGCCCCTTCCGGAGCCTCGATCATCGGACGCCCGCTGTCGACTCCGGGCGGCATCGGGATCACCCCGCAGAGCGCCCGTTTCTCCGCCGCCGAGAGTTTCGACACGGAGGTGGTTCCCGCCGTCCAGTGCAGCCCCTTCTCCTGAATCTCCCTGTTGATCCTCTCTATTCGAAGGCTTTCCGCCTCATCCGGGGTCTCGGTCGGGGTCGACACGGGGCCGAGGGAGACGATCAGCACCATCGCTGAAACGGATATGAAAAAACGAAGCGCGGCTCTTATTCCCATGCGTGAGACTCTCCTTGTAAGTGCGTTCCCGTGATTATACCACACCCGCCACATTATGGCAATGCTAAGAATATGACAGACAACAAGTTAATCACTTCATAAATTTCCGGCGATTCCCTGTCGTTCCCTGACGCTCCCCATCGCTCCCGAGCCGCGGGCCGCGCCGGGCCGCCCGGTGGAACTTTCCGGGGGAGGAAGGTTTTAAAATGACTCGTGGAAGATCGGGCGGGCAGCAGAGGCGTTTGCCCTTGATAGGAAACGCCGGATCGTGTAACATGCGCGTTTCAAGGGAGATAAAGGCTTATTTAAACGGGAGTATGGCGGAATGTCTATCGACGTGAAAAAGATCGGGGAAAAGGTCGAGAGGGAAAGCGCCGTCCTGGCGAGGGTTCGTTCGGAGATAGGGAAGGTCATCATCGGACAGGAGTACATGATAGAGCGCCTGCTGGTGGGGCTGCTGTGCAACAACCATGTGCTTATAGAAGGGGTCCCGGGGCTGGCGAAGACGCTCGCCGTCACGACCCTGTCGAAAACGCTGGGCGCCTCGTTTCGGCGCATTCAATTCACCCCCGACCTGCTGCCGGCGGACCTTGTCGGCACGCTGATCTACAACCCCCGTTCCGGCGAATTCACGACCAGAAGGGGCCCCCTCTTCGCGAACATCATCCTCGCCGACGAGATAAACAGGGCCCCGGCCAAGGTCCAGAGCGCCCTTCTCGAGGCGATGCAGGAACGGCAGGTCACGATCGGCGAGGAGAGCCACAAGCTGGACGATCCGTTCCTCGTGCTCGCCACCCAGAACCCGATCGAACATGAGGGGACGTATCCCCTCCCCGAGGCGCAGGTCGACAGGTTCATGCTGAAACTCAAGGTGACCTATCCGAACAAGGCCGAGGAGAAGAAGATACTCGGCAGGATGGCCACCTCTTCGCCGAACCTCGCGGTCGAGACGGTGATAAGGCCCGAGGACATCTTCAGACTTCGCGAGCTGACAGACGAGATCTACATGGACGAAAAGGTCGAGGACTACATCATCGACATCGTCCAGGCTACGAGGGTGCCGGCCGAATACGGGCTCGACGTCGCCGGCCTGATCCAGTACGGCGCCTCCCCCAGGGCGACGATCTTCCTGGCGATGGCGTCGAAGGCCCACGCCCTTCTGCAGGGGCGCGGGTACGTCACCCCCCAGGACGTCAAGTCGATCGGGATGGACGTGCTTCGACACAGGGTGATCGTCACTTACGAGGCCGAGGCCGAGGAAAAGACATCCGAGGACGTGGTGGCCGCCATATTCGACAACGTGGCCGTGCCCTGATCGCCGGGGTTCCCCCAGGCAGGCTGAAAATGATTCCTGAAGAGCTTGTAAAGAAGATACGCATAATTCAGATAACGACGCGCAAGGTCGTCAACGACGTCCTGGCCGGCGAATACGGAAGCGTGTTCAGGGGCCGCGGGATGGAATTCGACGAGGTGCGCGAATACATGCCTGGCGACGAGATACGCTCGATCGACTGGAACGTGACGGCGAGGACCGGGACGCCCTACGTTAAAAGGTACGTCGAGGAAAGGGAGCTTACGGTGATCTTTCTCGTCGACCTCTCCGCGTCCGGGACCTTCGGCAGCGTCAGCAAGCTCAAGAACGAGGTCGCCGCGGAGCTCTGTTCGCTCCTCGCCTTCTCGGCGGTCAAGAACAACGACAAGGTCGGCCTGATCGTTTTCACGGACCAGGTCGAGATGTTCATCCCGCCGAAGAAGGGAACGCGGCACGTCCTGCGGGTCATACGCGAGCTTCTCAATTTCAGGCCCAGGCAGGCGAAGACCGACATCGTCGGCGCCCTCGACTACCTCGGCAAGGTGAACAAGAAACGCGCCGTGGTTTTCCTCGTCTCCGATTTCCAGGCGGAAGGGTTCGAGAAATCGATGAGGGTGATCGGAAGGCGGCACGACCTGGTGGCCGTCACGATAACCGATCCGAGGGAGGTGAGCCTCCCCGACGTCGGGCTGGTGGAGCTCGAGGACGCCGAAACGGGGGAGCTCGTGCTGATCGACACTTCGAGCGCGGGCGTGAGGAAGAATTACGAGAGGCTCGGCAGGGAGCAATCGGAGCATTTCAGGGAGCTGTTCGCCTCGATGGGCGTCGACCAGATCGACGTCCGGACCGACAGGGACTACGTGCCGAGGCTGGTGCAGTTCTTCAGAACGAGGGAGAGAAGGTATTGACATGATATTACCGTGGGGGATCCGCCATGGCCGACGATCTTAAATTGAGCCTCGGCCCCGTAAGGCCGGAGAAACGGGGGGGCAAAGCCGTAATAGTGCTGCTGGCCGCGGTCGCGGTTCTCGCCGCCGCGAACCTGGCGCTTTCGATATTCGGCGGGCCTTCCACGAACGGGACGGGAGACGGCCTTTCCGCCGCGAAACTCGAGGAGCTGGCGCTGAAGCTCGAGGGTCGGCAGCTTCACGGCGCCGCGGCCGCTGCGTGGACCGATTACCTCGGCGCAGCCTCCCTTCCCCGGGCGGAGAGGGCCGCTATATGGTACAGGATCGGCAAACTTCGCCAGGACGGCGGCGATTTCGAAGGCGCGCTCGACGCCTACTACAGGAGCGAGGCGATCGAAGAGCTGAAGGAAACGGCTCCGGACATCGGGATGAGGGTCTCAGAATGCCTGGAGAGGCTGGGGAAATTCTCGGCGCTGAGAAGCGAGCTGGAAGGCAGGACCGCTGTGGACCGCGGCGCGGCCGGCAGCGGCGAAGTCCTGGCGGAGATAGGCGCGTGGAAGATAGACAGGCCCGAGCTTCACAGGATGATCGAGGCGGAAATCGGCGCCCAGCTTTCGTCGGTCGCAGGCTCGCTCGCCCCGGGGCGGCTCGCGGAAGAGAAGGACAAGCTTCTGGACGAGGCTCTCAAGAAGGGGGGCGAGGAGGAGTGGCTCGCGCGGTTCGTCGCGGAGGAGCTCCTCTATCGGATGGCGATGGACGGCAGGGTATACGATTCTCCGGAGTACAGGGAGCTCGCGAGAAACGTCGAGAGAAAGCTCCTTGTCCAGAAGGCGCTTGATAAGGAATATGCCGCGAAGATAACTATAACGGAGGAGGAACTTCGCGCCTTTTATGAATCCGACAAGGCCAGGTTCGGCGAGGGCGGGGAGTCGAAGGATTTCAGCGAAGTCTCCTCGCAGGTGTACGCCGCCCTCAGGGCGCGGAAGGAAGCCGAGGTGCAGTCGGCCCTCATCGAAGAGCTAAGGCAAAAGTACGACGCGGTGATCCACAGGTCCGCCGGGCAGGCGGGCGGAGGACGCGATTAACGGTATTTCGTCATGAACGGGAAAAAGATCGCAATATACGTTTCGTTGCTCCTTCCCGGAGTGGTCGGGTTCTCGTCCTGCGGCGGGGAAACGCCTTCCGGCGGCAAGGATCAATACGAGATAGACCGCACCTTCACGCGGGGCCCGGTCGACCTGCGAGTGGCCGTCGGCAGGAAGAAGATAACGATCGCCGAGCATGTCGACCTCCTCGTCGAAACGAAGGCGAGGGACGGTTATGTCGCCGAGCTCCCGAAATTCGGCGACAAGCTCGAGCAGTTCGGGATCGTCGACTACTCCCTCGATCCTCCGAGGCTCGAGGCGGACGGCGCGGTGGTGACCAGGCGCGTCTATGAGCTCGAACCCTTTCTCTCCGGCGAATACATCATCCCGCCGATGACCGCGACCTTCAGGCAGGAGGGGGACTCCGTCCTCCACGGCGTCGAGTCGGACACGCTGAGGGTCTCCGTGCTCTCGATCCTCCCGGCGGATATGGCCGAGCTCGAGCTTAAGGACATCGCCCCCCCGGAGTCCCTCCCGGCGGGCCGGCTCTGGATATATATCGCGGCGGCAGCCCTGGTCGCCGGAGCGGCGGCAGCACTTCTTATAATGCGGGCGCGGCGCCGCAGGGAGACCCTGGCCAGGGTACTCCCCCCCCACGAGATCGCCTTCATGAGGCTCGAGAAACTGCTGGCGGAGGGCCTGATCGATCAGAAGCGGTACGCCGAATTCACCGAGAGGGTTTCCGACATCCTGAGGCACTACATAGAGGACCGCTTCGGCCTTAAGGCTCCCGAGAGGACCACCGAGGAGTTCATCGTCGAGGCCGGGAAGGGCCTTCCGGTGGACCAGGACCGTAAAGGGATTCTGAAGGATTTCCTGACTCATTGCGACATGGTCAAGTTCGCGGCCTTCGAGCCGGGCGCGGAAGACGTGAAAAAGACCTTCGAGACATGCAGGGATTTCGTCGAAACCACGAAAACGAGGGAGGAGGCGAGCGGAGAGGCCGCCTGACGGCCCGACCGGGGACAATGATCAGATTCGCTTCGCCATGGGCCTTCCTCCTCCTTCTCGTCATCCCGGCGATCATACTTTACAAGGCGCGCAGGGGCGGCGGCGGGAGCATTAGATTTTCGTCCCTTGCGAACGCCCGCGGGGCCGGAGTGTCGGCTCGCCGAAGGCTCGCCGCGCTGCCGTTCTACATGAGGCTGGCCGTCCTGGTCCTCGTGATCACCGCCCTGGCGAGGCCCCAGACCGGGCGGGAAAAGGTGAAGGACGTCACGAAGGGCGTCGCGATGCAGATGGTGATCGACAGGTCCGGGAGCATGGGCGCCGAGATGGATTACATGGGCCGGAGGCTCAACAGGCTCGAGGTCGTGAAGAAGGTCTTCGAGGAATTTCTCGTGGGGAACGGGCAGACGCTCAAAGGGCGCCCGAACGATCTCGCCGGCATGATCGCCTTCGCGAGGTACGCCGACACGATGGCGCCGCTCACCCTCGGCCACGGCGCGCTTATGAGGTTCCTCGAAACGGTGGACATAGTGACGCGAAGAAACGAGGACGGCACGGCGATCGGCGACGCCATCGCCCTCGCGGCGGCAAGGCTCAAGACGGCCGAGGAGGACCTCGCAAAATTCGCTTCAGAGACCGGCGGCAGTGAATATGACATCAAGAGCAAGATAATCATCCTCCTGACCGACGGTCAGAACAACTTCGGGGAGAGATCGCCCGAGGAGGCGGCGCGTCTCGCCGCGTCGTGGGGGATAAAGATTTATACGATCGGGGTCGGGAGCGACGAGAGCGTAAGCACGGTCAGGACGCTTCTCGGCAACTTCAAGATGCCCTCGGCTAACCGGGTCGACACGAGGCCGCTCGAGGCCGTGGCCGGCATCACCGGCGGCATATTCAGGCTCGCGGAGAACGAGCAGTCCCTGAGGGAGATATACGAGGAGATCGACCGCCTCGAAAAGAGCGAGATCGAATCGGTAAGGTACGTCGACTACAAGGAGGCCTATTTCCGGTTCGCCGTCGCGGCGCTGTGCCTTCTCGTCCTGGAAGCGATCCTTTCGACCCTCGTCTTCAGGAGGATACCCTAGAACGCCATGCATCTGATGAACGTGAAGATGCTCCTTTTCCTCTGGCTGGTGCCGGTCCTGGCCCTTCTGTACGGCTTCGCCGCGTACAGGCGAAGGGCCGCGCTCAAGGTTTTCATAGAGGCCGGGCTCCTCGACCGCGTGTCGATGTCGGTCAATCCCGCGGGCCGGAGGATGAAGGAGATACTCGCTCTGACGGCTGTGGCGCTGGTCGTGGCGGCGCTCGCGAGGCCCGCGTGGAACCCGCGGCCTCAGACCGTGGAGCGGCGGGGGAGGGACATCCTGTTCGTGCTCGACGTTTCGAGAAGCATGATAGCGGAGGATCTCGCGCCCAACAGACTCGGTCGGGCGAAGCTCGCGATCGGGGACATGATCTCCCGCCTCGCGGGGGACCGGATCGGCCTCGTGGTCTTCGCCGGCACCGCGGCGCTGAAGTGCCCCCTGACGCTCGACTACGGATTCTTCAACCTGATGCTCGACGACGTCGACACGGAAAGCATCGCCCGCGGAGGGACGATGATCGGCGACGCCATAAGAAAGGCCATCGACGACGGCTTCGACGACCAGGAGAAGAAATACAAGGATATAATATTGATAACGGACGGGGAGGATCACGACTCGTTCCCCGTCGAGGCGGCGGAGGAGGCGGGAAAAAGAGGGATAAGGATCATCGCCATAGGGCTGGGCGACGAGCACCAGGGGCAGAGAATACCGGTCACCGACGAGCGCGGCAACAGGGCCTTCCTGACCCACGACGGGCGGGAGGTGTGGAGCAGGCTCGACGCCGCCACGCTGAGAAAAATGGCCAACGCCACGCCGGGGGGCAGGTATCTCAACGTCGCCACCGGCACGATAGACCTCGGCGACGTCTACACGAAGCTTATTGCGGGCGAGGAGAAAAGGGACGTCGAATCGCTGACGGTCAAGCTCTACGAGGAAAAATTCCAGATATTCCTTTCGATGGCGCTCGTCGCGCTGGTCGCGGAGATGTTCATCTCGGAGAGAAGGAGGCGGGCGGCATGAGGAAAACAGCGCTCATCCCGTGCGCCTTCGCTGCGGCTATTCTGCTGGCCGCTCCGCCGGGGCGCGTTCTCGCAGCCTCGGCCGGAAGCCTGATCGCGAAGGGGAACAAGAGCTACAAGGCCGGCGAGCTGGACAGGGCGGCGGAGTATTACGGGAAGGCCTCCGTGAAACTTCCCGAATCCCCGGTCGTCGCCTTCAATCTCGGCGACGTGCAGTACAAGCAGGGGGATTTGGAGAAGGCGAGGGCCTCCTTCGCCGACGCGGCGCTCAAATCGAAGGACCTCGGGCTCGAAGCCAGGGCCTGGTACAACTCGGGCAACTGCGCATTCGCCCAGGGGCAGAGGCAGGCGGACAGCGACATCGAGAAGGCGATGGCGTATTACAGGGAGGCCGTTGAATTCTACGCGACGGCCCTTGAAAAGGATCCGGAACTCGGAGACGCCGCCCACAACATGGAAATAACGCGGCTCGTGATAAAGGATCTTCTCGACAAGCTTCAGAGGCAGAAGGAGCAGATGGAGCAGCAGCAGGAGCAGATGAAGGAGGTCGTCGATTCGCTTCTCGCGGCGATGGACAGGCAGCAAGAGGTCATGGACCGGACAGGCGAGCTCGCCGCTGATCCGGGGAAGGGCTCTTCGCGGTGGGATGACGCGGCCGATCGTGCCGGAGACTCGCAGAGGAAGGTGAAGGACTCGACGTCGAAGGTTCGTGATAAGCTCGATTCCCTCTTCCCGGGCGAAAAGCCGCAACCGGTGGAGCAGGCTTCATCTCACCTTGACACGGCAGCGGCGAGGCAGGATGATGCCCGCAGGAACCTCTCTGAAAGATCGGCGGAGCGGGCCGGCGACAGACAGGAAGAAGCGCTCGACCAGATGCAGAAGGCGCTCGAGCTGCTCGCGAAGGGGGAAGGCGGGGACAAGGGGCAACAAAAGGAAAAGGACGGGCAGCAGGAGCAGAAGCAGCCGAAAAACGAAGATCAGCAGAATCAGCAGGAACAGCCCGGGAAGCAGGATCAACAGCAGATGAAGGCGAGAAACGAGACGGCCAGGGCGATCCTCCAGGAAGAGAAGGATAACAGGAAGAAGCGCAGGGAGGAGGCGTCGGGCGGGTACAGGAAGGTGGACAGGGACTGGTAGGGTTCGATTTCAGGCGTTATCATGACGAAGGCGATACAAATGACCCGGTCAATAAATGACACAAAGCGCGCGGACGGCAGACGGGGCTTTCTTCCGGGAACCGCGCAGGCGCGCGCCCGGGCGGCGGGCCTTCCCGCCGTCCGAATAGGCATCGTGGCGTTCCTTCTCGCCGTTTCCCTCGCCGGCGCGGCGCCCGCGTCGGACGTGCGCGTCATCACGAACGTCGAGTCGCGCGACGTCTACGTCGGGGAATCCTTCCTGATGCAGATAACGATAGACGGCTCGAGCGAGGCGTCGGAGCCCGATTTCTCCGCGGCCGACGGATTTATCGTGGAATATCTCGGGGGATCGAACAACTCGAGCGAGTCGATTTCGATAATAAACGGAAGGGTCCAGAGACAGGTGCACAAGGGCTTCGTCTTCACCTACAAGCTCACGCCCCAAAGGCAGGGGCGCCTCCTGATCCCGGCCGTCGACATAGACGTGGGGGGGACGGTATTCAAGTCCGATCCCGTTGCGATATCGGTCAAGAAGCCGGAGGAATCGGAGGATTTCAAGCTCAGGATCGCCCTGTCGAGGGAAACATGCTACGTCGGAGAGCCGGTCGTGTTGAGCGTCGTCTGGTACCTGAGGCGCGACGTCGAGAGTTTCAATTTCACGGCTCCGGTCCTCGACACGGGAGCCTTCGATTTCGAGGTCCCGGAGGTGAAGATTGACCCGGCCAAAAAATATTTCAGGATACCGATCGCGAACGGCGAGGTCATTGCGGAGAAGGGCGAGGGGATGCTGGACGGCGAGAGTTTCGTGACCCTGACATTCAGGCTCGCGTTGATTCCGAGGAAGGCCGGCCGATTCGATATCCCGGAGTTCATAGTGGCGTGCGAGTCCGGCACAGGCATCCGCAGCCAGCGCGATTTCTTCAACGATTTCTTTTCCGACAATTACAACGGGAGGTGGAGGGGGACGCTGAAGAAATTCGTCGTCCCGTCCAACGCGCTGAGCCTCGCCGTCAAAAACCTGCCCGTCGAGGGAAGGCCGGAAGGGTTCGCCGGTCATGTGGGCGAACTGAGGATCTCGGCGAAAGCGGAACCGGTCGAGGTGAACGTGGGCGATCCGATTACCCTTTCGATAACCCTAGAGGGCCCGGACTATCTCGGCAAGGTCGAGCTCCCACCACTGTCGGAGCAGGAGAGCATAACGGAGAATTTCAAGGTGCCCGACGATATGGCGGACGGCAGGATCGAAGGCAGGAAAAAGATATTCACCCAGACGCTCAGGGCGAAAAGCGCCGACGTCACCGCCATCCCGCCGATCAGGATCTCATATTTCGACACGCAAAAGGGAAAATACGTCATCGCCTCCTCGGAGCCGATACCGTTGACCGTTCACGCGACGAGGGTCGTGACCGCCGTGGACGCCGAGGGGATCACGCCGGCGTCGACGGGCTCCCCGCTGGAGAAATGGAAAGAGGGGATAGCGTACAACTACGAGGGCCCCCATTTGCTCGTGTCGCGCGAGACGGGAATGGACGCGGCTGCTTCGGGTCGGGGCGGGCTGATCCTTCTCGTCCTCCCGCCGCTCGTCTTCGCGGGGGCGGCGGCTGCGAGAACGGCCGCGAGAAGAAGATCGTCAGATCCCGCCGGGGCCAGGGCGAGGGGGGCGCTGAAGCGGCTCGAGAAATCCGTCCACGCGCTCTCGGGGAAAAAAGGGCTTTCCGAGAAGGAATTCAGCCAGGAGGCCCTCGAGCTTCTCAAGGGGTACATGGGCGACAGGCTCGGCCGGAGCGGCGCCTCGCTCACGGCGGCGGAGGCCGGCGTAATGCTGAAGAACGCCGGCGTCGAGCCGGATCTCGCCGGGCTCGTCCGCGAGGTCTTCGAGACCTGCGAGATGTGGGCGTACGCGGGGCACACAGGCGCCGGGGATTCGAGGGAGAAGCTTCTCTCCGGGATCCGCGAGGCGGCCCGAAAGCTGGATAAAAGGATATGACGATATTCAAGGCAAAGAATGCGATAAAGACGATCCTGCTCGCGACTGAAACGGGGAGCCGCCCGCTCGTTGCGATGTCACAGAGAACCGTTGCCGCGGCCGCCGCCGCAATCGCCGCGATTTTCCTGATTGCGGGCCCGGCGCAGGAATTGACGGCGGGCGAGGCCGTAAGGGGATCGGGCGCCGCGAGCGCCGGGTTGAGCGAATACCTCAACCGGGGCGAGAGCGCGTTTCGCGCCGCCATGGAGCTCGACAACTCCGATCCCGAAGCCGCCCGGGATCATTACCGGAAGGCCATCATGAATTTCGAGCTGATAACGCGCGAAGGGGGGATCCGAAACGGCGAGCTTTATTACAACATCGGGAACGCGTGGTTCAGGCTCGGGGACACGGGCCGGGCGATCCTGAACTACAGGCGGGCCGCTCTCTATCGCCCCGGCGACCGGAATCTCGCGCAGAACCTCGAATTCGCGAGAAGCAGGCGGTCGAGCAGCATCGAGGCGGCCGAGAGGGACAGAGTCTTCAAGACGCTGTTTTTCCTTCACTACGACATACCTTCGAGGATAAGGCTGGCGATTTTTATAGTCTCGTTCGCCCTTGCGTGGGCGGCGGCGACGGCATATCTATTCTTCAGGAAAAGCTGGGTGAGGTCGCTCATCATCGTATCCGCGATTTCGTGCGCGGTTTTCTTCGCCTCGCTGGCCGTCGAAAGATCGGGGTGGACGAGAAAGCCCCCGGGCGTGATGATCGCCGACGGCGCGATCGCCCGAAAGGGGGACGCCGAAACCTACCAGCCGACCTTCACCGAGCCTCTTTCCCCGGGAACGGAGTTCAGGCTCGTCGAAAGAAGAGCCGACTGGTGGCAGATAGAGCTCGAAGATGGAACAAGGTGCTGGGTGCCGTCGAACGCCGGCGAACTCGTAGTCAACTGGTGAGGTGCGGGGGGACAGCCGGGAGATGTGCTGAAAAACGGCCCGGGAAAAATCGACCCGGATAATCCGGATCCGATGAAATCAGAAAGGGATGGTGACTCATGAAAACCTGCCGCATCGCGATTGTCGTCGCCTGTATCGCCGCTATTTCCGCCCTGTCCCCCGCGAAGGCGCCGGCGGGTGACCGGCAGGGGCTTGGCAAGACGGCGCTCGGAGAGATAAAAGGCTCCTTCCCCGCCGACCCGGCGAACAGGGCCCTGATGAACGCCGTATCGAACAACGATCTCAAGGATCTCTCCTACAACAGGGAGATTTACAACAGGTACAACGACATCTTCAGCGACAACGTGACGGCGAAGGGAATCACCAACCAGAAGAGCAGCGGAAGATGCTGGATGTTCGCGGCTTTTAACATGATGAGGCCCGTCGTTATCGAAAAGTTCAAGCTCGAAAGCTTCGAGTTCTCGGAGAATTACCTCTTCTTCTGGGACAAGCTCGAGAAGGCGAACACATTCCTCGGCGCCGTCATAGAGACCGCCGGGAGGGACATAGACGACAGGGAGCTGCAGGCGCTTCTCGTCTCGCCGGTCCCGGACGGAGGATGGTGGAACTACGCCGTCGATCTCATAGACAAGTACGGAGTGGTCCCGAAGGAATTCAGCCAGGAGACGAAGCACACAAGCTCGACGGGAAGGATGAACGCGGTTCTGGATCGGATGGCGAGGGCCGACGCGGCGGAGCTGAGGAAAATGGCCGCCGGCGGCGCG
>JALOPX010000070.1 GCA_025453655.1 Candidatus Krumholzibacteriia bacterium
GGCGGCGGACCATTTTTACGGAGGTGATCGCGTGCTCAGAATCGTTTCCCCCATATTGCTTCTGCTCATGACGACCGCCGCCTGCGGAGGGCAGACACAGATGCAGAAACATGACATGAAGGTCGGCGGATGCGTCACCGACACGATCCCCCTCGGGCTCGACATGCCGAAGTCCGATCCAGGAAGGATTTCCGAGCGGATAACGATAAAGGCGGTCCATGACGCCGGGCTCGAGACCTTCGTGCGTGCCGCCCGGGAGCTCGCCGAAATTCTCCGCGCGTCGGGCGTCGCCGTGTTCGGCCGTTCGGAGCTGATACATGTCACCGAGGGGGCCTGCTGGCCTCCGTGGATGATCGCCTTCGAGGTCGACCTGCAAGGAGCGGAGAAGGTCGAGGCGGCGAGGAAGGCCGTCCTCGGATCGTCGATCGCCGGCCTCGCTGCCTCGGAGACGCGACCCGGCGATTACGGGAGATTCTTCGTCAGCGCGGGGAAGGGATCGAGCGACCTCTGGACGGTCTGGTTCGACGGCGAGAGCCCGGCCGGTGAAAAGGAAAACCAGTGACCTTCGACCGGCGGATCGTCCTTGTCGTCTCGATGGCGGCCCTCGCCGTCTTTCTCTACGGCAGCATCGATTACCATTCGATGCCGTACGCCGGGATGGACCTTAAATATTACAGGGAGTCGGCTTCCTTCTCCCCATCGATCGCTTCCGATATCCCGAAGCCCTTCTGCTACCGCCTCCTCGGCCCGTGGCTCGCCGGGCTCTTCCCCGACGATGTCGCGGGATTCAGGATCGTGACCTGGCTCTCGGCCCTCCTCCTCGCGATCCTCTTCTACCGCCTTCTCCTCTCGATGGGGATCTCCCCCGCGGCCGGTGCGGCGGCGGTTTTCTTCCTCGTGATGAACAAGCACCTCTTCGGCATATCGACGTGGAATTTCTTCCAGGTCAAGGACACCCTGTCGCTCGTCTTCATCGCGGCGGCAATGCTCGCGATGCGGCGGAGAAGATGGGGCCTCTTCTCGGCGGCCCTTCTCGGCGGGGCCCTGACCGGCGAGCTCGCGATGATAATGGTCCCGGTGCTCTTCGTCTTCCTCGCAGGAAGGGATTCGTTTCGAGCCGGGGACGGGGCCGGGGAGGACAGGACTCCCGCGGCGAACCGGGACGGCGGCGCCCCGCCACCCGCACCCCGCGACGGCTTCGCGCGCCCGGCCGGCCGCCAGGGCTGGGCCCGTCCCGCCCTCGCGTGCCTTCCGGCCATTGCCGCCTTCGCCGCGGTCCGCCTCCTCGTTTCCTCCTCCGGAGGGATCGGCCTGATGGAGTCGGCCCTCCGGTACGGCGTGAAGCTGAAACACCCGATGGTCTGGTACGGCCTGCTGGTCAACCCGTTCATCCCGCTGACCTTCATCCCCCTGATCTTTTTCAGGGAATCGGCGCGCTTCCTGGGGCGCAATCTTCATCTTGCGGCGTATTTCCTCCTCGTCCTCGCCTCAGCCTCCTTCGGATCGAACAACGAAAGGCTGATGGCGCCCGCCGCGATCGCCTTCTACGCCCTCATAGCCTTCATCATCGACGCGAGGGTGCTTCCGCGCGGAAAACACTGGATCGCGATCCTCGCGGCCGCGGCGGCGCTCTCCTCCCTGCACCACTCGATAGCGCGATTCCCCCTGCCCGAAAGAAGCTTCACCGTAGCGCTCTCCGGGGGGTCGCTCCTCGCTCTAACCCTTATTTTCCTTATCTTTTTCGCGCCGTTACGGCGGCGGCCCGGCGGCGCGCCCGGGGAAAAATCCTCAATGAATTATTGAAATAATTCAACCGTTCCGATATATTGGAAAAGCTCTGTTTTTCGCTAATAGAGAAACGATAAGCGATAGATGTCATACATCGGGAGGAGCCAGGAAATGGAGATGCTGCTTTCAGGGAATCAGGCGCTGGCCCGGGGTATTTACGAGTTCGGCGGAGAGTTCGCCTCCGCCTACCCGGGAACGCCGAGCACGGAGATCCTCGAGACGATCGCGAGGTTCTGGAAGGACGACGTATACGCCGAATGGGCGATCAACGAAAAGGTGGCCCTGGAGGTGGCGGTGGGGGCCAGTTACGGCGGGGCCCGTTCGCTCGCCGCGATGAAGCACGTCGGGGTCAACGTCGCCGCCGATCCGTTCATGACCCTCGCCTACACCGGCGTCGGCGCCGGCCTGATCCTCGTCAGCGCCGACGATCCGAGCCTGCATTCCTCGCAGAACGAGCAGGACAACCGCATATACGGCAAATTCGCCTCGGTGCCGGTCCTCGAGCCCTCCGACAGCCAGGAATCGAAGGATTTCGTCAGGTACGCCTTCGAGATGAGCGAGGAGTTCGACACGCCGGTGCTTCTTCGCATGACGACGCGCGTCTCGCATTCGAAGGGTATCGTCAAGATCGGCGAGCGCAAGGTAGCCGAGAACAAGGGATTCGAGCGCAACATCGAAAAATACGTCATGGTCCCGGCTCACGCGATCAAGAGGCACGCCATCGTCGCCTCGCGCCTCGAGAAGCTCAAGGCCTTCGCCGAGAAGACCGAGCTGAACCGCGTCGAATGGAAAGACAGGAAGATCGGCATCGTGACGGGCAGCATCGCCTACCAGCACGCGCGCGAGGCGATGCCGGAGGCCAGCATCCTGAAGCTGGGCCTCGGATACCCCCTTCCGATGAACAAGATCCGGGACTTCGCGTCGAAGGTCGAGAGGCTTTTCGTCGTCGAGGAGCTCGAGGGGTTCTACGAGGAAATGATCGCGGCGGCCGGGATCAAGGTCGAGGGGAAGAAATATTTCTCCAACCTGATGGAGCTCGACGTCGACCGGGTGAGAAAGGGATTCATCGAAGCGGGAGAGCTCGACGCCTCGGTCATCATGCCATCGATCGAGACCGAGCCCGTCCTCCCGAGACCGCCGGTACTCTGTTCCGGATGCCCGCACAGGGGCGTGATGGTCGCTCTTAAGAAGGCGGGCGTCTACACGAACGGAGACATCGGATGCTACACCCTCGGCGGCCTCCCCCCGCTTAGCCAGATCGATTCGTGCCTCTGCATGGGGGCCTCGATCGGCAACGCCTTCGGGATAGAGAAGGCCGGCAAGACCTCCAGGAAAACGGTCGCCATCATCGGGGATTCCACCTTCCTTCACAGCGGGATAACGGCCCTGGCGAGCGTCGTCTACAACAGGGGAACGACGACGACGATAATCGCCGACAACGGGATCACCGCCATGACCGGAGGCCAGCAGAATCCCGCCACCTCCACGACGCTGATGGGCGAGAAGACCTATTCGATAGACCTCGCCGAGCTCTGCAGGGCACTCGGGGTGCAGCACGTGAGGAAGGTCGATCCCTACGACCTCGACGAGACTCTGGCCGCGATCAAGGAGGAGACGAACAGGGACGCCGCGTCGGTCATCATAACGACCAGGCCGTGCATGCTCTTCCCGAAAAAGGTCAACGGCTCCCCGTACGAGGTCGACCTCGGGAAATGCATCGCCTGCGGCGCCTGCTTCAACGTCGGCTGCCCTTCGATATCGGTTTCCGAGGTGAAGAACGAAAAGGGAAAGCCCAAATCGCAGATAGATCCGGTCACATGCACCGGTTGCTCGATATGCGCCCAGGTCTGTCCGGCGGACGCCATTGCAAGGATCGAGTCCTGATCGGGATGAAAGGAGAAAGGAATCGACATGAAAAACGGCACAACCAACGTTCTGATCGTGGGAGTCGGCGGGCAGGGTGTCCTTCTCGCGAGCGAGATCCTCATCGAAGTGGCCAAGCTGATGGGCCTCGACGCGAAGAAGAGCGAGGTTCACGGGATGTCGCAGCGGGGCGGGATCGTGACGAGCCACGTGCGTTTCGGGAAAAAGGTCTATTCGCCGCTGATTCCCCACAGGGAATCGGACGTAATCCTGGCCTTCGAGCTCGCCGAGGGGCTTCGCTGGGTGGGTGAGCTTCGCCCGGGCGGTAAGATAATCGTCAACACGCAGAAGATCATCCCCACCCTCACGACGACCGGCAAGTTCTTCTACCCTGAGAAGGCCGAGGAGAAGATCCGCGGCTACTCCCCGGGCGCGACCCTGCTCGACGCCTACGAGATCGCCCTCGAGCTCGGCAATCCGCGCATGGTCAACACGATCCTGCTCGGCGTCCTTTCGAAATCGATCGATCTAGAAGAGGACAAGTGGATCGAAGTGATACAGAGGATGGCGCCGAAGGGAACGGCCGAGATCAACAGGACGGCCTTCCTGAAGGGGAAGGAGATCGATTGAGCTTCAGCGTCAAGGCGGCGCACGAAGAGCTGCCGTGGCGAATGGGTGAATAAAGAAAGAGCCGCCATCATCGTGGCGGCTCTTTTATTTTCGCTTCCGGGAGGTCCCGGATTCGGCCGGGCGACACCCGCCGGGCCTCTTCGCCGGCGCAAGCCGCGCGGCGCCGGACCGGCTCGGCCCGGAGAGAATCCCCCCCTACCGCTTCCCGGCGACCAGCTCCGCGACGGCCTTCTCCAGCTCGTCCCCCCTCAGATTCTTGAATCTTATCACTCCGTCGCGGTCGAGGAGAAGGGTGGCCGGGATCGATACGACGGCGTACTGCAGGCCGATCTCGGCCTTCCAGCCCTTCCCGTCGAAGATCTGCCGCCACTCGATCCCGTTCTGCGAAACGTAGGTGTCGAACTGCTCCCTGCTGTTGTCCATGGAGATGCCGATGATGTCGAACCCCTTGTCATGGTATGCATCGTAGACCTTTTTCACGTTGGGCATCTCGGCCCGGCACGGGGAGCACCATGTCGCCCAGAAATCGATCAGCACGACCCTGCCCCTGTAGTCAGAGAGCCTCAGCGGTTTGCCGTCGGTCGCCGTCGCCGAAAATTCGATCGCCTGGGAGCCGATCGAGAGCCGCTTCAGTGTTCCGAGGCGGTCGAGCGTCGTGACGGCCATCTCCATCAACCTCTTGTCGGCGGCGGCGCCGCGATCGACGATCGCCCTTAACTGTTTTTCGCCCTTGTCGAAGTCGCCCTCCTGAATGTAGACGCCTGCCAGGGTATACCTCGCCATATCCATCTCGGCCGCGTCCCTCGTCCTCGTCCCCTCGAAATATTTCTCGAGGTGCTTTATGGCGTCGTCGGGCCTGTTGATGCTTCCGTAGATCTGCCCGAGGGTCAGGTGGGCGCTCCCGCCGGCCTGCGTCCCGGGGTACTTCTCGAGGAACTCGAGAAGAAGCCTCTCCCCGAGGTCGATCAGCCCCTCCATCGGCATCGAGCTCCTCTTCAGCTCCAGCTCCTTCATTATCTCCTGGTACCTCGTCTTCGCCTGGTCCTCGATCCCCTGCCCCGCCAGGGCGCCGGGCAGCATCATTGCGAGAACCAGCGCGATAACCCTGATATTCTTCATCGATCTTCCTTTCAAGAAAAGGCGTGCCGGGCAGCCGGCACGCCGTGTTCGCGATTTCAATGGGGCCGGTTCGCGGCCCGCGGGCTATTTGGTAACCCTGATCGTTCCCCGGATCTCCGCCGTCAGCTTCTCGTACCCTTTGTAGTTCGTGATAAATGTTATGTTGCCGACGTATTTGCCGGTTTCCGAGGGGGGCCTGATGCTTATCTTGCAACTGAACGCCTGGCCCGCCTTGACTTCCCTGATATTCGCGGTGATGTCCGCCCTGTCCGGGATCACCTTGAGTATCTTCAGCGTGTCGCCGCGCGCGGCGATGATGGAAATCGATTTCTCGAAATTCTGCGACGTCCCTTCCTTGATCACCATCTCCCTCATTATGATGGAGGACGGATGCACCTGGACGTCGGGGGTGATGACCATGTTGAAGGAGAGCGATTTCTCCGGCATGTCCTTGAAACTGGTCTTGAGGACGAGCTCGCCGCTCACGGCGCCCGCCACGGCCGGTTCCTTGGTCCACGTTTTCACGCGGTACTGCCTCCCGGCCTCGATCGTTTCGACCTTCACGCCGACATTATCGCAGAGGAAATCGTAGTTCCTGCTCTTGTCGCTCCATTCCCATCCGGTGATGTTGACCGGCTCGGCGAGCTTGTTGGAGATGATCGTCTCCCCCTTGAGCATCTCGCCGATGAACCCGGAGAGTGATATGCTCTGCAGCGAGAAATCGAAGACCTTCTTCACGATCCCCGTCACGGTGAGAATGACCTTCTGCTGGTCCGGATCGTTCGTCGTGACGGTGAACGACTTGGTGAAGCGCCCCGGATGAATCTTGAAGCCTGTTATCGTTATCCCAATCGTTCCTTCCTTCCCGGGAAGGATGACCTTGTCAAAGTCGGCCACTGAGCATCCTCAACCAGGCTTGACGTTGACGATCTGAAGCTCGGCGGCGCCGTTGTTCCTGACCTTGAATTCGTAATTGATGTCGACGCCCTCGTAGAAGTCGCCGACGTCTACCTGATCGTTTCGCACGTAAAACTTGGGGGCGCCTTTGCCCTGGGCCGAGCAGTCGGTCGCCTTTTGCCATTCCGGTTCCTTCCGTGATTTCGATCCGCGATCGCCGGGCCCGCAGGCGGGGTTGCCGCCTGTCCGGCGGATTGCGGTTTGCCTGGGGGCGGCGAATAACCTTACAATTATATGTCATCAGGGGCGTCCGGTTCCACTAAATAATCACTCCGTCGGGTAACCGGCCGCGTCCGGGCCGGCCACCACACGCCGTGGTTCGGACGAGACGCTCTCTACCCACCAGAGGTCGGCCAGATCGAAGTAACAGTCATAATCGGTGCGGATCAGGTATTCGCCCGTCTTTTCGTCGTAATCCTCGACCTCGACGCCGAGCTCCTCGAGATCCCTGCGGAATTCCATCCTGTCCCCGTCGAAGGAGGAGATGAAGACGGCCGCGTTCCTCGGGCCCGGCACGATCTTGTAGTCCGGCCTGTACTCGCCTATCCACCGGATCGACCTGTCCCCGAGCAGCCGGAGAACCGAGGAGACCGGAAGCGACAGGAGGAAACTCCGGGGCGAGAGGGTGTCGTAATACTCGAACTCCCCTTCGTCCCATTCGAAACGTCCGACGAATTCCCTGTACGGCATCTCGTCAATGGTCTGCACTATGCAGATCATCAGCGAATTCCCGTACCCCTCCGCTTCGATGTCCTTGAGCTTCATCAGGAAGAGCTCCCCCACCTCCCAGGGCAGTATGTCTCCGAATGGAAGGGGGATGACGAACGGCTCGTTATCGGAATAGTCGTCGAAGATGTATTCGGGAAGGGGATCGTCGTCGAAGAGGTAATCCCCCTCGTAATACCAGTGCTCGATGATGATGACCTCGGGGTAGACGCCCCACGGATGGCGGGGTCGGATCGGCGGGGGCAAATATCCGCCGCCATGGTTCGGGGGACCGGGCGGCGTCACCTCTCCGGGCTCATCGGGGGTATCGGGGGGCCTGACCTTTTTGGGCGGCCTGATAATGATATTCGGGCCTCCGCCCGACGGCTCCTCGCGCCGCTTTTCCCTGACCTCCACGGGGTTTCTCTGGTGGATGCGCCTGTCACCCTCCCTCGTGCCGGTATCGCCGGCCTTCCTCTCTTCTTCGGATATTTTACGCTCACGTTCCGTCCCGCGAACGGTTTCCTTGTCCTGTTCGCCGGAGTCGCGCCGTTCCTTCGCCTGGACGGGCTTCGGATCGGGTACGGGGACCGGCTTCTCCACCGGCTTTTGGGCCTCTCTCTCCGCGTCCCTGGTTTTGGCGGCCTCCTTCGGAGCCTCTTCCTTTTTGGCGGGGGTCTCCTTGTTCTTCTCCTTCTCCTGGCCGGCCTGCTTCGCGCGTTTTTCGACCTGCCCCGGCCCGGCCGCGAGGTCGTCCGAAGAGGCGGCGCAGAAAAGGATTGCGGCGGCCGCGATCAGTGTTCCATGCCGAATAAACCGGTGAAACCCCGCCGCGCGCTTTGCCGCCTCAGGCGATTTTCGTAAAGAGGACGATGCGCTCATATCATTCCCCCGTTCTGCCATTGATATTGTACACTTCAATATACCATTTTCTCCCGCGTTGTGAAGCTCTTTTCCCCGGCGGCGATCCCGCGCTCCGCCGGGCCCCGGCCTGCCCGTCCCCGCACGCCCGGGCAGGGGCGCAAGGAGGCCCGATCGTCCCGGGCGGGGGGCGCGGCGGCCCGATCATCCCCGTCCCCGCCCCGGGCACGGGAGAGATTTCATTTGCTTTACGGGGCCCTCCGGGTAGATTATCTCTCTGTACGCGGCGCGGGGACGGATCATCTTCACCCGCACGAGGCACGCGATCGAATATCGCCTGATATCCAAGGAGACCCGAAAATGCCATTTTACAGCGACAAGGTAATGGATCATTTCATGAACCCGCGGAACGTAGGGGAGATAGCGAACGCCGACGGGGTCGGCGAGGTGGGTAACCCGGTCTGCGGAGACATGATGACCTTCATGATCAAGGTGAAGGACGACCGGCTCGAGGAGGTCAAGTTCAGGACCTTCGGATGCGGCGCCGCAATCGCCGTTTCGAGCATGATAAGCGAGATGGCGGTCGGCAAGACCCTCGACGAGGCGATGGAGATCACCAACGCGATGGTCGCCGACCAGCTCGGAGGCCTTCCGGGGCACAAGATGCACTGCTCCAACCTCGGCGCCGACGCCCTTCACAAGGCGATCGAGGACTACAGGAAACATGTCGCGAAGGGGGAGCCCGCCTCCTCGCCGAAGGCGCACGCGGTGGATACCCACGAAAACTGCCCCTACTGCGACTCCCAGATCGTCGAGACCGACGGCTCCTGCGTCGCGTGCAAGGCGCGCCTGGTCGATTGCCCCTCATGCGGAAAGGTCGCGGACTTGAACCGCGGCGAATGCCCCCATTGCGGGGCCGAACTGCCCGGCAAATGACGGGCCGGTGGAGGGCAATGCCTGAGATAGAACTCGCACAAAGGATACGCCGCCTCAAGAAGGAAAAGGGCGCGGTAATACTCGCCCACAACTACCAGCCTCCCCCGATCCAGGATATCGCGGACCACCTGGGGGATTCCCTCGACCTCAGCAGGCTTGCGTCGACCCTTCCGGAGGAGATAATAATCTTCTGCGGGGTCCATTTCATGGCCGAGACTGCGGCGATCCTCGCCCCCGACAAAAGGGTCATCCTCCCCGAGCCCTCCGCGGGCTGCCCGATGGCCGACATGATAACCGCCGGCGACCTCCGCGCGATGCAGCTTCGCCATCCGGGCGCCGTCACCATCATGTACGTGAATTCCACCGCGGAGGTAAAGGCGCTGACCGACATATGCTGCACCTCGGCCAACGTCGTCAAGGTCATCGAATCGGTCCCCGCGGACAGGGAGATCATATTCGGCCCCGACAGGTACCTCGGGGCGTGGGCGGCGGGGCTGACGAAGAGGGAACTGCACCTCTGGAACGGGTACTGCCCGACGCACCAGCGGATAGTGCCGGACGAGATAAGGAAACTCCGGCGAGAGCACCCCGGCGCCGTCGTCATGGTTCATCCCGAGGTCAATCCCCTGATCGCCGCGGAGGCCGACATCCTTCTCGGGACGGGCGGGATGATACGCTTCGCCGGCTCGAGCGACGCCGGCACCTTCATCGTCGGCACGGAGCTCGGGATGGTCTACAGGCTCTCGAAGCTGTACCCCGGGAAGCGGTTCATCCCGGCCTCGGAGAGCGCCATCTGCCCCAACATGAAGAAGATCACCCTGGAGAAGGTCGCCCGCTCCCTCGAGACCCTCGAGCCCGTGATCAGGGTCCCCGGGCCGGTCGCCGAGGCTTCGAGATCGGCGATCCTCAGGATGACGCAGATCGGATAGACGGCCCCGCCCTGGATCCACAACCCTCGGGAAAACACGGACCGGATGATGCCGGGGGGCGCCTGTTCAGCGGCGGCCCCGCGCCCGCCGCGGGCTGTCGCCTCATTCGCGCTAATTATCGAAATCCGACACTTTACGTTGACAAATCGCGGGGATTTGATTTATTAACAGGGATCGGCGGCGCGGAGAGCGCGACAGATCGCCGCCGGGGAACCTTAACTGAAGGAGCGTGACATGCGCCATTGCTTAATGATGTTGGTCACACTGGCTCTCGTGGCCACTATCTCCGCCCCCAGCCTCTGTGGCGAAGGGGAGGAGAAGGATTTCGGATTCAAGTTCGGCGGATTCCTCAAGACCGACCTGATGTATGACACGAACAGGCTTTACCCCGGAAACTACGTCCTCTACGTTCCCGCCTACACCGGCGAGAACAACAATGAATTCTTCCTCACCGCCCGCGAATCGAGACTCTCGCTCGATTTCTGGTGGAAGGAAGAGGCCTGGACGACCACGGCCTACATGGAACTGGACTGGCAGAACGACAACACCGCGGCCGCCGAGAACAAGGCCGCCCCGATGATCCGCCACGCCTACCTGAAGTTCGGCAAGTGCAACTGGACCATCCTTGCCGGCCAGACCTCCGACGTCATATCGCCGCTGGTCCCCGCGACGGCGAACTATACCGTCCTCTGGGACCAGGGGAACATCGGTTACCGCCGCGCCCAGTTGCGCTTCTCGACCTGGAAACAGGCCGGGGAGAAGGGCAAGCTCTCATTCGACGCCGCCCTTACGAGAAACATCACCGGCAACCTCTGGGATGACGGCGACTCCGACGACACCAAGGGCTCGGTCGAAGACGGCGCCGACGCCGGGATGCCGGCCGTGCAGGGCCGCCTCGGGTTCGGTACGAAGATGGGCGAGGCGGGCAAGTTCGACCTCGGCCTCTCCGGCCATTTCGGCAGGGAGACCTACGGCACGGAGGACGACACCTCGATCGACTCCTGGTCGTTCAACACCGACCTTGCCGTCGTCGTGAACAGCAAGGTCGGCCTCAAGGGCGAGTTCTTCCTCGGCGAGAACCTCGGCCAGTACCTCGGCGGGATAGGCCAGAGCCTCAACCCGGTCAACGAGGCGCTTCCCGCGATGGGCGGCTGGGCGATGCTCTCGCTCACACCGAAGCCCCGCGTCACATTCAACATCGGCTACGGGTTCGACGACCCGGACGAAGCCGAATGGAAATGCCCGGATGACGCCGAAAGCTACGTTTTGAAGGATATGAACTCGGAGTTCTTCGGAAACGTCTTCTACAACGTGAACAAGAACGTTCAGGCGATCTTCGAGGTCGCCTGGATGAAGACCGAGTACCTCTCGAGGACGAACGACGGCGGCGACATCACCGACGCGACGGACGATTTCGACGCCCTCAGGTTCCAGCTCGCCTTCAAGTGCGCGATAAAGTAAGTCCCGCGGCGCCGCCGGGCCTCGGCCTGAGCGGCGCGAACCCGGCCCTTCTCTGCGAAATCGCGCGGCGAAGGAACGGATGGGATGAATGTTGATTGAATGAAGCTCCCCGGACAGGCTCCGGGGAGCTTTTTATTGCGCGGGAGACCCGACCTCGCGGATCTCGTAATCGTAGCCGCCCGCGGGGGCATCCTCGCCGCCGCGGTACCTTCCGATATATTGCCCGCAGTTGCTCCCGATCCGGTTCTCCTCCAGTTCGCCGATGCTCACGATCACTTCGTATCCTGCGGCTTCGAGAGCCCCCGCGACATCGCGCCCCCTGCCGTCGGTATCGAGTCCCGAACTCAGGCCGTTTTCCCCGGCCCGGCATGTCGGATTGACGGGGGTCATCTTGACGAGGAAGATCCCCGGGGAGAAATGATCGAGCAGAACGCGCGGATCGACGGCCATGCCTTCGGCGAGGGCGAAATTGAGCGTGATCTTCCTTCCCCCGGCGTCGAAGAACCTCTCCCCGTACGAGGCGATCGCGGGAAGGGGCCATTTCTTCGGCGGAATAAGCCAGTCGCGCCTATCGGCGTCGGTCGTGTGGATCGAGAACTGAAGCTGGAACATTTCCGGGTAGAGCGCCTTCTTGACCTCGAGCAGCCTCTCGAAGAAGGCCTCCCTTCCCGCGGGGGCTATCGTCGAGAGGGCCGGGATAAGCCCCGGCGCGTCGTAAAGGCCGGGAAGCTTTTCGAGAACCTCGATGACGCCGTCGTTGAGGGAGGGCTCGCCCATCCTCGCGAACTGCACCTTGAATCTCGGGGCGGGGACGCGACCGTCCGGGTAGCGCCTCCTCACAAGGAAATCGATCTGGGCGAGCATCTCTTCCGCCGAAACCTTCCCCGCGTAGGTCCCGCCGGCGTCGCAGAAGCGGCAGCCGGCCGGGCATCCGATCAGGGTCGAGAGGATCAGCACCCATTTCTCTTCGCGCGGGACCGGCGGCTGCACCGACTCGACGAATTCGACGAGGGCGCCCCCCTCGAGCTCCGCGATATAGACAGTCGCGATCTCGTCGCTCCCAGCCATCGCCCGTACCTTCATTCTTCCTCCCCGCGCAGCTTTCGTTCGATCCTCATGGCGGCCCTCAGCCCGTCGCCGGCGCTTATCGCAGCCTGCCTGTAGATTCCGTTGCACACGTCGCCCGCAAGATAAAGGAGCCCGCGCTCCTGAAGCGAATCGAAACGCCCGTGAAGATCGGGGCCGATGAAATCGAGGCTGGGGAATCTCCCCGCCGCGATCACGACGTAGTCGGCCTCGAGATTGACGCGGGTGCCTGCCGGGAAGGTCCCGCCCGAATCGCCGCGCGATTGTTTTTCCCGGGCGCCTACGCGATCCGCCGCATCCTCGTCGCCTCGTGATTCCGTTTCGTCCGCTACGCCGGCGCACTCGAGCTCGAGGGCCCCCTCCCCGGCGGCGATCCCCTTCACCTCGACGCCGCAAAGCCTCGCGATCGACGGGTTTTCGTCGCACCTCCGGGCGAGAAGGTCCATGCACCGCGGTTCGGAGCCTCTCGTTATGATGATGACGTCGTTTCTCTCCGCGAGGGTCAGGGCGTAATCGAAGGCGGCGTCGCCTCCGCCTATGACGGCGAACCTCTTCTCCCCGATCCCCTCGGCCTCGACGGCCTCGTAAAAGACCCTTTGCGCCGCGCCCTCCCCGATCGATATCCCGCGCGGCGTCAACGGGACCGTCCCCGACGCGACGAGAGCGATCGCCGCCTCACGGAGCGCCGAACGCGAGCGCGCCGTGAAACGGCCGCCCCCTTCCCATTCGCGATACTCGAGTGATTCGACCCGTTCGTTTATCACGGCGACGCCCGACCCCTCGAGCTGCCCCCGGAAGAGGGCCGCGAGATCGGCCCCCCTGATCCCGCCGGGGAAGCCGGGGTAATTCTCCACCAGCCAGGCGTTCCTCAGGAGCCCGCCCGGGACCGCGCCTTCGAAAAGGGCGACATCCCGGCCGTACCTTCGAAGCTGTATCGACGCGCAGATCCCCGCCGGCCCCGCGCCCACGACGATCACCTCGGCGTCACGAGCCATCCCGATCCTCCCGGCGCGTCTTCCGGACGCCCGCCTTCCCTGAAACTCCGGGCTCGCCGGAAATTTCCGGGGCTTCCTCCTCCCCCAGTATCTCCGATACGAGAAGGGGGACGGCGAAGCCGTGCGCCATGTTCCTCAGCGATCCCATGTGAAGCTCCCTCGTCGACCGGGACGAAGGGCTCGAATCCCCTCATGAAGGCCGAACGCGCCGTCGTCTCGACGCAAAGATGCGTCATCACGCCGGAGAGCACAAGTCGTTCGATCTTCCGGCCCCCGGCCGAAAGCTTCGTCTCGAGACCGGTCCCGTGAAAGGCGTCGTACTGCGTTTTCGTGACGATCCCGACCCCCTCCGCGTGGAGCTCGCGCGAGATCTCGCTCATCGGGTCGTCGGCGGTGATAAGCCCCGACCACCAGCGAGACATCATACCCGCGTCGTCCTCGGTGTTGAGGTGCCGCGTATAGATCACGGGGAGCTTTTTTGCCAGGAAGGCGTCGACCAGCGCCCTGACGCGCGGGATTATCGCCGGGGCGCTCGGCACGAAGGCGTGCGAGCCTTCGTCGAGGAAGGTGTCCTGCATGTCGAGGACGAGAAGGGCGGCCCTTCCCGGAGGCGACATGACTGCGCCCGGAGAAGGAAGACGCCTTCCCCGCCCGGGGAAGGCGCCAAGCTCGGCGATCATTCTTTTCGCTTCGTCGTCGATATTATCGGGAGTGAAATATATTTCCTTCAAAAAATACCGTTCCGGGAAAAGGCGGCCCAGCTCATTCGATCCGGGGCAGCCCGGCCATCCCGGCCTTCCTTGCTTCTTCCGTCATTATCTCCTCGATGCGCGCGGCGGCGCCGTCATCGGGCAACATCGGCATGTGCGAGCCGAGGATCTCCGCGACCCTCGCGGAGGCTCTGGTCGCCGCGTCCTGTTTTCCCTTCGAGCGCCATTCGTCGAGGGTCCCTCTCTCGATCACCTCGCCGGGGAAGTACGCCTCCCTGCGGAACCATTTCATCGTGTGGGGGAGGGAGAGGAATTCCTTCTTCTCGAGCCCCTTCTCTATCAGAGGGAGCGCTATCGGGTCGTCGCGAAACACTATCCCCTCGGTGAGCCTCAGCGCCATGGCGCAGATCTCGTTGTCGAGGACGAGCTTCTCGAGGCTCTGGCACGATTCGAAATCGAGCATCCCCGGCCCCGAGATGTTGTTGATCCCGGAGAACGCGGCGACGATCGCGCCCATCGCCGTCTCCATCCCCGCCTGGTAGTCGACCGGCTTGGAGTCGCTCAGGGCCATGTAGGCGTGCGTCGGGACGCCGAGGTATTTCCCGATCTCCGCGTAGGCGCCGTCGATCATCATCGTCTCGATCGCGCCCATCGGGGTCGTCCCCTTCCTCATGTCGAAGCAGGCCGGCGAACCGCCGTAAATGATCGGCGAGCCGGGGCGGGCGAGCTGGTGAATGACGATCCCGCTGAGGCTCTCGGCGCAGTGCTGGGTGACGGCGCCGGCGAGGGTGACCGGCGAGGTCGCCCCGGTGAGGGGCATCGAGACGAGCTCCGCCGGGATGCCGGTCCTCGCGCAGTCGATCAGGGCCTGGCAGGTCAGTTCGCTCCACATCAGGGGAGGGGAGGGGCAGCAGTCGAATATGGCGATCGGCTTCTTCCTCAGCTCTTCGTCGCCCCCCGCAGCCGCCGACAGCATCGCGTGCATCGGCGCGAAGGCCTCGACCCTGAATGTTCCGGTGACTATTGGCTTCGACGAGTGAAGCAGCCCGAGATAGACCCTGTATCGATCGGCGATTCCCTCCGGGACGTCTCCCGGTATGAGCCCGGTGCTCTGCGCGGCGTAGGCGGGAAGGGCGTCGGTCAGCGTGACGAACCGGACGACGTCCGCCGTCACCGGCGTCCTCGCGTCGCCGATCGATGGATCGAAGATCCTGAGAGCAGCCGAGCCCGGATTGAAATGAATCCTGTCCTCGCCGAGGTCCATCGCGACCTCGCCGCCCCGGTCGTAGAGGAGGATCCTTTCCGGTGCGGTGTCTAGGGCCCTTTCCACCAGGTCGGCGTATATCCTCACCCGTCCCTTTTCGACCTTCGCGCCCGCGTTGTCGAGAAGGGCGACCGCCTCGTCGTTCTCGACGAAGACGCCGATCTTCTCGAGTATCGTCTTCGCCTCGTCTACGATCCTTTTCCTGTCGTGTCCGGTGAACCATTCCACCCGCGGCATCAAGCTCATCTCGGGACTCTCCTTCCTCCGATCGATCCTTCCGCGGCCGTTCAGCGGCCCGGATCGCGCGTCCTGTACGGGCAGGTATCCATGTCGCAGTTGCGGCAGGACTCCGCGCTCCTGAGGCGCGCGGGGTTCCTGTCGATGTGTATCGCGAACGAAATCGATTTTCTCGGTATCATCATGCCGCCCGGCGAAAGGGTCACGCCGATCCTCGCGCCGTCGACGAGGGCGAAAAGGGCCCTCTGCTCGCCGACGTCCCAGTCGCCGTAACCCGGGCTCGCCCTGCACGAGGTCCTGAGCCCCTCCGCCGCGGCGAGCGCCTTTATCGCGTCGTCCATGTGCCGCGCCACCGCCTCGGCGGCGGCCGACCCCGCCGAATCGAGGATCACGGCGCCCAGAAGATCGCCGAGCGAGGAAAGCTCGGAGACCCTCTCCTCGATGGCCGGGCCGATCGTGCAGACGCAGAAGGCCATCCTCCCCAGCGATTCGAAGATCGTCGAGCCCGGAAGATCTTTCCCCGCCGCGGTGAGATAAATGCCCCTCGGCTCGATCAGCCTTCCGGCCTCCGCGAGCCCGTCGACCATCGCCTTCTCCAGCCGCTCCCCCTGCTTCCCGCTCGCCGCCCCGGAACCGCCGAGGAGACGCTCGACCTCTCCCCGGTCGATCTCGACGCTGAAACCCTCGAGAACCGTCTGATTCATCTTGAAGCGCGTCCCTTCGCGTCGATCATCGCCCGCGCCGCCCTGATGAAATCGGGGGTGGTCCCGCAGCACCCTCCGACGCAGTCGGCCCCCGCGTCCAGGATCTTCGCGAGATCGGCGGCGAACTCCCCGGGGGTCTGCCTGTAAACGGCGGCGCCTCCCGAGATCTCGGGCCTGCCGGCGTTCGGCTGAAAGAGGAGGGGCGCCCTCGTGAGGCGCCTGAACTCCGGGACGAGGCCGACCATCGCCTCGCTCGCGATCGTGCAATTGGCCCCGATAACGTCGGCCCCTTCGGGGATCAGGACCTCGACGGCCTTCGAAACCGCGTCGCCGACGAGGGTGAAATACCCCCTGGGCTTCAGGTCCATCGTCAGCTCGACGATCACAGGCTTGTTCGAAACCTCCCTCACCGCCCGAAGCGCCTCGACCGCCTCGCGAAGGTCGTACATCGTCTCGATGAGGAAGAGATCGACGCCGCCGCGGTTGAGCGCGACCGCCTGCTCCCTGAACGCCGCCCTCGCCCTCTCCGCCGTCAGTTTTCCCATCGGAGGGAAAAATTCTCCGACGGGACCGATGTCCCCCGCGACAAAACGGGGCATGGCATTCTCCCCGGCCCCCCGCCCGCCCGAAAAGAGCCTGAGCGCCTCGAGCGCGAGCTCCGCCGCCTTCTCGTTGACGGCGGAAGGATCGAGCCCCCGCCCCCCTTCCGAAGCGGCGAGCTTGATCGCCGTCGCCCCGAATGTGTTCGTCTGTATCACCTCGGCGCCCGCCTCGAGGTAGGCCGTATGTATCTCGATCATTATCTCGGGATGGAGGAAATTCCACTGCTCGGGGATCTCCTTCTCGCCGAGCCCCGCCGCTATCAGCATGCTCCCCATCCCGCCGTCGAAGAGGACCGGGCCCCTTCGGATATATTCCATGAAATCCCTGCTCAATTGAATCGCTCCAGTCACGCCATGAATTTTTTCGCGAGCGCGACCGCCGACACCGCGTCGCCGGCGTATCCGTCCGCTCCTATGTCCTCGGCCCATTTCTCGCTGCACGGGGCGCCCCCCACCATGACCCGGACCTTCCCCCTGAGCGAGCGTTTCCTGAGTTCCTCTATGACCTTCTTCTGCCCCGGCATCGTCGTCGTGAGAAGGGCCGAGACGGCTATGCAGCCCGCCCCCCTCTTCTCCGCCTCGTCGACGAACTTCGCCGCCGGGACGTCCGCCCCGAGATCCGTTATCCCGAAGCCGTTCGCCGACAGCATCGTCGCGACGAGCGTCTTGCCTATGTCGTGTATGTCACCCTCGATCGTCCCTATGACGACGTGCCCCGCCTTCTCCTGCTTCCCGCCGGAGGCCTCGAGGGCGGGTTGAAGGACGCCCATCGCCATCTTCATCGCCTCGGCGCCCATCACCAGTTCGGGCAGGAAGAGAGCCCCCTCCTCCCATAGCCTCCCGACCTCGCGTATCCCCGCGACGAAACCGCCGTCGATCACCTCGAGAAGGGGGAGTTTCCTTTCGAGGGTGAGTTTCGCGAGCTCCTCGGCCCTCTCGCCGTCGCCTTCGAGTACGGCCTGCATGCAGGCCTTCAGGTGTTCCCGCATCGATAGCCCTCCGCGTTGAATATGTACCGGGTATTCTACAACAGACAGGGCCGGTAAAGCAAGCGGGCACGATTTCCCGGACAATTCCCGCCGCCGCCCCCGATCAGGCGCAAACCCCGGCGCCGGCGGAGAAGTATTAGCTTGATGCCTTTTTCCGCCTGGAGTATAATCCGTAAGATATTATTGATCTCGTCGCCATTCGCTGTTCAGGAGGGGAAATCTTTGACAGGGTCCGGCCATGGCGCCTTTGACGGCGACTACTTGGATCTGCTGTTCGCCGCGGCGAAGAATATCCACTCGTCAGTCGCGCCGCCCGGGGACCGGCCGCTCGCCGGAACCGATCTCACCGCCATCGAAAGCTCGCTCGAAAACGACCTTAAAACGGTCTTTCTCCATCTCTACGCGCTGACGAAAGCGGACCTTCGCATCAGGAGCGACCGCGACGGCCTCTTTTTCCTCAGGACCGTCTCGTGGGATTTCGACGATATCGCCTGGGAGGCGGCCGAGATCCCCTTCGAATCGAGGTGCGGGAACGGGCTGCTCGAAGTGGTCGACATGATAGCGCGGCTCTTCACCCGGGAGACAGAACCGACCCGGGAGGACCTCTTCCTCCACCTGAAAGGCGTCGCCTCGACCAATCTCACTCAGATGATAAAGAGGATCTACCGGCTGGAGAACAGGCCGATGCATTACGTCTATTCGGCCGTCACGAAGCATGTCACGGCGGGCGAAGCCTATTCCCGGGAGGGAAACAGGGTCCGCCCGGCCGGCATGACGGACTCCGACGGAGGGCCCGGCGCATCCGCCATTCGCCGGGAAGTGACGGTCGAAGAGATCGTATCCCTCTGTTCGGGAGATGTCGGGGGCTCGGACACCCCGGGGCGGATCGTCGATATTATCTTTGACCGCCTCGCCGGCCATCCGAAATTCTCCCCCTCCCTCGGAATCAACACCCTTCGCCACGCCGTCTTCACCCTGATAAAATCGAGGTTCGTCCCGGCCCCCGGCGGGACTCCCGAGGCCGACCCGATGGAGAAATATTACCGCGCCGAGATGCTTCGCCTCGGCGAGATAACCCTCGCCGAAACCGTCGAATCGTACGGGTGGAGGGAGGGCGGATCGGGCGAGTTCAGGGAACTCTTCGAGAAGACGGCCCGCGACCTCCTCTCGGAAGCGATAATCAGCGGCACCATGCCGCCCTTCCACGAGGCGATCGGCAGATACCAGGTCGATTACTCGAGGGAAAAATACGAAAAGACGCACAAGGGGAGCTTCCAGAGCTTCTGGAACGTGCTGAGAAAAAACTTTTTGAAAATAATTCGTGCGAGGTCGTGAAATGTTTCCATATACAGGTAGTGTTACGCTGAATGATAACGCGATTCGAATGGGACGTACACCGGAGCGTATCCTCTTGGGGGCACAGAGGATACATGTTGTTGGAGCACACGGAGGGGACGGAGCAGCAGGAGCTCCTGAAAAAGGTCTGACGGGGTTCCCGGAGGGCCTTTTTCGTGAAAAGAGGGGTTTCTGCCGGAATGTGTCGAGGTTTGCCCAGTGTCAGGGGGGGATATGAAAGAATTAACGGAATTTATCGAATATTACCGCGAGGCCCTCGCCTGCGCCGAGATGGGCGGGAGGTTCGAGGAGCTCATGGAGAGGATTCCGTCCCCCGCGCCTCGGAATGAGGCGCCGTCCGGCGAGGCGGCGGGGATCGAGCTCGCTTACGAACCATATTTCGAGCCCTTCGACGAGCCCGCCTGCTGGGCCGCCTCGACTGAAGAGCCCCAGGGCGAGCCCTTGAGGTTCTCGTCTAGAGACGGCGCGTATTTCCTGCGCGAGTTCCCCGGCGGCGAGGCCGGAGAGCCTGGATACATGCTCGTCGCCGAAAAGGGGGCGCCTGTCGGCGGTGTAGATATCGAGATTGACGGGGTTCGAGTGAGGACGGACTGCAGCGGCGCCCTGGGCGGACTGCCCCCGGGCTTCGTCCTGTCGAAGGATTCCAGAATTATCCTGCGGCCGGGTACGCCGCAATAATATACTCCTGCGTAGATCCGATCCATCGCCGGGAAGGCATGGCTTCATCGTCATGCCTTTCCGCCGTTTAGAGCCTTCCCCGAGATGAGCCACCAGGCCCAGTCGGGCCTCCCGTTCCTCAGCGCGTGAAACGAGGCGGCCTCGTGGTCGTAGTCGACTCCGGCGTGCTCGACCCTCCACCCGGCCCCGCGCGGGGCGGAGCCGCCGGTGCCCTCATTCCCGCCCCCCTCCTTCGACAGGATGCAGTACCTTGCGAGAGGCAGCCCTGTCTCGACGATGTGCTCGCGGGGATCGTCGTCGGTGTAGGCCTGAAGCCCCACGCTCCCCGGATTCACTGCGAGCCTTCCCCCGGGAAGGGGCAGCGTGGCCGGCTGGTGGTCGTGCCCGCACAATATCACGGGCGCGTGAACGCCCTTGAGCTTCGAGAGGACCCCCCTCGCCGTGCGCATCCGCGTCGCACCGCCCTCGACGACCCTCAGAAGGTACTCGGTGTCGCCCGCCGGGGTGCCGTGGCACATGAAGAAATTTCCGTCGTGGAGGAGCGACGCCGGGCGGGTGACCAGCCATTCGATCTGCTCCGGGAGAAGGCGCTCCCTCACGAACCGCACCGTCGCGCTGCCGAAACGCCTGTCCCCGAGGATCCTGTCCTCGTTCCCCCGGACCGATGGAATCCCCCGTTCCATAAGAATTTTCACGGTCGCGAAGGGGTCGAGGGGCCCGTAGGCGCTGTCGCCGAGGTTGACGATCCTGTCGATCCCCCTCGACGCAATATCCTCCAGAACCGCCTCGAGGGCCCAGCGGTTTCCGTGGATATCGGATATGACGGCCAATGTCTCTTTGCTCATCGCATCGCCCCAGCCGGATGGCGCATTCATTATAACTTCACTTCGCGTGCCGGGTCAATTCGCAGAAGACGCTGGAATCGTCGACGAGCCCGATTTCGAAGCGGCATCCGATGGGCCCGCAAAGCCCGGCGAACCCTTCTTCGCCCAGCGACCCGGCCCTGAACCCGTCCCTGCATACGATCGTCCCGCCCCCGGTTCTCTCCCTGTCGATCTCCCCGACGAGACCCTCCTCCGCCTGGAGCTCGAACCAGCGGAGCCTTTCGTCCCACACGCGATCCGAATAGCTCGAGAAGATCGCGAGCCCTCCCGGCCTCGTCACGCGAAGGGCCTCCCTGACAAGAAGCTCCCTGTCGACCCCGAAGGCGCAGATGCCGTTCTGGACGCACGCGACGACGTCGAAGGCGCCGTCGGGGAATCCCGTCGCGAGGGCATCCATGCCGATGAATTCACAGTTCGAAACAGTCCCTTTCATTGCGGCGGCGAGCTCGAGGTTTTCCGGGGCGTTGTCTATGCCGACGACCTTCTTCGCGCGGCGGGCCAGCCTGAAAGCGACCCTCCCGTACCCGCACCCGAGCTCGAGAACCGTGTCCGCGGGAGTGACGCGCTCCAGCAGATGAGCGATTTCCGCCTCGAGGTACTGTCTTATCCTCGGCGGCGCGATCTCGTAACATCTTCTGAGCCGCGTCCCGGAGAGTTTTTCGCCGTAATATCCCATCTCTGACCGGGCCATGAAGAGGGTTAATAATTTCCCTGCCGTGCGCCATTATAGCAGAGAGAGCGCCCGGCCCGCAAAATCCTTCGCGCCCCCTCCCGGCCGCGTGCTATAATTCGGCGCGTCCGCGAGTTTGCCGGCGCGCCCGCGCGGCGCCCGGCGCCCCGGGAGCATTTCGACGCGCTCCGCGTCGTCCGGCCCGGGGTATTAATCCTCCCGCGCGCCGGATGGAAAGAGAGCCGATTTGCCGACGAGAGACGAGAAGAACGCGACCTACATCGCCGACGAGGACGACCTTCGCTCCGCCGCGGGCGAGAAGTTCCTGAGAATGAAGTACAGCGGGAGGCTCGAGAGGCTCAGGGCGTATTTCGGCGAACGGTACCGGGGCATAAGGCTCCTCGACGCCGGGATCGGGTACGGGATGTTCCTCAAGGCCCTCGAGGAAACGGGCCTTTCCGACCTTCACGGGATGGATCCCTTCCCCGACTCGATCGGGATCGCGCGCAGGAACACCTCGGCGCGTCTCGCCGAAGGGGACATCAACGATCCGGCCTGGCCGTTCGAGAGAAACTCCTTCGACGCGATCACCTGCCTCGACGTAGTCGAGCACCTGAAGGAGCCGGCGGTCTTTTTCCGCCGCGCGCACGACTACCTTCGCGAGGGGGGGATCGTCATCGTGACGACCCCGAACGGCGGCCTGCCCTACAGGATGCGCCCGATCCCGCTCGTCGGCTTCAGGGACAGGAACACGACGCACATCAACGTCCATCCGCCCGCGTACTGGCGCCGCCTCGCCCTCGACAACGGTTACGAGATCGTCGACGAATGGAAGGGGGAGTACCTGACGCACATCAGGCTGATCCCCAAGATCCTAGCCGCCCTCTGCCGCCTCCTTCGCCTCGACCATCGGAGGATCCCCGTCGTCAACTCCTTCGAGCAGTCGTACGGGATGGTTCTTCGTCCCGTTCGATGACGCGACGCTCCCGGTCCCCCGCGCGGCACGACGCCCCCCCGCGTTCACCGCGGACCGCGAGCCGCCCATGCGCCCTCCGTCCCGCCGATTTAACCTTGACACGGGCGGCGAATTCCTAATATATATCCGCAACAGAACAACTCAGCCTTACGGGAACCGACGGGAGAGGTGGAGCGCATGAAAAAGACCGTAATCGCCGCAATCGCGTTTGGAATATTCGTATCAACCCTGCTTCTTCACAGCCCCGCGGCGAACGCCGCGGCAGGCACCGGAACGATCTCGCAAACACCGTACCTCGGAGCCATCCTCGTGAACGCCGCCACGGGGAAGGTTCTTTTCGAAGACCGCGCCGACGAGGCCGGGTATCCGGCCAGCATGGTCAAACTGATGGATCTTCTCATCGTCCTCGATATGGTCGAATCGAACGTCATGAGCCTCGACGACAGCGTGAAGATCACGGCGGCCGCCTCCAGGATCGGCGGCTCGCAGGTCTACCTCAAGGAGAACGAGGTCTTCACCGTGGACGAACTTCTCTACGCGCTCATCGTCCAGTCGGCCAACGACGCGGCGGTCGCGCTCGCCCTTCACGTCGCCGGGACGAAGGAAGCCTTCGTCGATATGATGAACGAGAAGGCCCGCGAGCTCGGGATGACGAGAACGGAATTCCATTCCGTGCACGGTCTCCCGCCCGCAAGGGGCCAGCAGCCCGACGTGACGACGGCGCGCGACATGACGAAACTCTGCATCGAGCTTCTGCGCCGGGACGACGTTTTAAGATACACCTCCACGAAGGAACGCACATTCCGCCCCGATTCCCCGACGCCATTCATCATGCGGACGCACAACCACGTCCTCCGCGATTTGGAGGGATGCGACGGGCTCAAGACCGGCTACTTCACGCGCGCGGGCTTCTCGGTCGCCGCGACGGCGACGAAGAAGGGGGCGCGGGCGCTCGCTGTCGTCCTCGGCAGCGAGCATCGCAAGGTGCGCGACGCGAAGGCGACGGAGCTTCTGTCGAGAGGGCTCGCCGAGATCATAAGGACGACCCCCGCGGCGGAGCTCGCGAAGGAGCCGGCCGCGTCGGCGAAGCCGAAGGACAAGCCTTCCGTGAAACCGAAGGACAGGGTCGTCGAGGCCGGAACCCCGATATCGGGAAACGCAGTCCCCGTAGGGACGGTCGACGACGAGACGATCCAGATCTCCAAGAAGAAGATCAGGATCGCCGGGTTCGTGACCCTGCCCCTTGTCGCGATCCTCATCGGCTTCTTCGTCCAGAACATGCGGAGAAGAAGGACGATCTGAGCGGGTTCGCGGGCGCTCCGGTCCCCGACTTGAAAATATTCCTCGGGAAGATTCGTCACCGGACCGCGGCGATGATATCGTCCGCCACGATCCCCAGTATCGCGGTTTCCTGGTCCGCCCCCGCCGGCGTGTCGGTCCGCGCCGTCGTGACGACGATCATCTCGAGGGCCGGGAAGACGATCACCGTCTGGCCGGCGTACCCGAGAGCCATGAAGATCTCATGGCCGCCCAGCTCCCCGAGCCACCAGAGAAAACCGTAGTTGTAATTTTTCAGGGGGCCGGTCCCGGGGACATCCCCGCTCCACGAAGGGGCGAGCGACGAATCGACCCACGCGGCCGGAACGATTTGCTCGCCGCCGAGACTCCCGCCGTTCAGGTAGAGAAGCCCCAGCGCCGCCATGTTCCTGGGGGTGAACCACATCTCGCCCCCGCCGAAACAGTACCCCTGCGGATCGCGCGTCCATTCGGCGACCGAGATGTTCATCGGCCCGAAGAGATATCCGTTCGCGAAGTCGAGAAGGCTTTCGCCCGCGCCCTTCGTCAGGACGCCGGAAAGAAGGTGGGTCTGAAGGGTGTTGTAACGGAACCTCGCCCCCGGGTCATCGACCAGGGGGAGCCTGACGATCTCCCTGATCCAGTTGCCTGAATATATCACGCGCTCGAAGGTCTCATCCTCGTCGCCGATCCCCATCCTCATCGTAAGAAGGTGGCGTACCGTGATGCCGTTCTTCCTCGATTCCATCCCTTCGTATACATATTCGGGGAAATAGACGAGGACGCTGTCCCCGGGGCCGCCGATGGCGCCCTCTTCGATCGCTATGCCGGCGAGCGCCGAGAGGAAGCTCTT
>JALOPX010000071.1 GCA_025453655.1 Candidatus Krumholzibacteriia bacterium
ACCCTCAGCCCCCCGGACGCCTGGAAGCCGTCGATGTCGACGTCGCCTCCGTCGGCGGAGCCGGTGTAGTACATGAATCCGAGATCGAGACCGAGGCGGCTCGTCAGGTTGCCGCCGAGATCGACGGCGAAATTGAGAATCGACGAACTCCCAAGCTCCTCCTCGCTCTCGAGGATCTGCCTCGTGCCAGCCATCGTTCCGAGATTCCATGAATCGCCAAGCGGGAATGCGGCCCGCAGAAATACGTCGTACTCGTCGCCGTATTTCTTGAGCTGGCTGTCTATCGCCCCGTCGGCGAGGCTGTACCGCTTGTTCCTTCCGCGAAGGATCACCCTCGTCCCCGCGGACCATGAGATCCTGTCGCCCGACAGCGTCGCCGCGAGGCGTGTCGAGAACTGCGGCGCCTGCCTGTAGATCTCCTCCCCGTCCAGGGCGTCCGTCGTGAAGAATGAAAATCCGAAGTCGCCGGTGTATGCCATTCTCCCCGCTTCGGCGGCCGCGGTCGCGGTCAGCGAAAGGACGTCGCCCGGATCGTAATCCCCGACGCCGTCGTACGGCTTGAAGGAGCCGCAGTAGTCGTACACGACGCCCGCCCCGCATTTGAAGGGGCCGAGAACCGCCGCGCCGCCCGCCTGCAGGTTGAAGCCGAGCCCCTCGCCGTAGCGCCGCATGGGGAGGGAGAGGAAATCCTGCGACAGGAATTCGATGATTTGTCGCTCGCCGTCCGTATCGAGCTCCCTTTTCCCGGTCGGCAGGTTGAGGCCGGCCGAGAGAAGGAGCCTGTCATCCGAGAACGAATGCGAGAGGAGGAGGCGAAGGTCTCCGAGCCCGGTGATGTCGGTCTCCTCGCCGGCGTAGCCGAGGTTGTTGTATCCCGACATGAGCTGGTATCTCGCCTCGAAGTTGTCCCTGAGGGGAAGGAAGCCGGAGAGGCCCAGGGTCATCTGCGATATGGTCTCATCCCCGCTCTCCGGGGAGAGCGTCCAGTCGCTGTAATTGAATCTCAGGGCGGACGTCCCCGGCTGATTATAGACGATCTGGCAGTCCGCCGCCGTCGCGCATATCGACGCGATCGCCAGAACGGCCGTCATTACACCTTTAATCCGCATCGAGGTTCCCCCTGATTATTATAATGCCGTACCCTCTCCATACCGGGCCGCCGCCCGGGGGAGCCAGAGCCCACGATCCGTAATTCCAGTACAGCTCGTCGCTGACGATGAAATTGCTGTTCACGAGGTTCGCCGTCAGCATGTCGTCCATCCCGTCCCCGCCCGTCCCCATCGAGGAGACGACCGACTGCTCGAACCCATCGGTCTGGGAGGGGGAACCGCCGCCTCCGCCGTACAGCGCGGCCTGCTCCATCTTTCCCGCGAGGCTGGAGGCCTCGCTGAACCCCGGGTCCGCCTCGCCGGCCTCGCCGAAGGCCCTGGAGGCGTCGTCGTACATCCCGCGGCTTTCGTATTGAAGCCCCCTGCTGAAGGCCATGAAGGCGAGGAACGATTCGGTCGGGACCTTCTCGATCGCGTCGCGCTCTTCTTTGCTGATCCTGATGTCGAGGGTGTCGAGGAGGGCGAAGACGAATTTCTTCTCGACCTCGAAGAACTTGTCGAGATCCCCTTCGCCCGAATGCGCGCCGCTGACGTCGCCGAGCGCCGAATCGACGAGCCTCCCGTCGAGCCTGAATCCCGAGTCGCCCGATCCGGTGACCGAGCCGAGAACGATCTTGCGGCTCCCGAGGAGCTTCCCGACGCGTGGCGCGGCGCCCGCGTCCGCGATCCCCGATTCGCCGAGCTTCAGTTCCTCCAGGATGACGTTTATCTTGACCCTCTCGAGGACCTTGAGCTTTGAAATCTTCGAAAGGTCCATCGCTACGAATTCAGCCATGCCGAAGGCCATCGGCTGAAGATCGGGCGAAAGGGCGGAGCCGTCGAAATTGATCACCGCTATGCTGTTGTCGGGGATCGAGGCGACGCTCAGCGTGTCCTCTCCGATCACCGCGAGGCGCGCCTCCTCGACGAGCTTCCTGTCGATCAGCACGCCCAGCCTGTCGCGGATCATCCTCCCCGCCTCCCCGTCCCCCTGAAGGTTGCCGGCCGCGCCGTAGACCCTGATCGCCTTGTCGATCTCGCCGGTTCTCTCGAAGATCATCCCGAGGTAGAGATTGGAAATCGCGTTCGGCTTTATCCTGTTGGACGCGGCGAAGGCCTCCTCGGCCTTGTCCAGTGAATCCATCCGGTACCACGCGAGGCCGATATCGTTCCACGCCCTGTAGTCGTCGGGGCGCTCCCCGACCGCCTTGTACAGCATCTCGAGGGCGGTGTCGTAATCGCCCTTCTCCGACGCGGCCCGTCCCCTGCCGTAATACCCCTGCGAGCATCCGGCGCCCACCAGGGCGAGGACGAGAATCGCGGCGGCAACATGTCTTGGCATCATTTGCTCCTCTCGCCGGGGACCCTCTCAGCCCACGAGCGGCTTGTATATCTCCATCTTCTTCTTCGCTTCGACGAAGGAATTGTCCTTCTCGTAAGCCTGCCGGAAAAAGTCGTAAGCCTTCTGGTACTCGTACTCGTCCATGTATTTCAGGCCGAGGGAATAGAGCTTCGCGGCGTCCATGTCGGTCGTCGCCGACTCGTCGATCTGCGCCCGCGACTCGGGCGACAGGACGAGGTCGAGCTGTCCGGCGATCGCCTTGACGAGCTGCTTCTCCATCTCGACGAAGTTCGGCTTGCCCTTCCCGTCCCCGCTCGTAGTGTCGGCCGTCGTCATGATCTCGGAGGTCTCGACGTTGACGACGCGCACCACCATCCGCGCCGTTTTGGCGTCGAGCTGGGTGATGCTGCCGAAGACCATCATCTGCGCGCCGAGCATTTTGCCGACCTTGACCGCCGTCGCCTGATCGAGCTTTCCCTCCTCGGAGAGCTTTATCTCGCGAAGCAGGTAATCGAGCTTGTCCCTCTCGACGATCTTGAGGCCCGTGACGCGCGAGAAATCGTACTCGAAGAAGTCGGCGAGCCCCTTGCTGAGATCGCCGAGCTGCTCCTTGTATTCGCCTATCGAGAAATTGTCGAATTCCATGATCGCGATCGTCCTGAGGCCGGCCTCTTCATCGGAAGGGCAGACGAGCAGGTCCCTGCTCTTCGAAAGCTCGTACCACTTGTCCCTCAGCTCGCTCGGCCACATCTCGCGCGGAAGGTTGACGAGGCAGTGACCGATCTTCGAGATGCTCTGAAGGTAGCCGTAGGCCTCCCTCTTGTACATCTCGCCCTTCGCGTAGGTGATGATGCTCTTTACCTCGAGTATCGCGATGCTGTCGTTCGCCGAGAGGTTCTGTCTGGAGAGAAGCTCGTTGATGATGGCGAGACCCGAGTCGAACTCGCCGTCGAGATAGACGTCGACGGCCCGTGCGAGCCCTTCGGCCACGTTCCCCTCCGGGCCCGGGGCGCCGGGGCCGGAGCGAAGCGGCGCGAGGGGCGAAAGCAGGACGGAAACGATTGCCAATGAAAAGATCAGGACCGTTTTCATGATGCGCGCCTCCTGGTTTTGTATGAATGGTTACAGGACGATTTTATACTATTCCGTGAAATTGTGCGATATTTTTATCTTTTCGCCGCTCTTGAGGGTCACCGTTTCGGAATGAACGAATTCCGCGCCGTCGATGACCTTCACGATCCTTATCGCGTACTGCCCCGGGGGCCTCTGGAACTGGAAGGGGGTGGGCTCGTTCTGCAGGACGCCGTTGATGTAGACCGCGGCGTGCCCCGGCCTCGAGGTGACGAGAATGTACCCCGGCGCGGCAGACGGCGTCACGGCAGGCCCTGTCCGCGGTGTCGCCGCCGGTTTGTCGGCTGTTTTTCCGGCGTCGGTCGCCGCCGGTTTTTCCTCCCCGCCTGATCCGGCCGCCGCCTTGTCGCCGGCCGCGGGTTCTTTGTCAGTCGCGGTTCCGCCTCCGGGAGGGGATGCGGTTCCGGCGCCCGTCCCTGATCCCGCGGCGCCGGCGTCCCTGCCGGCCGCGGAGCCGTCGACATCGTCCCCGGAAACGTTCGCGCCGGGCCCGGACGACGGGTCCCTGCCGGCCCCGGAACCGTTCGCTCCCGCCTGGCCTGCGGGGTCCGTTTCGCGGTCCGCGACCCCCGAGATCCCGTTGTTCGCGGAGGTCCCGGAATCCGCCACATCAGCGCCGCCCCCGCCGCTGCCCGTCATCATTTTTATGCCGAAGGCCGCGGCGGTGACGATGACCACGGCAAAGACGGCGAGGACAAGCCCCCGGCCGCCCTTCTTTCCCGATTTTCTCTTCGGCAAGGCGCCGGCATCCTTAGCCGCCCGTGCCCTGGAATCCGCTGTAGCGCTCTCCGGCCCGGCGGATCTCGCGCCGCCGCCGGAGCCGCCGGCCTTGCCGCCCCCCGCTCCCCCCGCGATCGCGAGGAGCTCGTCTCTCATCTCGAGGGCCGAGGCGAACCTTCGCGCGGGGTCCTTGTCGATCGCTTTGAGAATGAGCTTGTCCATCCGCCCGGAGATCTCGCCATTGAGGCGCGAAGGCGCAACGGGATCCTCGAACATCTTCGCGTCCCTGAGGACGAATTCGTTCGCCCCCTTGAAGGGGGGCTCCCCGGTCAGCATCCTGTACATCATCGTCCCGACCGCGTAGATGTCGCACCTCGCGTAGTCGAGCTGCTCCCCGCCGGCGAACTGCTCGGGGGCCATGTATTCGGGGGTTCCGGTCGCCGTTCCGACGATCGTCATCTGCGGATCGGCCTTCCCCTTGGCGATGCCGAAGTCGATGATCTTGAGCATCCCGTCTTTCTCGAACATCACGTTGCCCGGCTTTATGTCGCGGTGGTAGATCTCTTTTTCGTGCGCGGAGCCGAGAGCGGTCAGAAGGTCGGCCGCTATCGCGGCCGTCTCCTCCACGGAGAAACGCACCTTCTCGGCGATCATCTCCTCGAGGGACTTCCCGTCGATGTATTCCATCGCGATGACCAGCTCGTCCTCGTGATTGAAGAAATGCCTGATGTGGCATACGTTCGGGTTGCGCTCTAGCAGGGCCAGCTTGTCCGCCTCCTGCATGAAGCGCTCCGCGTGCTGCGGGCTGGAGAGTATCTTGAGGACCACCTTGAGGTTGGGGACGTCCTTGTGGACGGCAAGGTAGACCTTTGCCATTCCCCCGGCGCCGATCTGTTTGAGGATTTTGTAATTGCCGATCGTTCTCTCTGTCACGGGAAAGCCTCCCAGGCGACGTATGTCGTTAAGAAAAGCGTATTTAACGGCGGCTGTCAACAAAAAACAATCCGCGCTCCGCTCCCCGCGAAAATACCTTGAGCGGAAGGCGCCCGGAGTATATCATCCCTTTTTCTCAAATGTTCCGTCCCGGTTGTCGTTATCCATTATCTGATAAAACGGAGGCTGCGATGAGCGGACTTTTCGGCGTTGTTTCGAAGGACCACTGCAGGGAACTGCTTCTTTTCGGGACCGATTACCATTCGCATCTCGGGACCCAGTTCGGCGGGGTCGCGATCCTCGGCGATAATTTCAAGCGCCAGATCCACAACATCAGCCAGAGCCAGTTCAAATCGAAATTCTACGAGGACATATTCAAGATGAACGGCACGATGGGAATCGGCGTGATAAGCGCGCTCGACGAGCAGCCGATCTACCTCAACTCGAAGTTCGGCGCCTTCTGCCTCGTCACCGACGGCTTCATAGACAACGCGAGGGAGCTCGCGGACAAGCTTCTCCAGGAAGGCGTGACCTTCAGCGAAACGGGGGACGGCCCCGTCAACCTCACCGAGCTCGCCGCGAAGCTCATCACGACCGGCGACAGCCTGATCGACGGGATCGAGAAGATGTTCGACGCGATAGACGGCTCCTGCACGCTCCTCCTGCTGCACCGCGACGGGATCTACGCCGCGAGGGACAGGAGGGGATATTTCTCGCTCGCCGTCGGGAGGCGCGGGGACGAATGGGCCGTCGCCTCGGAAACGGCCTCCTTCCCGAACAACGGGCTCGAGCTGGTGAAATTCCTCCGCCCCGGCGAGATCACCCTTCTCAATTCGAAGGGAATGACGGAGCGGAAGCCGGGAAGCGAGGAGAATCAGATCTGCGCCTTCCTCTGGATATACACGGGATTCCCCGCGTCGGACTACGAAGGGATCAACACGGAGGCGGTGCGCGAAAGATGCGGCAGGTGCCTCGCTAAAAGGGACGGGGATATCGGGGTCGACCTCGTCGCGGGGATCCCCGACTCGGGGATCGCCCACGCGATCGGGTACGCGATGGAATCGGGGAAGCCTTACAGAAGGCCTCTCGTCAAGTACACGCCGGGGTACGGGCGCAGCTACACGCCCCCTTCGCAGGAGACGCGCGATCACATAGCGAAGATGAAACTCGTTCCGATAAGGGAGATCATCGAGGGGAACAGGATCGTGATCTGCGAGGACTCGATCGTGCGGGGCACCCAGCTCAAGAATTTCACGACCGCGAAGCTCTGGGAGGGAGGGGCGAAGGAGATCCACTGCCGTCCAGCCTGCCCTCCGCTGATGTTCCCCTGCCGGTTCAATCTCTCCACGAGGGACATCAACGAGCTCGCCGCGCGGCGGGCGATAAGGGCGATCGAGGGGCACGACATCGAGGACATCAGCGAATACATCGACGACAAGAGCGAAAAATACCGCAAAATGGTCGAATGGATCGAGAAGGACATCGAGGTCACGACACTTCGCTACCAGACGGTCGACGACATGGTCGGCGCGATCGGGCTGCCGAGGGAGAAGCTCTGCCTCTACTGCTGGACGGGGGACTACCCGAAGCCCGGGGAGTAGGGGGGAAGGCGCGGGGGATCAGGAGCCATCCTCGCGGTACCTGTAGAAGAGGATGAGCCCCGCGACGAGAGTGGCGAGCGTTACGACATTCGCCCAGATTATGACGGGATCGCGGCGCGCCGCCCCGTAGACGATCCACAGGATGACGCCCGCCCCGAACTGGTAGAATGTCACCTCGCTAACGTCTCCGACCGATTTCCTGACCCACATCTTCCTGACCTGGGGAATGAATCCGAGGCTCGTGCAAAGGGACGCGGCCACTCCGACCGCCGTCACAAGATTGCTCATCGCTTCCTTTCGAGAGGCGCCGAAGCGCCGCCAGGCCGCAATATTTTCACGTCGACTCGCGGGAAAATATAGGATAACATGAAACGTGGATTCTGAACCACAAGAGCTTGAAAAGGGGAATGAAAATGGGATCTTCGCGAAATAACATGAGGAGGAAGTCAGATGGCGCGTAAAAAGGTTCTTGTCGTGCTCGGCAGCCCGAGGAAAAAGGGGAACAGCGCGGCGCTGGCCGGCCAGGTGAAGAAGGGCGCCGAGGAGTGCGGAGCCTCGGTCGAGACATTGTTTCTTCAAGGTATGAAGATCTCCCCATGCACGGCGTGCGACGCGTGTCAGAAAAGCCCGGCTTCGGGCTGCGTGATCGACGACGACATGGAGCCTGTATATGAGAAGCTGCGAAGAGCGGACGCCATTGTCATCGCGAGCCCCGTCTACTGGTTCAACATGTCGGCGCAGACGAAGCTCTTCATGGACAGGTGCTACGCCCTCGGAGGCGGCGACGGCCATGCGCTGAAAGGCAAAAAGGTAGGGATTCTGCTGACGTACGCGGACAGCGATCCATTCAGTTCCGGCGCCGTAAACGCCATCCGCACCTTTCAGGACGCCTTCAGATATATCGGGGCCGAAATCACCGGGATGCTTTACGGGAGCGCCTCGATCGCCGGGGAGATAAAGAGCAACCGGGATCTCATGAAGAAGGCGCGCGAGCTCGGGAAGGAGCTCTGCCGGGCGAAGAATAGAAGATGACAACGACTCCGTCCCGGGCCGCGGGGCCATTCACAGGGAACGGCGGGCAAAAAATAGGAAAAATCAACCGACGGGAGACACGAAGATGAATCAGGGCAAAATTCCATTTAAAACGATAGACTGGGAGTCGATCGAGAAGACGCTGCACCCCGGAGCCCCGGGCGAATCGACCTGGAGGACGGTTCAATTCCCGGGGCTCAGGGTGAGGATCGTCGAGTACTCCGCAGGGTATGTCGCCGACCACTGGTGCCAGAAAGGGCACATCGTCCACTGCCTCGAGGGGGAGCTCGTCAGCGAGCTCGAAAACGGCGAGAAACATATCATGAAAAAAGGGATGACCTACGTCGTTTCGGACGGCGAGAGCTCGCACCGCTCGGTGACGAAGGAGAAGGTCAGGCTGCTCATCATCGACGGCGACTTCCTCGCAAGATAAGGCGGTGCGGAGGAATCCGTACGACGCCCCGCCGCATAGAAAATTTCCTGAAAACGAAAAAATTTCCGCCCGATATATTGACAAACGATATATCGCGTGGTATTATATCGTCAGATGATATATGAGGCCTGTGAGACCGGAGGGTCTGGGCGCCCGGGCCTCCAAGGCTCAGGCGGACCAGGTACCCCCGCCGGGGCGGAAGGAGCAAGATGGGCGATAACATTAATAAATACTTGCCGTTAACTGAATCCACCGCATATATCCTGCTGGCGCTGAATGAACCTCTGCACGGCTACGGCGTGATGCAGAAGGTGAAGGTTATCAGCGAAAACACGGTCAACATAGGCCCGGGGACACTTTATGGCGCCTTTTCCTCGCTCGAGGAGCAGGGGATGATCGTCAAGGCGGGCGAGACTGACCGTCGAAAGATGTATGTCGTGACCGAAAAAGGAAGGCAGGCGCTGGGCGAGCATATCAGGCGCCTGGAGATTCTGGTGAAAAACCGGCCCACGAGGTGAGATTCATAAGAGGGCATGGCCAAAGGGCATAAGAAACCGCAAGCGATATAAGGAGAACGCGATGGCAACTTTGACACGATTCCGCTGGTTCTGGGCCTGGGACGACGAAAAAGAGGAGAAATGGCTTACGGAGATGGCGAATAACGGCTGGCATCTGATAAAGGTTCAATTCCCCGGCAGGTACACATTCGGGCAGGGGGAGCCGCGCAACATCTTTTATCGCCTCGATTTTTTCACCGACCGCAAGAAGAGGGAGGATTATCTGCAGATCTTCGCCGACGCCGGGTGGGAACATGTCGCTCAGTACGGGAGCTGGCAGTATTTCCGCAAGGAGGGGGCGCCGGGAGAGGAGCCGGAGATATTCACCGACAACGAGTCGAAGGTGAAAAAATACGGGCGGATAATCGCGATCCTCGTTCCACTGACGCCGATTTGGATTGTTATGATCAATCGCCTCAGTAGAAGACCGGAAGTGTTTTTCCAGATCGTCACAATCATCGGCTTCCTGCTGATGCTGCTGTATATCTACACGATGCTCAACATGATCAGGCGCGTGAGCCGGCTCAAACGCAAATGACGCAACGGGGGGCGGCCACGCTTAAATTCTCTCTGTACATTCCGCGCGACCGGGGGTAGAATAAGGCCAATAGCAATCATCATCTGCCGCCATACAACAATAATCAGAGAATTTAACCGACCATTCGACCGGAGGACGCGGGATGCAGAGCTCGGACGCGAATCATTTGCAATTGCTCTCGATCCTGGACGCCAACCCCGATCCCGTCTATGTCGTCGACCCGGAGACCTATGAAATTCTCTACGTCAACAAGGCGTTCATCGACGTCTGGGGCCTGTCGAAGGGAAAAAAATGTTATGAGCGTCTCCAGAATCGCGACGAACCCTGCCCCTTCTGCACCAACCTCCTGATTCTGGGGGAGAATTTCGGGCAGGTCTACAACTGGGAATTCCAGAACCAGGTCAACCGGCGCTGGTATCGTTGCACCGACCGCGGCATCACATGGCCGGACGGACGGCGCGTGCGCTACGAGATGGCAACCGACATAACCAGCTTGAAGCTCGCGCAGGATGAATCTGAAAAGCTGGCGTCGGTGATAAGGTACAGCCGCGAGCTCGTTAACCTCGCCGATCCGGACGGCTCGATGGTATTTCTTAACGACGCGGGGAAGAAGATGCTGGGTATCCGGGAGGAACAGATTCCCGGCACGACGATAATGGACGTCATTCCCCAGCACTTGAAGGGTCTCGTTCGCGACCAGGTTCTCCCCGCCATCGAGAGGGACGGGTACTGGGAGGGCGATCTTCAATACGTCAATCTCGAGACGAGCGCCCTGGTCGACGTGCACGCCACAACCTTCAGGATCGACGATCCCAAAACCGGGAGGCTTCGGTATTATGCGAACGTCTCGCAGGACATAACTGAACGAAAGCGCTCGGAGATCGAGAAACAGGATCTTCAGGAGCAGTTGGCGCAGGCTCAGAAGCTGGAGGCGGTGGGAAGGCTCGCCGGCGGGGTGGCTCACGACTTCAACAACATGCTGAGCGTGATAATCGGCAACACAGAGCTGGCCCTCGAGCGGGGAAACCTTACGCCCGTCCTTCGAGCCGGGCTCGAGGAGGTCCGCGGCGCGGCGGTGCGCTCGACCGAGCTGACGGGCCAGTTGCTGGCCTTCGCCCGCAAGCAGACGATCGCCCCGAAGGTGATCGATCTCAACGAGTCCGTCGAGAGGATGCTCAAGATGCTCCGCCGGCTGATCGGGGAGGGGGTCGATCTAGAGTGGATGCCCGACGCGGATCTCTGGAAGGTGAAGATCGACACCGTTCAGATGGATCAGGTCCTCGTGAACCTGTCGATTAACGCCCGCGACGCGATCGAGGGAACGGGAAGGGTCACGATAGAGACGAAGAATGTGTCGGTGGACGAATCGTACTGTTCGAAGCACGCCTATTTCATCCCAGGCGATTACGTGATGCTCGCGGTGAGCGACAACGGCCACGGCATGGACCGGGAGACAATGGCGAATATTTTCGAGCCCTTCTTCACGACGAAGGATCCGGGAAAGGGAACGGGACTCGGCCTCGCCATGGTGTACGGGATCGTCAAGCAGAACAACGGATTCATCAACACCTACAGCGAGCCCGGCAAGGGAACCTCGATGAAGATCTACCTGCCGAGATACGCGGGCGGGGTGGAGTCCCAGCATGGGCCAGGAGAGGAGAAGGAGCCGGGCGCCGGCGGGAACGTCGGGACCGGGACGATACTCCTGGTCGAGGACGAGCCGGCGATCCTGAAGATGATAAAGGTCATGCTCGAGAAACAGGGGTACACGGTGCTCGCCGCGGCGACCGCCGACGA
>JALOPX010000072.1 GCA_025453655.1 Candidatus Krumholzibacteriia bacterium
GATCAGTTTCACCGGGACCATCAGCACGCCTTCCCTGTTCAGCCCGATGCTCTGGCTGACCCTGCCCGCGGGATCGACGGCCATCGACACGCCGGTGTTTGCGGATCTCACGAGGGTGACCCCGTTTTCCACGGCCCGCAGCACCGCCGTCTCCGCGTGCTGGAGGGGCCCGCGCGCGCTCCCGAACCACCCGTCGTTCGTCACGTTCACGAGGAACTCCGCCCCTTCCCTAACATATCTTCTCGTGTAGTCGGAGAAGGTGGATTCAAAGCATATCAGCGCGCCGAACTTCCCCGCAGAGGAATCGAAAACGGTCTGGGTCGTCCCCTTCCGGAAGTTCGCCTGCCCGAAATCGATCTTCTCGAGAAAGGGAAGATACTGGCTGAAGGGAATCCTTTCCCCGAGGGGAAGAAGGTTGATCTTGTGGTACTCGGCGGTTATGTTCCCGTTCCGGTCGATGAGCCCGCAAGCGTTGAAGGCACGCCACTTCCCTCCGTCCTGGATATGGTTGATGTAGCCTATGAAAAGATCGACCTTCGATTCGGCGGCGATCTTTTTCAGCCATCTTCTGTATGGCGCCGAATGGCTTATCGACACCGGGACCGCCGTCTCCGGGAAGACGACCAGCACGGCGCCGTCCCCGGCCGAGGCCTTCGTGATCGATTCGACCTGAGTAAGAATCGAGTCTCGGTACTCGGGATTCCACTTGAACGCCAGATCGACGTTCGGCTGAACCACCGCGACACGGGCGGACCGCTTCCCCGGCTCGTCCCGGTCTATCCCCGAGATGCGGAAGGCGCCGTACGAAAGATGAATTCCCGCGATGATCGCGAGCGCGGCCATGGCCCATGCGCGCCCCCTGTACGTTCCGGCAAAAACCGCGAACGTCACGAGGACGTTCGCCAGCACCATTATCATGGAGAACCCGAACGGCCCGTAGAACGAAAGCCCCTGCATGGCGATCGGGTACGGAACGAGGGCGCTCGATATCAGTCCCCACGAGAAGGCGAGCTCCCCGCTGGAGCGCATGAACTCGGTGAGCGCCCACAGGGCGGGGGCGGCGAACAGGGCCTTCGTTCCGAACCTCCTGACGAACCACGCGAGAAGAAGGGCGAACAGGCCGGGAAACAGCGAAAGGTACATGACGAGCAGCACGATCGCCGGGATCATGACCCACGGCATGCTGAGGTTCGATTCGGGGACCAGGTTGGCGATCCAGTAAAGCATCAGGGAGAAGAACGCGATGCCGAAAAGATAACCGGTCAGGAATCCCCTCTTCAGCGCCCCCTTTCTCCAGCCGAAGGGCGGGAAGACGACCAGGAAATACCGCAGAAGGGGAACGAGCGCGGCGATGGAGAGCAGCCGCGTCGGGAAGGGGGGAAATGACATGGCGAGGAGCAATCCGCCGAGCAGCCCGGAAAATATTTCCTGCCTCCACCTGTACAATAACGATCCTCTGCTCAACGGTCCCTCCCCCGTAAAAACTGAGCGCAGTATACGAAAGCCCGGATGCAGGGGCAAGACGAATTCCGGGCCGAGACCTCCCGCGAGCCCCCCGCATCAATTTCCCGTCCCCTGCGCCATCCCGTAACGCTTTATCTTTTTAAGGAGCCCCTGCCTCGTTATGCCGAGCTCCGCCGCGGTCCTCGTCCTGTTCCCCGAGAACCTCCCGAGGGCGTCGACGATCATTTTCCGCTCCAGATTCTCGACGGCCCCCGGCAGGGTTCCCGCCGGCCCTTCCGGCGCCGGATCCCCCGCCGGCTTCGAGTCGCCCGCCGCGAAGGAAAGCATCCCCGGGTCTATCCTTTTCGCCCCCGGATAAAGGGCGACGACCCTTTCCATCTCGTTCTTCAGCTCGCGGACGTTCCCCGGCCATTCATACGAGAGAAGGCGCCGGGCCGCCGCCGAGGTGATCGCCGGAGCAGCTCTTCCCTCAGCCGCCGAAGCCCCCTCCAGCAGCCTCGAGGCGAGGATCAATATGTCCTTTCTCCTGTGCCTCAGGGCCGGGACGAACAGCCTCACCCCCTTTATTCGAAAATAGAGATCCTCCCTGAATGCTCCCTGCCTTACCAGCTCCGCGAGATTCCTGTTGGTCGCGAAAAGGAACCTGACGTCGACGGTCCTGGTGTCGTTTTCGCCGAGCCTTCTTATCTCCTTCTCCTGGATCACGCGAAGAAGCGACGCCTGCAGGCTCGGCGGCAACTCGCCGATCTCGTCGAGAAAGAAGGTGCCGCCCGCCGCGCTCTCCATCAGGCCGCGCCTGTCGCGCATCGCCCCGGTGAAGGCGCCCTTCATGTGCCCGAACAGCTCCCCCTGGAGAAGCGTGGCGGGCATCTCCATGCAATTGACTATGACGAGCGATTTCTCCCTCCTGCTCCCGATCCTGTGGATGTTGCGCGCCACTATCTCCTTTCCCGTGCCGTTCTCCCCTTCGATCAGGACGGGCACCGAGGAAACGGAGACCTTCCTCACGGCGTCCCTCAGGTCCTCCATCTGCTCCGAGATCCCGTACATCGGCGGGTCGAAACCGAGGCCGCCGCAAATCCCTCCGCCGCGGTTCTCCCCGTCTGGCGCGGCGCCTCCGGGGACGGCCGCCGCGGTCGATACGATCCTGCCGAGCAGCTCCAGGTAACTTCCCGCCGCGTCGATCGATTCGCGCAATCTCCTTCCTTCGGCTTTCCCCAGCCCGAGCACCAGGTCGATTAGAAGCTCCTCCATCGATGTCGAGAATCGCCAGAGATCCGTGTCGAGTTTCCCGATATTCCATCCGTTTATGGGATTCGATATGTACTCCGGCACGGCCGGCGGGACTCCCGCGCTTTCGCGAGGCGGGAAGAAGGTTTCGGCGGGCCCCGCGTCCGGCGCCGACGAGAACGGCTCCTGGAGGGTGAACCGGATCTGCCTGTCGGAATATCTGCTCCTGCCCGGTTCGGAATCCGCCCTGTCGTAACGGTGTTTCATGACGGTGATTTCGCCACCTTCGTTCCGCACCCTCGCGTGGACGAACGCGCACCTCGCGCCGCTCGCGCCGCACATCAACTCGAGAATGTTGTTCGTGATCTCGTTCATAAGCAGTCTTTCCACTCCGCGATGAAGGCCCTTCGACGCCGGCGTCCGCCCGGCTTACGCCGCAACGACGGCAAGAATCGTTCCCTGGGGCGCCGGACTGCGTATCGCGCGGGAAGCGAAGGGATTGGGCCTCTTAATCGCCGCGCGGCCGCGGCTCGGACCGTCAGGATCCTGACATCATGAATATCTTGACTTTATCGCAACCAATTTAATACCATGGCGAAAAATCAGGGTTCTCTGTGTCGAATCCTTCACGCTCGGATTAAAGACAGTCCATCTCATTAGTGTCGAAGGGGGGAATCAGATGACCGAAAATTCGTTCAAGCCCTATGTGTCGCCTGAAACAAGGATGAAGGAATTCACGGTTCCGGCGCTCGTTTTCGGCGCCATCCTTTCAGTCATCCTCGGGGCGGCGAACGCCTACCTCGGCCTTGTCGCGGGAATGACCGTCGCGGCCACCTTCCCGGCGGCGGTGATGGCCATGGCGGTTTTGAAGATCTTCAGGGGGACGATCCTCGAAGAGAACACATGCCGAACCACCGCGGCGGTCGGCGAGGCCATCGTGGCGGGAGCGATATTCACGATCCCCGCTTTCCTCATCGCGAGGAACCCCGACACGGGTGAACCGATCTGGGATCACATCCACTACTGGGAAAGCACGAGCCTCATGCTCGTCGGCGGCATCCTGGGAGTCCTGTTCGTGATATTCCTCAGGCGGGTGCTGATCGACGACAAGAGCCTGCCCTTCCCCGAGAGCATGGCCTGCGCCGAGATCGTAAAGGCGGGCCAGGGCGGCGCGACGGGCGCGAAGTACGTTTTCAGCATGATAGGAGTCTCCGCCCTCCTGGAGCTCTTCAGGAACGAGTTCGGGCTTCAGCTCGTGCAGGGATTCGTCAAACAGTTCTGGGTCCTTCCGACGGTCAGGAACTTCAGGATCCTTACATCCAACATGCAGCAGATCGGGGAGACCCTGAACCCGACCGGCGGCATATTCGTCGAAACTCCCGACGCCTCGCCCGCGATGCTCGGCGTCGGCTATATCATAGGCCCGAGACTCGCCGCGATCGTCTTCGCCGGCGGAGTGTTCGGGCACATGATGATGGTTCCCCTGTTCATATTCATCAACGGCTCGTTCGGAGCCGGGACCGACTGGCTTCAGACCGCCGGAGCGGTATGGAACTCCCAGGTCCGCCCGCTCGCCGTCGGCTCGATGCTCGTCGGCGCGTTCTACACCCTTTTCAGGATGCGCAAATCCCTCGGAGCCGGGATCGCCCGCGCCTTCAAGGACCTCGGGCAGATAGGCAAGGCCTCCTCCGGAGCCGAGGAAAGCAGGATCGAGAAGGATATCCCCTATTCGATCACGATCATCGGAATCCTGGTCCTGATGATCCCCATTTTCTTCCTCTATCTGCATTTCAGCGGCAGCGTCGTTGGAGCGCTGGTTTCGACACTCGTCATGACGGTCGCGGGATTCCTTTTCGCCGCGGTGGCGGGATTCCTCGTCGGGACGATCGGCTCGAGCAACAACCCGATCTCCGGGCTGACCCTTTCAACGCTTATCGTGGCGGCGATACTGATGGTGATCGTCGGAGTCAAGGGGGCGTTCGGAGTGGCGGCGGTGCTCGGTGTCGCCGCGGTGGTCTGCTGTTCGAGCGGCGTCGCCGGAGACATCATACAGGATCTCAAGGCGGGGCACCTGCTGGGCGGCACACCCAAGGCGATGGAGCTCGGCTGCATCATAGGAGTGATCGCTGCGGCGTTCGTCATGGCGCTCGTCCTTCAGCTTCTCCACACCGGGTACGCCAAGATGGGCGGCATCGGCGGAGAGATGCTCCCGGCGCCCCAGGCGGGCCTGATGGCCATGCTGGCGCAGGGGATCATAACGGGTCAGATGGCGTGGCCGCTCGTGATCACGGGCGCGCTCTTCGCCGTCGCGCTGATCCTGATCGGAGCCCCGTCCCCGATGCTCATCGCCGTCGGCATGTACCTGCCGTTCCACACGACGTCGGCGATCTTCATCGGCGGCATCATCAAGTGGATAACCGACATGATCATGAAGAAGAGAAACCTCAACAAGGAAAGAACCGAAAACACCGGCATCCTCCTCGCCTCCGGGCTGATCGCGGGACAGGCGCTGATGGGCATCATCATCGCCGCCACGGTCGTCATCGGAAAGGGCGACGCGATCATCCCGAAGATCATCGAAGGCGGCAATCCGTTGCTCGCCCTCGTCGTATTCGCGCTGCTCGCGTACATTCTGATCAACACTCCGCTCAGGAGCGGAGCCGAAAAGAAATAGAATCGCGGCCAACGGGCGCGGCGCCGGTTGTAAAACCTGCGCCGCGCCTCTTTTTTCACTCCGGGCTCATATGCGGAAAAGGCGATGTTCAAAAAGAAAAAGACAAGATCCGAAGTGAACCTTCTTACGCTGGTGCCGGAACGCCTCGTGGAACACGAGCTCGGCGAGGACGGGATCGTCACGATCCTCGCCCCGCGATTCACCAACAGGCTCATGAAAAAACTCATCGAATCGAGGATGAAAAAAAGATATGTAAGGATCAAGCTCGACGAGATCGGAAGCGCCGTCTGGCTTCTCTGCGACGGGAGGAGCGACGTTGGCCGCGTGGCGGAAACCGTGAGCGATCGCTTCGGGGAAAAGATCCAGCCCTGCCACGACCGCCTAGCCCTCTTTTTCGCGCAGCTCGAGGCGTCGCAGTTCATCAGGTATTCGAATCTGGAAAGCGCCCGCGAAGCGGGCTGCGTCTGACCCCTACTCGGCGGGTCCGAGTATCGCGTAACCCCTCACCGTCATCCTCCCAGGTTTTCCTCCGGCCGGAGATTTGGATTCGCCCCACACCCAAACCCTGGAACGGTCGAACGCGATCAGAGCTTTCCCGAGAGAGCCTTCCATGCCGAACTTTTTTGCGTCACTGAGCCGGTTGACGAAAACCGTCGAGTCTTCGACGCTGACCACGCCATGCAAGGCCGCCATGCCTTCCCCCGGAAGAAGGCGGTATTCCCTGATTTCCATCACGCGCAGCGAGGAGTCCATCCGGATGACCCTTCCGGTGACGCTCACGTCGTTCCCATCAAGCATCGAGAGGTCGCTTTCGAATCGCGGGCCCGAGACGATCCATACCCGCCCGTCAGACTCCTCGAGCCTGAAGCGCCTGTCGAAGGGTGATGGCCCGTCGATGATAATCCGGCCTTCGACGGTAAAATCGTTTCCGGGCAGGATGCTCGAAGGTGGAGCCGGGGCACAGGCCGCCGACAATACGAACAGCACCGGGGAATAAATTCCGAGCGTCCGCGGGCGCCGGCCCGACTTCGAACGGCGGCATGGGATCCGGCCCCGTAACGGCATCCTGATTTCCATTCTACTCCAGCCGCACGATGACGGCATTCATCAGGGAGTTGATCCCCGACTCCAGGTAAAAATCGCTTCGGCAGCCCTCGTCGAATTCAAGAAGTATGTACTCGGGGCCCATCGATTTGACCGCGCCCGACACCGAGCTCATACATCCTTCGGCGCTGAGGATTCCAAGCGGCGCGAAATCCCCCCTCAGGTCTATCGATGAGTAGGAAAATCTCGGATCGGCGCTGATCCCCGTGCCGTCGAGGTACAGAGCGGCCGCCCAGTCGGCAAAGAGCTCGAATAAATTCACGCCGGCAGTGAGTTCCACGATTTTCACCCCCGAGGCCTTCGCCCGCACCATCTCCCTGAAGATCGACTCTCCGAACCGGTCTCCGAGATACCTGAAGAAAAGGAAGGCCGCCCCCCTTTCGTCGAGGGCGTCGCCTCCGTGAATCAGCGTGACGACGCCGGGATCCTCGAGAAAGAGGGCGGCCCGCGCGATGTTGCTCTCGTCGTGGTCGTTCAGATCTTCGGCGATGTGGGCGAGCCCCTCCTCGATCCAGGTGCCAGCCGCGTATTGGGCGCTTATCCCCTCCCCGAGGATCAATATCCTGTAGTTGAACATTATCATGTGGAGAAACTCGTGCGCCAGCACCCCCCTTATGACCTCCAGCGCCCTATCCTTCTCGTACACGTTGCCGTACAGCCCGAGAGGATCCGGCACGAATGTATAGAAGATTTCCATGCCGTTGGTGCAGGATGGATCGAGCCAGGCGGGAAGAAGATCTCCGGGAAGGAAAAATCCCCCGATGTACCCTTCGGTCGTGGCGGTTCCCGGATCGGTGAGCCTGTTGATTACCGGCGAAAGCAGTATGCTCACCCTCCCGTCGCCGTTGATGTCGGATTCGGAACCGAACGCCTCCCTGTCGATCGAATAGATGCCCGAGTCGAACGATTCCCCGAGGATCTCCGCTTCGGCGTCTGAGATGCAGGAACCGTCGGTCTCGCGGTCGACATAAAGGAGCACGTGATCCCCCTCGTACTTCAGGTCGGCGGTGACCTTCACGAATGAAGAGGGCTCGATCGTGCTGCCTTCGATATCGGCGTAGACGTCGAATACCGCCGTATCCGCGGCGGCGCGCTGTGCGCCGGCGACCCGGCCCGAGGGCGCGGAACGCGGCCCGAAATCGAGAAGACCGGAAAATTCCTCCCTTTTCCTCTTTTCGAAATCGAACGCGCGCGTCGCCTTGCGGCGCGAATCGGTTTCGGCGCGGGTCGGCGAGCCCTGATCGGCGGCGCCCGGCTCCCGCGATCCTTCGACACTCGGGCCGCCCGGGCCCGGCGCCGCATCATACCCCCCGGTTCCCCCGGGAAGACAACAAGGCGATCCGGAGGCGAGGTCGTATTCAAAAAATCCCGAAGGAGATGGGGCCGCGCTGTTGAAAAGAATGAGCAGATAAACCGTCGCTTCGTCATCCGACCCGAGGGTGAATTCGTAATCGGAAGCCGAGAAGAATATCTTCGCCGCGTCGCCCGGATCCTGGATCACGCCGATACCTGCCGGATCGGAAGAGACCGGAGGGGCCGATAACCCGAGCATCCCGGAACTCGAAACGGGATTCGGCCACTGAAGCCTCAACTGCCCCGAAAAGGCGCCATCGGGGACTATCACGGACATCCGCGAGGAGGTCACGTCGAACGGAACCGCGACGCGGTACGAATAGCGATTCGTGAAACCGCACGCCGAGAAGGCTGCCTCGATCTGCGCCTGATCAGAAAGCAGGCCGCTTCCGTAAATCGTCAGCGTGTCGCCTACGCCGGCCGTATCGGGGCTTACCTCGACGATGATCGGCATGCGCATGACATCCGGATCGTCGCCGCACCCCTGAAACGTCAGGGCGGCAAGAATCCACATTATGCAAGGATACTTCCAGGATATTTTCATAAAGAGCCCTTCCGAATGCTGCCACCCAGGAAGGCGCCTCGCCGCCCGGGAAGGTTGTAACCTTATAACATCTTTATATTAAAAAGCATAAGAGCGGCCGCGGTCAAGTGCTCACTTTCGCGGCGCCGTTCGCACGAATTCCATAACGCGGCATGTATCTTGCAGTTATCCGATGGGAACATCAATTCATACGGTGAGGGCACCTCGAAGGAATTCGTGATAATGAATCTCAGGCTCGACATGATCTCCTGCGATCCGGCCGCCGGGCAATCGATTGCCCGCGACTGCGAGGAAGCCGGCTGGACCGTTTCACGATTCGATTCCATCGAAGGGTTCCTCAAAACTCAGACCGGCGAACCGGCGCCACTTCTGATCCTCTCCCTTCCCGCCGCCTGGAAAGGCGGCAACGACGGAGGAAGCCTGCAGAGGATGAAGGACTGGCGATCGGATAACGCTTCGTCGCAACTGATCCTGTTCGCCCCCGAGGGGCTCGCCGGCGTTGACAGGCTCGCCCTGAAACTCGGCGCGCGCCACACACTGTTCTATCCGTATGAGACCAGGGACCTCAACGTCATTCTGTCGGGATTCGCGCAGGGCCTCGGCAAACGCCAGCAGATGACCGAGGTGAGCAGGCGCAAAAGCGGCCCCGAAGGTTTCGAGGAACTGATCGGGACGAGCGAAAAGATCGCGGCCGTGATAGAGCTCGCGCGAAAGGTCGGACGGAGCGATTTCACCTCCGTGATGATAGGCGGGGAGAACGGGACTGGGAAGGGCGCCCTCGCGAAGGCCATACACATGTCTAGCGAGAGGGCGGACGGGCCGTTCCTCGAAGTGAACTGCGCGGCGATCCCGCGAAACCTTCTCGAGAGCGAATTCTTCGGTTATGAGAAGGGGGCCTTCACCGACGCCAAGGAAAGGAAGATGGGCCTGTTCGAGCTTTCGAACGGCGGAACGATATTCCTCGACGAGGTCGGCGAGATCGATTTCAACCTGCAGGCGAAACTTTTGAAATTCCTCGACTCAAGGACGATACGGCGGATAAGCGGGACCCAGTTTCTTCCCGTTGACGTCAGGATCATATGCGCCACGAACCGCGACCTCAAAACCCTGATCGAACAGAAACGATTCAGGGCCGACCTGTATTACAGGCTGAATGTCATCGAGATAACGGTTCCGCCTCTGCGTGAGAGAGTGGAGGATATAAGGCCGATAGCGGGAAATTACATCGCTCTTTTCTCCAAGCGGATGAAAAAGGGGGATATCAGGATAACGGAGGAGGCGCTCGGGCTCATGGAATCGTATTCCTGGCCGGGCAACAACCGTGAGCTGATCAACATGATCGAGCGGGCGGTCCTCCTCGATTCGCGCGGGGAGATAAGGCCCGAGGATCTTCCGATAAAGAAGGAAGAACAGGAAATCATTCTCAACGTCACGGAACAGGAAGGAACGATAAGGATCGATCTTCCATCCCGGGGAGCCTCGCTCGAGGAGATCGAAAAGGGCGCGATCATAGCCGCCCTCAGGTCCGCGAGCGGAAATGTGACCCGCGCGGCGGACCTTCTTAAGGTGGAACGGGGAACGCTGAGATACAAGATGAAGAAACACGGAATAGACGCTTCGAACATTAAGGAAAATATCAAAACCGGTGAATATGAACCAGTAGCCGTAACAGACTGATATTTATCCTGTTACCCCAAGTATCACTCTCCCGGACATAGATATCCCCCGAAAGATCAGGAATATTCCCAAAAAAGGTTTCAGGCATCTGGGCCCAAAGAGTGGAATCTCCAACTATTCCGAAAATAGACAGGCCCGTCAGGCGATTGTCGCAGCCCTTTCATGACATTCAATACCAAGTGGTTACGGGCACCCCGGGCCGCCGGAAATCCGGCCTGGGCGGCATTTGCCTCCCTTCCCCCAGGCCGCGGAAGCCCCCTCCCGCAGGCATGGCACCCGGGTTGCCTTGTCATATCACCGGAACTGATAAAAAGCTTTCAACTGAGCCCGCACTAGGAGGTGCCGAGCATGAAAAGAACCAGAGCCCATAATTTCCTCACCGCATTGACCATCCTCAGTGTACTGGCTGCCATGGGCTGTGGGTCCAACTCGCCTGTTACCCCCTCACAGGAAAGCACCATGCCCGGTGTCGAGAGCCCCCTTTTCGCACAGCTCGTCGCCTCCGCGGGCTCATCCAGAGATATGCTGGGATCGGCTTCGTCCGCCTTGATCTCTGCTGCCGAAGGCGGAACCGTAAGCAACGGTTACTACAGTGTCTACTTCCCCGCCGGTGCCCTGAGCGAGGACACGGAAATCACGATCGACATGCCTCGTTACCCTGAAGCTGTCGTGGAACTCGGACCGCACGGGATCCGTTTCAACAAGGCCGTGATCCTCTCCATCTCCCTCGACAGGCTCGATTCGGACGCCTCGGGATACAGCGTCCTCTGGTACAACGAAGAGACCGGTCTCTGGGAGAACATCGGCGGGTACATCGAGGACGGAGCCTCGAAGGTCGAGTTGGAACACTTTAGTGACTATGGCCAACAGCCCATCAAATAGAACTATATAGCCTCCTGATGATGCCTCCTCCAAATCCCCTCCTTACGTAGGGTTTTTTATTTATATTTCTCCGCTTTGAATCTATTATCCTC